>JAJRYZ010000080.1 GCA_024275515.1 Spirochaetota bacterium
CGTTTCGATCGCGTCGATCCGGAGCCTTGCCGTCTGATACGCCGCATTCCGCGCCTCGGCGTCGGAAAGATCGGACACGCCGTGCTCGTCGAACACGGCGCGGCATCTGTCGGTGAGCTCGGCGTGTCGCTTCGCCAGTTCCGCCGGGTCCTCTTCGCCGGCCCGCACGGTCATCGTGAGCCCGTCGTGCCTCACGCCGACCGATCCTTCGGCGCGGTGCGTCCGCGCGACTCCGGGTTCGAGCTCCACATGAATCCGCTCGGCGCCGGAGACTGCGCCGATGTCAACACTCGTCGGGCGATCGGCGACGAAGGTAAAGGTCATCCGCCCGGCGTCGAGCGCCTGCGCAGCATAGGCGAGCTCGGAAACCGCACGCCGAATCGTCTCCAGATCCTCCCGGGAAATAGGCCGCTCGAACGCCGGGTCGGCGCGAAGCTCTTCGATCGCGCGCCGGAGCGCCCCGACGCGTTCGATAGTCCCGCGCAGTTCACGCTTCGAGGCGGCCGCGCGCGCCTCCGCTTCTTCGTGCTTCAGTTGCACAATCGAGGCGGCCCCGGCCTCGATCCGCTCGTCGATCGTCCGCATTTCGCGTTCGAGCTCGGGCAGGCGATCATAGTCGCTTCGTAGCGCGGCGACCCGCTCGGAGAGCGCGTCGAGTCTTCCGTCGATGATCTCGGCGCGCGATGCGGCCCCGACGGTCGTCTCGTGTTCCTCGATAAACGACGCAGCCGCGCGGATCTCGCCGTCGATCGCATCGATCGCATCGGTCAACTCGCGAATCCGCGCTTCGATTCGCTTTGCTTCATCGAGGTCGCGACGCACCTTCTCCATCGAGTACCACGCGCGCAGAACGTGTCCGACCCGGCGGGTCCATGGATTGTCGATGGTGCGGTTCTGCTCGGGAGCATGGCGGCGCCGGTCCCAGTGATCGAAGTGGGCCTCATAGTCCTCCATGAGCCTGCGTTTGAACGCCTCAACCGCAACGCCCGCCGTCTCCAAAACACTTCTTCGGAGGGTCTCCGATAAGTCCTCGAAGATCGCGGGTTCCCTGCGAAGCTCATCGACGGTAAATCCGAGCGCACTCTGCCGCGAGAGAAAGATCGTCCGGATCGTCGCCGGCGGCGCTGGAAGCATCGATTCTATGCGCATTGTGATCTCTCGGTCGTCGGAGACGACGCCGCCGCCGGGAAGCTCAAGTCGCGCGACGGCGGAACGGCCCCAGCTTTTCGCGACCGTATGGATCTCCTTCGCGTGCTCGAAAGTAAGCGAAACCGCTATCGTGTCTCCGCCGCCGACCGGCAGGAAACGACCCATTCGGCGGGCGAAAACGCTCTTGGTGAGTTGCGCGGGCGTCAACAGCACCGCTTCGATTGCGTGAAACAGAGTCGATTTCCCCGCTTCGTTCGGACCTTCAACGATGTTGAGTCCGCCCGCGAACTCGACGCGCCGGTCCGCGAGCCCGGCGAAGGTATCGATGTGGAGGCTTTTCAGAATCACTCCTTGTTTTCTCCGCCGCCCCGGCGCGCCGCGTCGAGGTAACGATAGGCGGTCTCCACCGCCTCGACGTCGTCTTCTTCGAGAAGCTCCGAAAGCAGCCTGTGCGGGAAAGAGTCGACCGGATAGAGCGCGTCAATTCGTTCCCGCGAGATTTCTTCGTGCAGTAACCTGTCGTCGACCTGGAAGTACAGAAACTCAACGGCTTGTCTGCGACGCCAGGCGGTATAGAGCCGATACTCCTCCGAGGAAATGCCGCCGGAAAGCGCGACGCGCATGAGCGTCGTCTGCGGGTCCCGGTTCGGAGCGATCCGCGCCGCTTCCTCGATCTCCTCGAGGCAGTGCACCTCGGCGGACCGGTCGTAGAACCGGAATCGGCCGATCGGAATGGTCCTCGATTCGATTCTACGCCCCTCGTCCACCGTAACCAGACAGGCGTCGCCGGCGTCGTCGAAGTCGAACCCGTCGGGCTCGGGGGCGCCCGGGATAAAGAGCCGGCGGTTTCCGCCGATGCTCGATTCCCGATGCAGATGCGTGTGTCCCACGATCCAGAAATCGGCGGGCGACCGTTCAAAATCGGCCGGTCGCATCGGGTAGTAGCGACGTTCCATGTCGGGCGAAATCCCTTCAATGCTTCCGTGAGCCACTCCGACGACTATCGCATCGCCGGCACGGCCGGTCTCTGCGCCTTCCGAACTCGGAGACCAGGTATCCGCAAGCTCTGCAATCCAACCGATGGCGTTGCTCTCGCGATGTTTGGAGGTGCACGGCCCGGGAAGGAGCACGCACGGAAGCCGATGCTCACGCAGATCGTAGGGTCGCTGCTCGTCGAGCATCAAAACGTCGAGCCGCGACTCGACCGCGGCGCGCATAAACGCGTCCCACGGCGGCGCGTCGGGCCCGCCGGTATAGTCGTGGTTCCCGGGGAGTATCGCGACCAACGCGCCTTCGAACCTTCGAAAAGAAGAGACCGCGCGGTGCACGATCTCGGCGGCGAGGCGCGGACGATCGAACAGGTCGCCGGCAACGACGATGATGTCCGCGCTCGCGTCGTTGGCCGCGTCGATGATCCTGTCGAGCGCATCGAAGCGCGCCTCCGCGAGAACGGCGCCGACCTCCGCATAGGAGGAGAAGGTCATTCCCAGATGAAGATCGGCCGTCGCGACCAACGTGAGCGTCACGACAGACGCATGCCGACGCGCACGATACGCATCAGTCGCTCCGACGCCTCTTCCAGCAACTCCACAGACCGGTCGAGAGCCTCGGAAAGCGGCATAGCGCCGTTTACCGTGCTCATGATTGCATCGATACCGTGCCGGTAGACGTTCGACGCGCCCTTTCCGATGTTGCCGACCACCGCGACCACCGGAATCTCGTTCCCGCTCCCTCGGTCGCGTTCTTCAGCCGCGCCGGATCGTTTTGCGCGGCGCGCGATGCCCACCGGCACCTTGCCGTAAGCGGTGGAACCGTCCATCGCTCCCTCGCCGGTAATGACAAGACCGGCCCCGGCAACCATCTCATCGAAGCGCACGATGTCAAGCACCGCGTCGATCCCGGATTTGAGCTCCGCCCCACAGAACGCGAGTAGTCCCGCTCCGAGTCCGCCGGCCGCGCCGGCGCCGGGTACTTCGGCAACCGAGGCGCCGAGATCGCGTTCGATCCGCTCGGCGATCCTGCGCAGACCGCGGTCGAGTCGTTCGATCATCGCGCCGTCTGCGCCTTTCTGCGGACCGTAGACATGAGCCGCGCCTTCTTCTCCGAACAGAGGGTTGCGCACGTCGCAGGCGACCGTGACAAGGCAGGACGCCAGTCGCGGATCGACCGCCCGCGTATCTATCGCTTCGACCTCGGCGAGGTGCTTTCCTCCTCTGCCGACCTCGCGCCCGGCCGAATCGAGAAACGAAAAGCCGAGCGCCTGCGCCATTCCCATTCCGGCGTCGTTGGTCGCGCTGCCGCCGACTCCGATGAGAATCTCGGTGCACCCCTGATCGAGCGCGTCGAGAATAAGCTCCCCCGTCCCGAACGTGGTGGTCTGTTCCGGGTCACGCCGTCCGGCCGGAACAAGAGGAAGCCCGGAGGCGGCGGCCATTTCGATGACCCCGCGTCCGCCGGGGAGAAGACCGTAACGCGCCGTGACACGCTCGCCGAGCGGACCGGTCACCTCGACATCCCGGTACTCTCCGCCTGCCGCGGCGATCACCGCCTCGACGGTCCCCTCGCCGCCGTCTGCGACCGGTATGCGCACGATTTCCGCGTCCGGAAAAATCACCCGGACACCGCGCTCGATTATTTCGGCTACCCGAACCGAGCTGTTGCTTCCCTTGAACGAATCCGGTGCGACGACGATTTTCATGTGCCGGGTCTCCGTTCGACGCGATCGTCCCCGGCGCGCCAACCTTCGATGCGGTCGACGAATCGATCAAACACTTCCATACGCTCGAGGGCCATGTCGATCGGTCCGGCCGCCCCGATAGGCCGCAGCTCGGTGTCGGCAAACTCCCGCGTCGCTTCCGTTCGACCGATACCGGCGACCGGGAGCGTGGAGGCCACGATAGAGGCGAATGCGTAGCCGTGAGTCTTCCGCAACTCTCCCACCGAACGTGTGAGCCACGGAAGCAGCAGCGGGTGCGTTGACGGATTCGCAACGGCACCGTCGACGGCGAAATGCCGATTCCGTTGCGGAACCGATTGCATGATGTAGTCGAGCACGCGCCGAAGCTCGTTCGCGTCCGGATACCAAACCATTCCCGCCAACAGATGCCTGCGCCGCGCTTCGGAGGCCGACTCATCCTCGATCTGTCGAGTAAACCACTCGAACTCGACCGCTCGCGCCGCCGCGGCGTAACGGTATACGATAGGGAGAAGATCGGGGGAAACCTCGCCGCCGCGTTCGATTCGTTCGAACCCGCACCGGAGCGCCGTCGCGGCGGCCTCCTCGCCTGCGCGATAGAACGACCACAGAAGGCGGGAGCGAATCCGCACGTCGGCCGGCGTATCGACCGGCCGCGGCTCGGTTCCGACCCGATCAAACGCCCGCTTTGAAGACCGAAGGAGCGCCTCGACCGCCTTTTCGCGAAGCGACGGGAGAAGATCGACGCAGATTGTCAGGATCCGACCGAGCGCCGCCGTCGGCAATTCGGCCGACTCCTCGTCGAAAGCCCGATCGACGAAGTCGAGGATCTCACCGAAGCCGAGTTCTCCGGCGAGGAACAGGGCGTACAGATCGTCGAGCAACCCCGCCCGATCGAGTTCCCCGAAGGAGGCGTAGCACTCCGAAAGAGCGAGAAGATCATCGGGAGCGTACCGGACCCGATAGTACCCCGCCTGCTCGGCGTTGATCTTGTATGCCTTTGCGCGTCCGGGCAGATCGAACGCGCCGCTCTCGTGATCGAGAAGCAGCCTCACGCTTGTGACGGCGCCCGCCTCGTCGACGACCAGCACGGTAATCGGCGTCGGCCAGACTCCGGCCGATGAGCCGCCGTAGACGAACCGTTCCTGCGTCAGCTCGACCCGGTCGCCGACGCGCCGCGAGCGGATAAGAGGGTAGCCCGGTCGGCGGACCCAGTGTTCGATAATAGCCCTCGACTCGGGTCCGGCCCCTTCGGCGAAAGAGGAGAGAAATCCCTCGGTGTCGGTAGCGGCGAAGCGGTGGGCCGACAGATAGGCGTGCACGCCCGATCTGAACCTCTCCTCGCCGAGATACTCTCTCATCATATGAAGCACCGCTCCGGCCTTCGAATAGATGATCGGCGCGGTCGAAGGATCGATCTCGGTAAAGGTCCCCTTCTCGACCTCGATCGGAATCGTTCCCGGGAGTCCGTCGCGCTCCATCGCCGAGGCGCGCGTGCCCGAAACGAACTGCTTCAGCACTTCCCATTCCGGATGCGTCGACTCGGTAACGAGGTTGCCGAAGTAGGTGGCGAATGCCTCGTTCAACCACACGTAGCTCCAGTCGGCCGGACTCACCAGGTCGCCGAACCACATGTGCGCCACCTCGTGCGCCGTGATCGTCGCCATCCGCTGGATATCCTGCTGCGAGGAGGCGGTCGGATCGAGATAGAGATAGTTCTCGCGGTAGGTGATGGCGCCGAAGTTTTCCATGGCGCCGTAGGCGAAATCGGGAACACCGATCAAATCGAGCTTTCCAAGCGGATACTCGACGCCGGTGTACGACTCGAAATACTCGAGCGCATCGCGCGCGAAAGGAATCGACACCGACCCGCTTTCGACCCTGCCCGGGGCGCCGAGGACGCGGATAGGGATGCGCCCGCCGGTCTCCTCGATTGCGTCGAACGGTCCGACGCCGAAAAAGAGAAGATAGGTGGACATCGGCGGCGTGGGTGCGAAAAGATAACGGCGCCGGCCGTCGGGAAGATCCACGATATCCAGAACCACGGTGTTCGAAACCGCCGTGGCGCCCGGGGGGGCGACGAGCGCAATGTCGAATACCGATTTCCTTCCCGGATGATCGATGCACGGGAAGGCTCTTCGCGCGTCGCGCTCCTCGAACTGGGTAACCGCGCACCAGTCGGCGCCCAGACGGCTGCGGTAGAAACCGACCATTCCGTCGTTCAAGCGGCCCGAAAAGACGATCGTGATCGTCTCCCGCAGGCGCGGGTTCCCGTCGAACCGAATCTCGAGCAGCTGCCGCCCGGGGTCCGCCTCGTAGCTTGCGACACCGCACCCGCCCGAGGTCTCGACGCTTTTAATATCGAGATCAAGCGAATGAAGCGCAACGACGGTCTCTTCGGCGTCTCCCGCCGCGCCGTCGGATCCGGAGAACGAGCACTCGAGCGACGCGGTTCCGGCAAAGGTGGAGTTTTCGAAGTCGGGTTCGAGGAGGAGCGAATAACGATCGACTTTTACGCGTTCCATGGAAACAGGCAGAGTATCCAGCATAGAGGACCATTGTACGAATCCCGGCCGAGGATGAAAAGCTTGTCGCGTGGGTCGTGGGCAATTCTCGCATCGAGCGCCTGTTGCCGATCGGAACGCGGTCTGGTACAACACTATCGCACAAGGAGTTGCGGTGAAGCTGATTTGTCTGGACCTCGAAGGAGTGCTCGTACCCGAAATCTGGATCGCGGTAGCCGAGGTCCTCGGCGTCCCGGAACTCGCGCTTACCACCCGCGATGTTCCCGACTACGACCACCTGATGCGCGGAAGGCTCGCCGTGCTCGACGATCGCGGGATTACCCTTCCGCAGATCCAGGCGATTATCGCGAAACTCGCGCCGATCGACGGCGCTCTTACGTTTCTACGGCGGCTTCGCGAACGTTACCAGGTCGTTATTCTTTCAGACACCTTCGAACAGTTCGCGCGGCCGATTATGAGAACTCTCGAGTGGCCGACGCTCTTCTGCAACACACTCATCGTCGCCCCCGACGGAAGAATCACCGACTATCGTCTTCGTCTCGAGGACGGAAAACGAAAATCGGTCGAAGCTCTCAGGCAGGCGGGAATGAGGGTCGCCGCGGTGGGAGACTCCTACAACGATTTGAGCATGATCGATACCGCCGATACGGGTGTCCTCTTCCGTCCGCCCGAGAGGATATGCCGTGAGCGTCCCGACCTCGACGTCGCCTACGGATATGACGAGCTCGACAGCATTTTGAGCCGATGGGCCGAGGCGCCGTGATCCGGATAACCGATCATCTTTTCAGATTCGACAACGGCGACGGGTGTGCGACCTATCTGATACGCGACCGAGCCCGCGCGATCGTAATAGACCCGGGTCGATGCGAGTGGATCGACCAATTGCCGCGGCTCGGAATAGAGACCCTCGAAGCGATCTACCTGACCCACCATCATCATGAGCAGCTTCAGGGACTCTATGACCTCAAGCGGCTTCCCTGCACGGTTCACGCTCCGGCCGATGACCGTCGCTTCATCGAGCCGGGTCCCGAAAGATTCGGCGATTCCCGGGACCTCCTGCTCGGTGACGGATGTCCTGCAAGCTACGCCCCGCCGCGTCGCGGTATCCGAAGCGTCGCATTCGACGTCGTTCCCAACTCCGACCACTACCGCCTCGGACGTCGGATAAGGTTTCTCCACACGCCGGGTCACGGAAGCGCGGCCGTTTCGATCCTTTTCGACATCGACGGTATGCAGGTGGTGTTTTCAGGAGACGCCGTCCACCACGGCGGAACGGTGTGGGAACCGTTTCATCTGGAAACCGACCACTGGACGGGCGCCGGCGCGCTCGCCGCCTGGGAAGGAATCGAGCGACTCCGGGGCGTAAGAATCGACCTGCTGTGCCCTTCCCACGGTCCGGTCGTTCGCCGCGCGATCGGGCCCACGCTCCGGCGGCTGTCGCGACGCCTTCTCCGTTTCTATCACGCCAAAGGGCAGATCTCGCCGCGCGTCGCCGACCGCTACGTACCGACCGAGGCGCTCGGCTGCGGCGCGGTACGGATTAGCCCTCACCTGTTCCAGTTCGGGAGCAACGGCTATCTCGTGGTCGCCGACTCCGGGCGGGCGCTTGTGGTGGACCCGTGCGGCGCCGACATGGCCGCGCTTTCGGCTCTGCGCGCCGAGCTTGGAAACCCCGAGGTCGCCCGCTGCACCGCCACGCACTACCATCTCGATCACTGCGACGCGGCCGACCGGCTTCGCGAGGACTTCGGCGCCGAGGTCGTGCTTCACGAACGGGTTTCGTGGCCGCTGTGGCCTCCCGAACGTCACAGGATACTGCGCGCTCCGTGGCTTCCGCCGTCGCCCGTCCGAGCGGACATCGAGCTGCGCGGCGACGGGACGTTTACCTGGGAGGGCATCGACTTCGAGTACTTTGCCGCCCCCGGGCAGACATGGTGGCACGCGGCGTTGATCGCGCGGATCGACGGTCGCCGCGTTCTCTTCTCCGGTGACACGATCCAGCCGTCTTCGCGATGGAACGGAACCGGCGGTTTTTGCGCGTACAACAGAAGTCGTCTGCGCGAAGGTTTCGTTCCGACGTGCAAACGCCTGCTTCGCTGCAAACCGGATGTCGTCGCGGCCGGACACGGAACGGTATTCTTCTTTGATCGCAGAAAGTTCGTCCTTATCGCGCGTTGGGCTCGAACGGCCGAGCGTGCCGTCAAGGCGCTCTGCCCGTCGCGGCGTCCGGGCGAGTACTACAGGTGGCCGGCGACGCCGTGAGTCGCTCCTGTTGCCAACGCGGCCGACGGTGTAGAATGTTCCCGTGAACGTCGCGGAGAGCATTCGGTCCCGAATCGCGTTTGTGCTGATCTTGCCGGCTCTCGTCTCCTGCGCGAGCGGCGGGCGCGACACGAAGGTCCTGGAAGAGAAGGTCCGTTCGATTCTCGAACTTCCCACCTACGAACAAGTCTACCGCGACATCGTATTCGTCGAGCGCGATCGGTCGTTTCTCATGATACGCACGATGCATACGCAGGTCCTTTTCTCGATCGACATCCGTGTCCAGGCCGGGATCGATCTATCCGAGGGGCTGTCGATCTCACGAGGGCCCGGCCGCTCGGCGGTGACGGTCCGCCTTCCGGCGGCGAAGATCCTGCTGATCGACGCCGACGAGTCGTCGATCCATCAGTACTTCGTCAAAGAGAGCGGCGGCAGGATCGAACGGCTCGATTATTACGACGAAATCGATCGAATCAAAGACCGGATCCGGGAGGATGCGATACAACGGGAGATACTGCAAAAGGCCGCGTCGAACGCGAAAAGCATGATCGCCGGGCTTCTTGCCGCGACGGGGTTCGAAGAGGTTCGTTTTGCCCCGCTTTAGGATTTCCCCACGCCTGGCCGTCGCGCTCATTCCGGTGATACTGCTGCTCGTTTTTTTGCTTCTCGCCGACCCGCTTTTCAACCTCGATTTCGGGCTGATCACCGATAAAACAAGCTCCTCCTCGTCGCTCATCGCTTTGGCGGGACGCGACCTGATGCGTCTTAACACCGTCGAAGCGATCTACAAGATCGTTTTCCCCTACGACTACGTCCCCGCGCGGGTGAGTTGGAAACGGTTTCTCGAGCGGGCCGAATCGCGACGTCCGCCGCTCTCGGAGCTCGAAGAACGCTATCTTGCGGTCTACCGGCTGGCAAAGGAAATCGGCATCGAAGTCGCCTCGAAGCGCGGCGACTTCGTCGTGCTGACGGTCATCGCCAAAATCGGGTTCGATTTCGACCGCCTCGTCCCGGAAACCGGTCGCGCCGACGCCGACTCGACCGGGCCGATTTCGCTTCGCTCCGACGGCGTCGTCGTGGTCGACCTGCCGCCGGTAGGAATCACGGAGCTTATCATCGACGACAGCTCGCGCGCCGACTACGAGTATCCCGACCTGAGGATTACCCCCGACGGATGGAAGCGCCTCTCCGCGTTCGTCTCCGCCGACGTCGCCGCCCGCCTGCGGGAGGATGGGCTCTTCGATCAGGCCGAGGTGCAGGCGAGGCGTTTCTTGAGGCAGTTCTTCTACGAGGCGGGCTACGAAACGGTAAAGTTCTCCGAATAGCGGGCAAACCTTTCGATCTCTTCGAATACCCTCGATGCCGCCTCCCGGCAACCCGCCTCATCCGACTCCTTGGCCGCCGACTCGAGATCCGCCGCCGCGCGGCCGAGACGTCGGACCGAAAGACTCAGCGAGCTACCCTTTATCGCGTGAGCTTCCGAACGAATCCGCTCGTAGTCGAGCCTGAGAAGCGCCTCACGAATAGCGCTTCCGCCGGCATCGACACGGTCGCGCAACGTTCCGAGCAGCGAACGAACCGTCGCTTCGTTTCCGAGAAAGGTGTCGACCGCTTCGTCGAAATCGAACACGTCCGGCCCCTCCGGCCCGGGTTCCGGGATTTCGACCCGGGACGGCTCGCCGTTCGACGACTGCCCGTCGGATTCCGTATTGCTCGTGTCGCGCACATCGGCCGGCGCGCCGGCGAGCCACTTTTTGAGCAACGGTTCGAGATCGCGCTTACGGAACGGCTTGGTGAGAAAATCGGACATTCCCGCCGCGAGCGCCGTTTCACGCTCTCCCTTGAGCGCGCTTGCGGTGACGGCGATAATCGGTACGGCGTTACCGGATCTCCGGATCAGACGCGTCGCTTCGTATCCGTTCATCTCCGGCATCTGCACGTCCATAAAAATGAGCCCTACGTGCGAATCGACGAGTTCCACCGCCTCGCGACCGTTTGACGCGAGAAGCACGCGAAAGCCGAGATTTTCGAGGATCGTTCGAAAAAGATGTTGATTGACTTCATGGTCCTCGGCCACCAACACCGTCGTACGCGAAACGCGGAAACCCGCTCCCGCGGCGTCGGTCGGTTCGATCTCCGATTCGTCGATAGGCACGAGTTCTTCGGGACCCGAAAGCGAGCGTATCAACAGCTGCCGCAGCTCGTCGCGCCTTATCGGCTTGGTGAGATAACCGTCGAACCAGCCGAGCAACTTCATTTTCGCCTCATCGCCGCTCTTACCCGCCGGACTCATCAAAAAGAGCCTGACGTCCGCAATCGATTGGTCGGCGTTTATCTCACTCGCCAAATGCCATCCGTCGATGCGCGGCATGATGAGATCGATCATGCACAGGTCGTACGGCTCGCCGCGTGCGGTGGCCGAACGCAGCTCTTCGAGCGCCTCGGTCGCCGAGTCGGCGCCCCGGACCGAAAGCCCAAGCTCGGCGAGATACGCGGCGTGCACCTCCCCGGCGGTCTTGTTGTCGTCGACCACGAGCGCCCGGGAGTACCCGTCGAGAGGCACGACCCGACTCGTTTCGTCGCTCCGCCCGGTCTCCTCAACGGGAAGCTCGAAACGAAAGATCGAGCCGGCGCCTTCTTCGCTCTCTACGCCTATCGTCCCGCCCATCATCTTGACCAGATTTCGGCAAATCGAAAGCCCCAGCCCCGACCCGCCGTATTTTCGCGTCGTCGACGAATCGACCTGAGAAAACTCCTGGAAGAGTCGCTGGAGTTTTTCCTTCGGAATGCCGATTCCCGTGTCGCGAACCTCAACCAGAATTCTCGACCCGGTCTCGTTCCCATCGATTCGATCGAGCGAGATAGCGATCTCTCCCTCGGAGGTGAATTTCATCGCGTTGTTGAAAAGGTTGACGATGATCTGCCTGAATCTCACCGGATCGCCCATGACGTATCTCGGCGCCTCCGATCCGATTCGGATGACGACCTCGAGTCCCTTTTTGTGCGCTTCGAGGGCGACCAGATCGACGGCGTCCTCGACCGTACGGTGCAGGTCGAACTCGATACATTCGAGTGAAAGCTTCCCCGCCTCGATCTTCGAAAAATCGAGAATGTCGTTGATCAGGCTGAGCAACACGTCGGCGGAGAACTCGATCTGCTTCGCGTACTCGACCTGTTCCGGATCGAGTCTCGTTTCGCTTAAGAGCTCGGTCATTCCGATGATCGTGTGGATCGGAGTCCGGATCTCGTGGCTCATGTTTGCGAGAAAATCGCTTTTGATACGGGTCGCTCGTTCGGCTTCATCGCGCGCTTGCGTCAGTCGGTCTTCCGCGTTCTTCTGATCGGTAACGTCCTCGAAGAACCCGACGATAAAGCTCCTCTTCACATCCTGATGGAGAATCATGCTCGCGTTGCACCGAAACCAGCCGTCGCGGATCGAAGGCGCGTATCGCACCTCGCACGTGGTCGACTCGACACCCGAGGCGCCGAGGCTCCGCAGCGCCGCGTTTATCACCTCATGGTCGGCGGGGTGCACGTAGCGTTCGATTTCGGCGGGATCCGATTCGGCGACGCCTCGGTTCATCAACGCATTAAACGACTCGTTCGCGTAGAGGAGCTTCCCGGTGCGCCCGAGGACGGCGATACCGATGGGCGAAGAATGGAAAATGGATCGAAAGACATTTTGATCGAGGCCGGTTCGGGACATAATCCTCTAAAAATTCGAATTGAGAATCTCGACGGTTTTGCGAATCAGATTCTCGGGTTTGAACGGCTTGATCAGGAAGCTGTGAACACCCATCCGCATCGCGGTCACCACCGCCTCTTGCTGAGACAGCGCCGAGAGCACGATAACGGGAAAGTGGATGTCGCGCCCGCGTATGTGTTTAAGCACCTGAAACCCGTTCATCTCGGGCATCATGATATCGAGAAACACCAGATCGTACTTCTGCCCGTCGAGCGATTCGACGAAGGTGCGGCCGTTTTCGAACTCGAGAATGGACCAGCCCGTCCGACCGAACACCGTCACGATCAATTGCCGGATGATCGGATCGTCGTCGACCACCGCCACGGTAACCGCTCGTTTGGACTTTCGCTCGGCGCCGTCGGCGGATTCCGAGCTCTCCTCGACCGTTGCCTCGTCGAAACGGAGCTGAAAGCTCTCTTCCTGCGTCTTCCTCGGCTCGGAAGTTGAAAGTAGCTTCCGGCGAACCACCTCATCGTGCGCCACGTCGTCGGGACGTAGACCGAGCAACTCGTCCATCGCCTTGTTCAGATTGTCGGTCACCTCGATCATCTTATAGTCGGGATTCGCCGCGATGAACGAGGTGACGAATTCCGAACGAGTAAGGATTTTCATGTGTCGCGCGTAGGGACCGGCGTATTCTATGATCGTATCGAGAAGCGTATGAAATTTGGCTCGATCGTCGTCGGAAAGCTCGACGTCGGTCATCATCAAAAGGACGCGGGGGTATTGGACCTCGTAGAGATTGAGCAACTCGGCGATACGAAAACGAAGAAGTTCGATCTTTTCGGCGTTCAGACCCCGCGCGATCTCAACGAAAAGGATATCGTCGTTCAGATGCGCTTCGATGATGCACGGGGAAGTGTCGACGTGCACATCGACGTCGAGCAGCTCGGACACGGCCCTGAATAGCGCGTCCGTTCGGACCGGCTTCATAAAAAACTTCTTCACGTCGTACTTGCCGGCCTGGACGAGCTTCAGCCGATCGATCTTGGAGGCGACCATGATGACCGGAATAGAGCAGACGTTCGGGTTTTCTTTCTTCTCTTTCAATAGTTCGATGCTCGATTTCCTCGACAGATGGTAGTCGAGGATAATCAGATCGGGCGGGTCGCTTCGCATCTTGACGACTCCGTCGAGCCCGTCCTTGCCGACGATAACCTCGAATCCTTGCTCCTGTAGTTTCGTCGTCAGATACTCGCGAAAAAGCGCCGATTCATCGATAACGAGGATTGTTTTCATGACTTCTCCCGCTAAAGAATCTCCGCCGGAATCCGCCGGGTAATTGCGCATAACGGCGGTATTCTCTCCTCCGGCCGCGACGGCGCCGCGAGGTTCGCGCTCCATGTGCGCCGCCTTCCGCTCTTGGTCCCGATCGTGTCGTTCAGCTCCCCTCGGTGTTGCAGAGCCGGAGCAGATCGTCGAGATCGACTTCACAACCCGTGCACGGCATCTGTATGCCCCAGTTCTCCAGCACCGCGGGATGAATCTCGCCGAATACGCCGACTATCCCGCCTCCGCAATCGATTCCGGCGCACCGCCCCGGTATGAATCGTGAGTCGTCGACTTCTACAGGATGATAG
Organism: Spirochaetota bacterium; assembly: GCA_024275515.1. GTDB lineage: Bacteria > Spirochaetota > Spirochaetia > ARS1246 > ARS1246 > JAJRYZ01. Next base: position 13,957 of record JAJRYZ010000080.1, read on the forward strand.
TCGAGATCGAGATAGTAGAACAACACGCGGACGCGGGCGCTGACGTCGTTGAAACCGACCGCTCTATCGGCGTCGAGGAAGCCGAGGAAGTTGCGCGTCACCGACCCCTGGTTGTCGTCGTCGTCACGACGAGCGATCTTGCCCACCTCGAAAAGCGCGTGCGGATAGGCCGCATGCGCGGAGACCGATTCGCTCGCAAGCAACGCCGGCAGCACCGAGTTTCGCACGTATTCGTAATTCTCGGTCATCGGGTTGGCGATTTGGACGAGCTCATCGCCTGAAACTCCCATTCGATCGATGAAATCGCGCCGAGACCCGAGGTAGTTGAAGATCATCTCCTGATACTGCATGCCGATCATAATGTCTTTGACCACGCGCCCGAATCGTTCGGCCCGAGAGAGCCTGCCGACGGTGAACTCCGAAGGCAATACCGGATCGAATCGGTCGACGCCGTGACCGATCATAATGTCTTCGACCGCGTCGACCGGATGAAGGAAATCGTTTCGGTACACGGGCGCGACGACCGAAAAGCGGCCGTTCCGTACGCTGTTCTCGACACCCATCCTGCGAAGCGCTTCTCCGATCTCGTCGTCGGTAAGCTCCTCTCCGAGCATCCCGTGGACCAACGAACGATCGAGCTCGACGCCGGTCTGAAAATAGTAGGGGCTGACGACCTCGCGCCCGAACTCGGTGTCGTAGGGATAGACGGTCTTGACCGGCAGAATCGTATGGCCGGAGTCGGAAAGATCGCACGCAACGATGGAGACGGCCAGCTCGAGAGAACGCAGGTCGGTACCGGTCATCTCGATAAAAAGGTTCTCGTCACCCACTTCGACCGCTCCGAGCCGCGCGCTGTTGATAATCGGTGGAAAACTCAACACGTCGCCGCGCGCGTCTTCGAGAAAAGGAAATAGAGGGAAATCCGCGACGATCCATCCGAAATCCTCCCCTTTCGGGTGCTCGGCCAGGATCTCCCTCAGCGACATCTCCCTGCTTTCGGCCAACGGAACGAAACGAGTGGAGTCGGGGTCGGCGCCGCGATAACGAACCGGATAACTCATCAGATCGCTCCGATAGACGCCCATGGCGATCGATTTTCGCTTTTGCCCGAAGTTCCAGCAGAGCTTTTCCTGCGTCTGGATGAGATCCTTCAGCGCCGGCTCGTCGATGGGCTTTCCGGCGACCGCGAACGCGGCAACGAACGGTCGATACTTCCCGATGTTGGGATCGACCCGCACGACCCGATCGGCCGAATCGAGCTTTCGTTCCGCGGTCGAGAAAAAAGCATAACGGCCGGATTGAGCTCCGGTCCGATACGAACGCAGTTGCCTCGCGAGGCCCGACGTCGACCAGAGGTCGGGTCGATTGGTGTCGTTCAGCTCTATCTTGAAAAGGCCGACTTCTTCGTCCACCTCGTCGAGCTCGGCTTTCGCGACGCTCAAAAGCGATTCGAGCTCGTCGATTTCGAGGCTCTCGCCCATCCGTTCGAAGAGGATGTCCCGATATACTTCTATTTTCGGCATGAGTGACGACTCCTTCTTCTCGTTCGCACCCGTTCGAGATCGCTTGAAAAAAGCTCACGCATGTCGTCGATGCCGAGCTGCATCAAGGCCATTCGATCGATCCCGAGCCCCCAGGCGAGCACCGGCACCTCGACCCCGAGCGGACGCGTCACTTCGGGACGGAAAATGCCGCTCCCGCCGAGCTCGAACCATCCGAGAACGGGATGTTTGATGTGCACCTCGATCGACGGCTCGGTAAACGGGAAATAAGCGGGAACAAACCTGAAATCTTCCGCGCCGGCGAACTCGACGGCGAACATCTTCAACAAACCGAGCAGCGTGCGCAGGTTGACCTCCTCTCCGAGCACGATCCCCTCGGTCTGATGAAAGTCGGCGCCGTGCGTAGCGTCGACCTGGTCGTAACGAAAACAGCGTACCGCTCCGAAGTATTTGCCGGGCACCTGCGCTGTCGGCAGCTGCTTCGCCGAGAGTACGGTTCCCTGACTGCGCAGCACGAGCCTGCGAGTAAAGGTACGGTCGAATGCGTATCCCCACCCGGAACTCCCGGTGGTCCAGCCGTTTTCGTGCGTCGCGGCAACCCGGTCGAGCCACGGTTGCTCGATCTCCCGCGCGTGCGAAGGCGCCTTGATGTAGTAGACGTCGTGAATGTCGCGCGCGGAGTGGAATTGAGGCATGAAAAGCGCGTCGCCGTTCCAGAACTCGGTTTCGACAAGCGGGCCGTCGAACTCTTCAAAACCGAGCGAAACCAGTTTGTCCTTAACTTCCTCGAGATACAGACAGTACGGGTTACGCCGACCGATGTGCATCCTCGCGGGAGGAACCTGGATGTTGTAGCTTCGAAACCGCTTCGACCGCCACCGGCCGGATTCGAGTAGCTCGGGCGTCAGCGCGCCGATTTCATCGCCGACGACGCCGGCGGCTTTGAGCGCCTCGCGGACGTCGACGCCCGAGTCGGTCATCCGGTACGATACCGTCTCGATCTGGGAGACCCTCAACGCGGCGCCCGCCGCGCCGCGCTTCTTCGCGTGCGCGCCGGCCGCGACGAGCTCTTCCTCGCTGAGCGTTGCGGCACGCACCGGACCCGAGGCGGCTCTGTCCAAGACGCGGCGAAGCGCGTTCAGCGAGTGTGAAACCGGTTCGCCGGTCAGCGATACCCGCTTCTCGTCGTCCATCGCGAGAACGCCTTCCTTGGCGAGAGCGCCGAACGCCGAGCCGACCTCGCGGTTTTCGAGCCCGAGTTCCTTTGCCAACTCCGGCAGACTCCGTGCGCCGCGCTCTTCGATCCATCGGATAATCCGCTCCCCCGGTGTTCCGTCTTCCGCGTACTTCATCCCCAGATCGGTCATTTCATAGATCGTCTCGGCGGCGCGTTCGGTTTCGGCTATCAGACCCTTCGCCGAGAGCCAGCTCAAAGCCTGGTTGCACTGCCCCAACTTGAGTCCCAATTGCTCCTCGAGCATCGCCGCCGACATCGTCTCGCCGGGCTCGACTCCGACGAGCACTCGAACCTCCAGTGGGTGCAGACTCTTAATATCGATATTCACGTCGTTACGTTCTCCTTGGTTTGCCGTGTCTCTCAGTCGGTTTCGGGGCCCCCGCGGCCGCGCAAACGGTCGGCGAGAGCCCGGAGAAAGAAGCCGACGTCGCTCACGATTCCAACGGCATGGCTCGAACCCCGATCGGCGAGCTTGGTGACCACCGCGGGATTGATGTCGACGCACACCGTAGCGACGTCGGACGGAAGCATATTCCCCACGCCGATCGAGTGAAGCATGCTCGAGAGCATCAGCACGAGCGTGGCGCCTTTGATCAGCGACGCGTAGGTCTCCTGCGCCTCGATCATGTCGGTAATCGTATCCGGGAGCGGACCGTCGTCGCGGATCGACCCGGCGAGGCAAAACGGAACCTCTCGACGCACGATTTCGTACATGATGCCGGAGCGGAGAACGCCCGTCTCCACCGCTTTTCGCGTCGAGCCCGCCACCCGGATACGGTTGATCGCCCTCATGTGGTTGCGATGCGCACCCGCGGCGGGTCTTCCCGTTCGAAGATCGAGTCCCAACGACGTACCGAAAAAAGCCGCCTCCGCGTCGTGCACCGCGAGCGCGTTTCCGGCGAGCAGAACGTCGACATAGCCTTCGCGAACCAGGTATTCGAACGCGGGCCCGCCGCCGGCATGCACGACGACCGGCCCCGCGACGGCGACGACGCGCCCCCCGGCGCGACGGCTTCGCGCAAGCTCCGCGGCGAGATGCTCTACGGCGATTTCGACGCTCCGTTCCGAGGAAACTTCGCCGCTCATAAATCCGAAAGCGTCGGTCGAGCGACGGCGCTCCGGCGGAAACACGCGTACCGACTCCGATGAGCATACTATCCGGTCGCCGGCGCGCACGTCCCTGAGCTTTCGACACGCGGCGCCCGAATCGCCGAGAACGATCACCGCGTCCATACGCTGTCCGGCGACCTCGCGCCACTTTCCCCGATAGTACACCTCGGTCCGGTGATTCGTAGTCGAGTAGAACTCATCGGGGACCGTCCCGTCGGCCGGGGCCGGAAAACTCACCACTTCGCCGACGAGTTTTTCGTAACAGCCGTGCTCGATGAGTTTTTCGGTAACCGACTCGAGATGCTCGGAGTCGGTGCAGCAGACCTCAAGCTCGATTCGGGACGGCTCGAGATTGGTCTTGCCGACGTGAAAATCGAGTATTTCGTAGTCGGCCCCTTCTTCTATGATGAGGTTAAGCATGCTCGCGAGGATGCCCGAATCGATAAGATGCCCCTGAGATACGAATGTACGCGATACCGGCCTGTCCACAGCCATACATTCGTACCCGTATTGCCGGCTATTGTAAAGTAACGGATTCGAATCCTTAAGCGGAGCAACTTACCGACGGTTCCCGGCGATTCTCGCTTTCGCTCGCCAAAACGACCCCCGGAGGTTACAATGAAAGAGTGGTCACGGCTCCGTGAAAGTCAGCATTATCATACCGACGCTGAACGAAGAGAAACTGCTTCCCCGGTTGCTCGCGAGCATTCGAAGCCAGCGGTTCACCGACTATGAAATCATCGTCGCCGACGCGGGTTCGACGGATCGAACGGTCGCTCTCGCCGATGAGGCGGGCGCCCGCGTGGTGCGTGGGGGTCTTCCCGGCGTGGGACGCAACGCCGGCGCGAGGGTCGCGAAGGGGGAGTATCTTTTCTTCTTCGATGCCGACGTCGTTCTTCCCGAGTTTTTCCTCGAGTCGGCGTGCGCGGAGCTCGATGAGCGCTTTATCGATCTCGCGACGTGCGAGATCCGCCCGCTTTCGAACCATTCCCTCGATCTTGTCATCCACCGATTCATCAACCTTTCGATACGAACGAGCCTTCGCATCGATCCGAAGGCCTTCGGGTTCGCCATCTTCGTCACCGCGCGCCTGTTCAGGCGCGCCGGCGGATTCGACGCAACGATCCGGCTCGCCGAGGATGCGGAGTTCGTCAAACGCGCGGCGCACTTTCGACCGTTGCAGTGGCTCAATTCGGTCCATATCGACGTGAGCGTCCGACGGTTCGAAAAAGAGGGCAGGCTCGCGCATTTGAAGAAAGGTATCCGGCTCAATCTCTACCGGATTTTCCGCGGCGAAGTCCGCGACGACGTCATCAACTACCGGTTTGCGGACTACGATTCGGGACCGGAAACCTATCGCAGCAAGCTGCTTCAACGGATCGAACGCACTCTTCTCAAGCTCGAACGACGGGAGAAAAAGACCGACGAACGCGCAAGCGTGTCCTATAAGGCGCTTATGGAAGAAGTGACGCGGGATCTTGAGGGATTGTTGACTCAAGACCCCGGATCGGCGGGAACGAGATCCGAGAAGCGCGACGAGTAGGGACGCGCGGCTTAGCCGAACAGATGTCGGCGCAACGAGGCCACGCTTTCGAAATAGTAGTCGCACGCCTCGCTCATGTACGATCGTATGCGGGCGACCGAATAGGCCCAGCCCGCCGCGCCGGCCGCCACGCCTGCGGCCCGCGCCATATCGACCCCGGGTTTCAGATCGTCTACCACCAACGCCCGTTCCGGTTCGATCTCGTACCGCGCGAGCACGTCGAGCACCGGCCACGGGTTGGGTTTGCGCCGTTCGGGCCCCACTTCCCACCCGTATATCGCATCGGGAATGAATAGGCCGCCGCCGGCCGCCCGGTAGTTTCGCTCGATGATCTCGGCCTCCGAATGAGAAACGACCGCAACCGTTCCCCCCCGTTCGCGAAAATCACGCAAAAGATCCAGAATTCCCTCAAAAAACGGCGGGTCGATTCGGGCCGAAAAGGAACGCCAGATTTCGTATTCCCGTTGCATCTCGACCTCGTTCATGCCCAACTCCTTGGTAAAAAAGTCGAGTATCCCGGGATCGCAGTTGCGAATCATCCATTCCTCGAAGGTGAGCACGGGCGAGTGCGGTCGGAGCCGGCGCATCACTTCGACATAGGCGGGATAGTGGACGGTCCGGGTCCCCTCTGTGGCCGTGTCGTCGTGATCGAGGATGAGACAACGATATCGCACGTGTGGGCTACGCGCCGGCGGCGCGATCCTCCGAAGCCTTCTCTACGCCCTGCACGGCGGATGCCGCCTGTTCCACGCCTCGCTCGCGATGCTCGCAGATCGTCCCTTCGACCCGGATGGAGATCATTGTGCCGGTACCGAACAATGCCATTCTTTCCTCCGGCGGTAGAATACACACGACGCCGGATAGCAAAAAGCCGTCAAGGCTGCTACACATGATATATGCCGAAAATCGAATCCGTTGCGCGGCATGCGGGTCTGCTTTGGGCCGGCGCGCTCGCCTCCGGTGCGATACTCGTCGCGGGTCCCTTCGGAATGTCGCGCGCGCGCTCGCCTATGGATCTTCTCTTTTTCTTCCTCGTGAGCGTTCAGGCGTTGCTCGCCGGAGTCTCGTTTCGCAAAGGGCGCCTTCGGGTCGAATCGATCGAGGTGCTGTGCGCGGCGGTGGTCGTACTCTTCCTCTTTTCATACATTTTCGCGATGAACGCGAACATGGACTACGTTCAACGTTTTGCCGAAGGAAAGACCTATCTGAACTTCGGTCCCGACTCACGCACCGAACGGTTGAACGCTATCCTTCGCTACGGTCCGATTCTCGCGGTCGACATGGGCTTGATCGTGATGCTGCGACGTAACGGCCGCACCCACGCCGGAGCGATTGAACGGTACGCGTTTCTGTTGACCTTTCTCTCGGCCGCCTTTTTTGCCTTCTCGTTTCCGTCGTTTCTTTCGTTGGGCGGGCTCGGCCCGGTCGCGTTCGTAAGCGTCGTCCCGCTTTTTATTGTTCTTCGGGAAACCGAGCCGCGGCAGGCCGTGTTCTACGGAACGTTTTTCGGTGTTTTGGAGACTATGGTGACCAACTACTGGCTGGGAACTTTCAGTTTGGTCACGCTCCAGGCGGTAAGTGTCATTTACGCTTTGTTTTTTCTGTTGTTCATGACCGTCGCGGTCCGCATCATTCGCCGTTACGGCGATGCGGGTCTGTTCATTCTTCCGTTCGCCTGGGTCGGCTTCGACTTCCTCCGATCAAGCGGCTTTATCGGGTATCCGTGGGGAATGATCGGAACAACCCAGTATCGTTTCCTCCCGTTTATCCAGATCGCGGAGCTTACCGGCGTGTGGGGCGTGACGTTCGTGGTTCTTTTGGTCAACGCATCGATCGCGTTCCTGCTGCTTCGAAGGACCGCCCGATCGGCGCGGGCCGGCCTCCTGGTCGCCGTCGTTGTCGCCGGTATCGTCGTTTTCGGCTCGATCCGCATACGCGCCGTCGACCGCCGGTTCGTCGACGCCGATCGAGTCACCGTCGCGCTGGTGCAACAGAATACCGATCCACGCAAAAACGACTACCGAAGCACCTTCGAGGTGCTTACCCGTCTGACCGACCGGAGCCTCGCCGCCGACCCCGCGCTCGTGGTGTGGTCGGAGACCGCCTTCGTACCGAACATCCGGCGGTGGTCGCAGGAGGATCCGCGACGGTTCGCCTACGCCGCGTTGACCCGGGATTTTCTCGATTATCAGGAATCTATCGGCGTCTGGCTGCTTACGGGAAACGACGACTACGAACGCGTCACCGACTCCGACGGCAACGAGATCGACCGTCTCGACTACAACGCGGCGGTGCTGTTCGACGATACGGGGAGGCGGCGCCGAACCTACCGCAAGATCCATCTGGTTCCGATTACCGAGTATTTTCCCTTCAAGCGGCAACTCCCCTGGGCTTACGAGGCGCTAAAAAACTTCGACGTCTACCTGTGGGAGCCGGGGACCGAGCGAGTGGTGTTCGAACATCCCGATTTTTCGTTCTCCACCCCCATTTGCTTCGAAGACAGCTTTCCGCGCGACGTGCGGCTTTTCGTCCGCGCAGGCGCCGATCTTATTATCAACATCTCGAACGACTACTGGTCGCTCCGGGAGGTGGAGGCGCAGCAACATTTTTCCAACGCGCTGTTCCGCAGCATCGAAAACAGACGCGTTATGCTTCGGGCCGCCGCGTCGGGCGTGACGAGCCGCGTCGATCCCACAGGAAGACTCGTGGCGAGTCTTCCGAACTACGTCGAAGACGTCCTCCTCACCGATGTTCCGCTCGCGACCATGCCTGCAACCCTCTATACGAGACTCGGAGACTGGTTTCCGCTCGCCTCCCTGGCAGTCGCGGTGGGCGCGTTGTTCGGATTATGGAGAAGAAGAGGCGGGTGATTCGTCCGTTTCTTCCGCGCAGGGTGCAACGCGAAGCGGGGAGGCCGGCGCTATTCGAACCGTCGCGAAGGGCGTTTTGGCGCGACCGCAACATCGGCGCTCATGTATTGAACGCGCGTCTCGATCCGGACTGCGACGACGCGAGCCGCCGGGGAAGGGTCTTTCTACTGCATCGTCTCTTCGGGCGAAACCCGTCTTTGCCCGCCGGGAGTCTCGGGAGCATCGCGTATCTCCGGCGTCGGCTCTCCGACGGCCCGCATCCGGTTGAGCAGTCGCTCCTTCATGACGTTCGCAGCCGCGCGGTGCGACGCGCGTCCGATGAGGTTGTTCAGCTCGTAGGGATCCGCCTCAAGATCGTATAGATACTGCTCCTCGTACACCGCGGCGACCGGGCTACGGCGGTCGGCGCCCGGAGCGTCGACGCCGTACTTCCAGCGCCGCGTTCGTACGGCGCGGCCCACCTGCGATTCGCTTATCTGCACATAGATATCATCCTGCCATTCAACCGCAGCCGTAGCCGAAGCGGCGGCGGCAGCGGCGTCGCCCCGAAGCGCCGGGAGCAGCGAACTCCCCTCCATCGTCCCGGGAACGGGAATTCCCGTGGCGTCGAGAAGCGTCGGCGGCAGGTCGATCAGACTGACGAGCCGGTCGAATCGCCCGGCCCCGGTAAACCCTGGCCCCGTGAGCAACGTCGGTACCCGAATCGAGCTTTCGTGACAGGAGCGCTTGTACTCGTCGTTTCTCGTTTTGAAATGGCAGCCGTGATCGGATGTGTAGAGGATGATCGTGTCGTCGAGCAACGAGAGGCTTCGAAGGGCATCCAGGAGTCTTCCGAAAGCTTCATCGAGCCTTTTGACGATACCGAAATAGCCGCCGAGGTGTTGAGCCGACGAGCCACCGAGAGCCTCGAGGTCGGGCGGGCGCCAGCGGCCGGTGTATCGCTCTCGATAGCCCGCCGGCGCCGGATAGTCGTCGATGTGGTTCTGATGATGCGGTTCGAGATAGGAGAGAAACAGGAAAAACGGGTTTTCCCGGTGTGAACACACATAGTCGATCGCCGCATCGGTCAGCGCGTCGACCCGGTATCCCGGCAACTCGACCTTGCGTCCGTCACGATCGAAGAGAACCGTTCGATAAGGTTCGGAGACGAACTCGAGCACGTTCGCCGCCAGCCAGTAGTCGTATCCCCCCTGCTGCGGAACGGGTACCGGCTCTTCGGAGGCGAGATGCCACTTTCCGATGTAGGCGGTTCGGTAGCCGGCGCGCGAAAAGTAGTGCGCGAGCGTCGTTTGTCCGTCGGAGAGCGGCATGCCGTTGGTGTGGCAGCCGGTATTCGTCGCATAGAGTCCGGTTTGGAGCGACGAGCGGGCGGGACCGCACACGGGTTGACAGGTGAAAGCAAGCGGTAGATGCGTCCCCTCGACGGCGACACGATCGAAGTTAGGCGTCAAATCGAGCGGATTGCCGTGAAGCCCCGAAGTGTCCCACCGTTGCTGGTCGGTGAAAAAAACGATGACGTTGGGTGAACCTTTTCGTGCCATGGGTCATAGTACGCGGCTCGGCGGGCTGCGACAATGCCGTGCGCGACGAAGAGTCGCGCAATCGCTTGAAATCCGGGATGAGCCGTACTACCCTTGATTGTACGGTCGTGGCGTCGGTCGCCGCGTGCAGGAACAGCGCCGCGCCCGGCATACTGGCGCAGGATTTTTCATTATGAAACCAAAACCTGCGTTCGCTTCGGCGCTCGCGGCGATTTGCCGCTCAGGACCGGCAAATCGCCGCGCGAGCGTCTTGCTTGCGTACTGCAGCCTTAGCGATTCTCGATATGGCAAACCAAATCGAGAATCGCTCATACTGATGAGCGGGGAGATGATCATGCAGACAGCCAGAATCTCCGAGTACCGGAGCAAGCTTTCGTCGTTTCACAGATCCGTTCTAGACGATCATGAACCGCTCCGCATTATCGGCGGCGCCCGCGGCGACGTGATCGTTGTGCCCGCGACGGACTACGAAAGGCTCCAGGAAACGATAAGCATTCTCAAGGACCGGGCGACGATGAATAGTCTCCTGGAGAATCGCATCGACACCTTGAGCAAATCCGCCGAGACGCACGCGATCGAAGAGGCGTTCAACGATGTCGTGGAAAGTACGGATCAGTAAGCAGGCGCGCGAGGACCTCGACCACCTCCGCGCCTACAGCCCGGAGCTTTACCGCGAAGCCTTCGAGATGACGCGGGCGGTGGAGGCCGATCCGTACCACGGCGCCGGAGCGCCGGCGTCGGCGCCTTTGCTCGGCGAGAATGTCTGGTTCCGGAGACTAAGCCTCGAACACCGGCTGGTGTACGAAATCTTCAACTCCGATATAATCATCGCTTCCTATCGCACTCATTTCGACTAACGAGGTGCGTCGGGGACCGACCGCGCCGACGACTTTGAGGCCGCTCCGCGCCTCATGCCGTGGTTGACGGTGACCCGTCGACGTTCCTCTCGGGAAAGGCTGGTTTTCATATGTACTCGAAGTCCGTTCGGTATCGTTTTCTCGCGGCCACGTTTCTGTATTGGATCTCCCTCTATCTCTACGTGCCCACGCTTCCGACCTACGTCTACGATCGCACGCTCAGCCTCACCGTGGTCGGTGTGGTGCTTTCGATGTACGGACTGTGGCAAGCCTTCGTACGGATCCCGGTGGGAGTGGCGGTGGATACCTCGGGACGGGGAAAGCTGTTTATCGTCGCGGGTTTTCTGTTTTCGGTCGCCGGCGCCCTTGTGCTCGGCGCCGGCGGGCGCGTACCGGCTCTCGTTGCAGGCAGAGCGCTCACCGGGATAGCGGCCGGGACGTGGGTTCCGCTCATCGCCGTCTTCTCGGGGATGTTTCCCCCGTCGCAGGCGGTGTTCGCCACTTCGCTTCTCACGGTGTCGGGATCGATCGGAAGAATGCTCGCGACCGGCACCAACGGCTTTTTCAACAATCTCGGTGGTTACTCGCTGACGTTTTCTCTCGCCGCCGCCTCGGCGGTCGCGGCGATTGCGCTCGTCGCGACGACGCCGCTTCGACGTAACGAGTCGCGGAGCGTTACCTTTGCATCGGTTGCGGCGCTTTTCAGGCGCGCGGATATCATGCTCCCGTCGATGATCAGCCTGGTCGGGCAGACGGGAAACTGGGCGGTTACTTTCGGGTTTCTTCCGATTCTCGCGGCGCAGCTCGGAGGCGACGATGTCGTCAAGGGTCTGCTCGTCGGTCTTAATCTCGCGGCGCTTACCGCCGGCAACATGCTTAATACGATCATCGTGCGCCGTGTGCGCCATATTCCGCTTATCACGATAAGCATCGCGGCTTTCGCCGCGGCAATAGGATTCATCGCGCTATCCGACTCGCTTTCGGGGCTCTTTGCGGCGGCGGCGGTCATGGGGTTGGCCAACGGGTTCAGCTATCCCACCCTCATGGGCTTGAGCATTCGCCGCGTGGATCAGTCGCATCGCTCATCCGCGATGGGCATACACCAATCGATCTACGCCGTCGGGATGTTCGCCGGTCCCTGGCTCGGCGGCCTTCTGGCGGACGCCGTCGGAATTCGGACGATGTTCGGAGTCTCGGCGGCCTTTATTATGATCGGCTCGCTCGGGCTTATCGCGCTCTACGCCGCTTCGCTCAGGAGAACCGGCGACCCGACCTCCGCCGCGCCGGGCTGAACTTTTCGTCTGCGGGGTCTCCGAGATCATTCCTCGGGACGCAGCATGATAAACTCGACCCGCCGGTTCTTCCACCGGATTTCCCGATCGTGAACGTCGACGATCGGGCGTGTCCCTCCGAACCACTCCGTCTCGATCATGTCGGGGTCCAGCCCCCGTTCGATCAACGCTCGTTTGACCGTTTCCGCCCGGCGTTCGGTCAGCGGAACCAGGATTTTCTCCTCCTTGGCGGCGGCTTCGGCGTCGCCGCGAAACACGTTGAGCGCGTGTCCTTCCAGGAGCAAACGATAGTCGGGGTATTTGTTGTAGATTTCGACGACACGGCCGATCGAATCGAGGTTTTCCTGCAACTGTTCGGCGCCGCGTGAATCGAGCTCGTGCTGATACGCGCCGAATATGATGTTCGGTACCATCAGGTAGAGCTTTCCCTCCCGGTTGACCACCAGGATGTCGATGGCGACGCGCCGCTCGAAGGTAGCGACGTTGCCGACCTCGTCGACCACGCGAACGCGTATGGTCATCTGTTCGGTGACCGGAACGTTCCGGACCTCCTCGCGATCATCCTTCCACACGATCTGGTCCTGCAGATCGCCGGTTCCGGTAAAGCTTCGGACGATACGACCGTCGGCGGTGAGGACGTCCATCGACCAGTCGGCGACCTCGTGCGCGTCGTCGATATGCAGCGTAATGTAGAGATCGCCCTCGATCGCGCCGTCGGTTCGTGCGAACGGATCGGCGGTCGCTTCGAGGTTTACCGCCGGTGGCGTAACGTCGACGAAGAACGGGGCGGTCTCGACAACGACGCTGTCGCCCTTCAGGTAGGTCACGCTCAGGCGTCCGCGGTAGAGTCCTTCGGAGGTTTTGACCTCGGGACCGGCGAATTGCATCGAGCCGTCCCACAGAAACTCGCGCGGAAGCGATTCGGCGCCCTCGACCGAACGAAGGACCTTGTCGAATCCGTCGACGAACTCCAGCCGCCACCGCTCCACCGTATCGTAGAAGGCCGCGTCGACCGTGACGGGCAGCGAATCACTCTGCCCGTCTCCGTTCGGCGAGAATCCCTTGGGAGCGCTTATCGAAACACGCACCTTCCGCGTGTCCACGACAAAGAAACGGTCCTCGAGCGTTACCCTGTTACCCGCGCGATCCTCGTAGAGGCTCGAGACCGTGTAGGCGCCGTCGGGGATATAGAGACCCGACCCGGTAATGCCGCCCCAGGTGTACCGGAACGAACCGTCGATAAACTGGTACGCTCTCCCGAGCCCGCCGAGCGTCCCCACGTCCCGTCCGTTCGAATCGGTAAGCGTCAGCATACCGCGGACCGGTTCGCTCGAGGTGAACGTCGCGGTCAGCGTATCTTTGATCGAGTCGCCGTCGGGTGAAAAGTAGTCCTTGTCAAGATCGAACGTGACCGTCGGCGGGGTGGTATCCACGACGATCACCTCGGTCGGTATTTCGGTGGTGTTTCCCGCGCGATCGGTAAAAGCCGCGTCAAGATAGTAGACTCCGTCGGCGACCGGATTCCCCGCGAAATCGTTCCCGGCCCAGACGATGAGCGAAGTCGTTCGCGTAGAGTCGGTGCTCACCGCCGCTCTACCCGTAGAGTCGGTGATCGCGCCTCGCCAGGTGACGATCTCGCTCGACTTGAACCAGATTCGCGTTTCATCTTTCCTGCGATCCCCGTTGGGGGAAATAACGTGCTCGCTCACCGAAACGTCGATCCGCGGTTTGGTGACGTCGAGAACGAACCGATCGGTCACGAACGGTTCGTTCCCGTTCCGATACCGCAATGTGTAGAGAACCCGATAGCCGCCGCCTCTCACGCGGCCGCCTGCGTCGTCGAGACCGTCGAAAACGATTTCGTCGGGGGGAGCGCCGTCGCCGCCGTAGGCCCGGACAACCGTTCCCTCGCCGTCGTCGACGAACACCGACCAGCGGAGAATACCTTCGGTAACCTCTTCGTCAAGCGCTACGGTAAGCTCGTCCTGCACACCGTCGCCGTTCGGCGAAATGAACTCCCGGTCGAGAGCGATCGAGATCGGCGTTTCGATGGTGACCAGCTGAAACTCATCCGATTCGTAGGCGAAGCTGTTGCCGGCCCGATCGGTCGCGGTAATAAGGTAGCGGTGCGCGCCGTCGGGCGCCGGCGCCCCGGCGTCGTCGGTTCCGTCCCAGACGATCGTTTCGGGAGGTCCTCCGGTCCAGAGGTACGCTCTTATCGTGTCGGAGTCGCCGTCGACGATGCGTCCCCTCCACTCGTCTTCGGCGGTTCCGTCTCGCTGCTCGATCGTGTAGGTCTCCAGGTTCCCGTCACCGTTGGGAGAGAAGATCTTCGGTTCCTGGAGCGAGACCCGAACCGACGGGGGTGTCGTGTCGACGACGAAACCGTCGAGGCTCAAGGTAGTCCGCTTCTCGGAAGCGACGATCCACATCTCGACCCCGTATTCGCCGTCGGCGACGAGCGCTCCTTCCCCGTCGGTCCCGTCCCAGGCGAGCGACTTCTCCAGCGTAAACGCCTGATAACGACGAAACAGTCTGAGGAACCAGCCGATATCGGACTTTTCGCGTTCGACGATCTCGCGGACGACGTTCCCCGAATCGTCGAGAACGCGGATGCCGTACTCGGGGATGTAGCCTTCTTTGCTCTTCACGTAGACCGTCACCTTGAAATCGATGACGCCGGTCTCCTGAACGGCGTCGCCGTTCGGCGAAATGTACTGAGTTCCGGAGGTGAGTATCTCCGCCTCGGGGACCTCCGCCGCTCCACCGGCAAAGGCCGAAGCGGCGGCCGTCGCGCAGAGGAGAACGATGAGGAGACGACGTTTAACGTTTCGACCCATGGAATCCTCCCGACGCACGCGATATGTATGCAGAAATATACACCAAATACAACAACCGGACAGCGTCGAAGTTTCGTCGTCCGGCTGCGCGCGGCGCGAAAACCACGAGTCGCGCACCGGTCGCGACGTCCGCCTCAGCCGAAAAAGGATTCCCCGTGCGGCATACGCTCCGCTCCGAAGAGCGCACACATGGTCTGCGCGAGATCGGCGAAGCCTGAGCGAACGCCGAGCGAGACCGGCCGACGTCGGCGTTGCCGGTAGAGAACGGGAACATATTCGCGGGTGTGGTCGGTGCCTCTGAAGGTCGGATCGCACCCGTGGTCGGCGGTGACGACAAGAACGTCTCCGTCGTCGAGAAGATCGCAGAGAACGGGGATCGCACGGTCGATATTCGAAACCGCCTCCGCATAGCCGCCGACGTCCCTGCGATGGCCGTAAACCATGTCGGTATCGACGAGATTGACGAAAACGAATTGATCGGCCGCGCTTCCGGCCGCGAGAACTTCCCGGGTACGCTCCAGACAGGCACCGTTTCCGGCGTCGTGGTGACTTGCGGTGATGCCGCGTTCGGCGAAAATATCCCCGATCTTTCCGATTCCAACGGTTCGCACACCGACCGACGAAAGCCTGTCGAGCAGCGTCTCCCCGTCGGGGGCCATGCTGAAATCGCGCCGCCCGGCGGTTCTCGTGTACGACCCGTTTTCGCCCACGAACGGACGGGCGATGACCCTGCCGACGCGGTAAGCGTCGCAGAGCTCGCGCGCGATTTTGCACATCCGGTAGAGCTCGGATGGAGGAACGACCTCTTCGTGAGCGGCGATCTGAAAGACCGAGTCGCTCGACGTATAGACGATCGGCTTGCCCGTGCGCACGTGTTCGTCGCCGAGCTCCTGAATAATGACCGTTCCCGACGCCGCGCGATTGCCGAGAATCTCTCGCCCCGTCTCACGTTCAAACGCCGAAATCAGCCGCTCCGGGAACGAAGGATACTCGGACGGAAAGGTTGTAAACGCTCTGTCGAGAACGATTCCCATCAGCTCCCAGTGCCCCGTCGTCGTGTCCTTTCCCGGAGAACGCTCGGCCATAACACCGAAGCTCGCCGCCGGATCATCAACCGCCTCGCACCCGGCGAGTCGGCGCCCGAGAAGCTCCGCCGCGTTGCCGAGTCCCATCGACCGAAGATTCGGCCAGAGAGGACGGTTCAGCGCCGCGCAAATGTGCCCGGCGGTATCGGCGCCTTCGTCTCCGTAACTCGGCGCGTCGGGCAGCGCCCCCATTCCGAAGCTGTCGATCACGAGGACCGTCGCTCTCACGCGGCACTCCTCACGGGGCGACCCGTTCGACGATGAGCGCCGGCGGATCGGGCGCCGAGTCGCCGATCACAAAGGCGCCGGCACAACGTTCGTTCGCCTCGCCGGCGGCACCCTCCTCGTTTATATGGAGCACCGCAAGCTCTTCGCCCGAGTCGACCGGATCGCCAAGACGCTTTTTCACGACGATTCCGACCGCCGGATCGATCGGATCGTCTTTGCGCGCCCGCCCCGCACCGAGTATCTGCGCCGCGCTTCCGATCCTTTCGGCGTCGATCGCAACGACGAATCCCCCGGAACGAGAACGAACGCTCACGGTCCTCCTCGCCCGGGGAAGCAGGGCGACCTCGTCGACGACGCGGGGGTCTCCGTGTTGCGCTTCGATCATGGCGGCGAGCCGCGCGAGCGCCTCGCCCGAGTCGATCGCACGTCGCGCGGCCGCTTCGGCCGAATCGGCGTCAACGTACAGTCCCGCGATCACCAGAAGCTCGCGGGCGAGCGCCGTCGATACGTCGAGCAGATCGCCCGAGCACTCGCCCCGCAACACCGATATCGCCTCGGCGACGTCGAGCGCGTTCCCGACGCCGCTCCCGAGCGGTTGATTCATGTCGGTGACAAGCGCTACGGTCGTTCTGCCGGCCCGAGTGCCGATCGCGGTCATGAGATGTGCGATTCGCGTCGCTTCCTCGGTCGTTTTTATAAAGGCGCCGGAACCCCATTTCACATCGAGCACGATTCCCGACGCGCCCGAGGCGAGCTTCTTGCTCATGATGCTCGACGCGATAAGAGGCGCCGAATCGACCGTCGCGGTGACGTCGCGGAGCGCGTAGAGTTTCTTGTCGGCGGGAACGAGGTTTCCGGTTTGCCCGACGATGCTCAGGCCGCATCGATTGACCGTGCGAACGAACTCCTCGGCGGACAGATCGACTCTCATCCCCGGAATCGCTTCAAGCTTGTCGAGCGTGCCGCCGGTATGTCCGAGCCCTCGACCCGACATTTTGGCCATTCTACCGCCGCACGCGGCCACGACCGGGGCGACGATAAGCGTCGTCGTGTCGGCCACGCCTCCGGTCGAGTGCTTGTCCACCGGCACCCCGTCGACGCCGCTCAGATCGATCCGGTCGCCCGAATCGGCCATCGCCAGCGTCAGCGCCGTCGTTTCGGCCTCGTCCATTCCCGCGAACCAGACGGCCATAAGAAGCGCAGAGATTTGATAGTCGGGGATCTCGCCGGAGACGTATCGCTCGACGACGAATCTGATCTCCTCGTCGGAGAGCCGGCGCCGACGTTTCTTTCTTTCGATGATGTCGCCGATTCGCATCGTATGTGAGAGTATACGGAGAAGTAGTTCCGATGTCAGCGTGCGCCGGGCCGCGCTTCCGGCCGGCCGCCGACGCCGACGGCGTCGAGGCCTCGCACGCAAGAATCGAGACGGTCGGCGCTGCCACGAAAGAGGTGCAAAATGAAACGAACAGTCCCGTGTCTGATACTACTCGCCGTGATGCTCACGATCCCCGCTTCCGCGGTGGATTTCGAGTTCGTGGGTGTTCGAACCTACACCGTCTTTGGGTTTCTTCCGGCGCCGTCGGGCGGCGACGCCCGGTTGCTGTTTGCCGGCGGCGGAGTCTCTTCGTGGCTTCCCGGTTCCATCGCGCTGGCCTTCGGCGGAGGGTATGAAACCGACGAGGTGTTCAGAAAGGGCGACGGCGCCGTGCTCGACGCGCCGTACGAGCCATCCGACGTCACGATAGACCGGTTCGAACTCTACGTCGAACCTGCGATCGAACAACGACTGTCCGCGACGATACCGCTCGAGCTTCGTCTGGGCATTCGCAGCTATTTCAGACGGAACCTTTCGGTCGACCGCGCGCTTTTCGCCGCCGGAGACGCGTTCCCCGACCGCGACGGCGCCTTGGTCAACAGTGCGCGCGTTGGAATAAAGTTCGAGGCGCTCGACGCTGCGCGGGGTCACCGTGACCGAAGCGGAATCGACGCGGGAATGATGATCGAATGGGCGCCTCCGTTTCTCGGAAACCGGATCTACGGGGGCGCCGATTTCCTCAGGCTCAACGCGACCGGCATCGTCTACGTACCGCTCTTCGATGCGGCGCCGGCGCGCCCGCGCAATCTGTTCAACGTCTACTTCGCCGGCCGACTCCTGGTCGACCTGCTGACGGGAAACACGGTCCCGTTCCATGAGCAGGCTCAGGTCGGTGGTTTTTCGCCCGACGAAGGATTGGGAGGAGTCGTGCGTGGATTCGAACCGAAATCGAAACCCGCGCTTTTCAAGGCGGTCGCCAACGTCGAACTCAGGCTCATCGGACCGGCCGTCGTGTTGCCGTCGATCCTTCCGGTCCTGTCGCTCTTTTTCGACGTGGGGACCTACGCGGGATTCGTCTCGGACGGGTACGGCGCTCCGTCAGGCGAAGCGGCGGCGATCGGGTCGACCGGCGCGACCGTCGGCCTCAGCGTGCTCGACACGACCGTGATCGGATTCACCGTCGCGGTACCGGTCGTCGGCGTGCGCGCCGATCGGGCGTCGATGGGAACCTCGCTTGCCGTCGGGTTTCACTTCTGATCGGTCTTAGCCGGCGGCGATTTCTTCGCGTATGCGCCCGCCGATCGAGGCGATTTTCTCGATGAAGTAGCTGTAACCGCGTTTGACGTTTTCGACTCCGCTTATCGTGCTCGTGCCCTCGGCGAGCAGCGCGGCCATGACGTAGGCGAATCCCGCCCGCAGGTCGGGTATCTCGACGTTTCTCGCGACCAGGCGCGAAGGGCCGCTGATTATGGCGCTGTGATCGAAATGAGTATTGAGAAACCGGCAGCTCTTGTTGCCGAGACAGCTCGTATGCAGTTGGATACAAGCGCCCATCCGCTGTATGGCCTCGACGTACCCGAACCGGTGCTCGTAGACCGTCTCGTGAACGATCGAAACGCCGTCGGCCTGCGTGAGCAGCAGCGCGAACGGCGGCTGCCAGTCGGTCATAAAGCCCGGATGGACGTCGGTCTCGATAACGACGGGCTTCAAGCCGTTTTTTCGGTGAAAACGAATTCCGGCGGCGTCGATCTCGAACTCGCCGCCGGCCTTCCTCAGCATGTTCAGGAAGGTAATCAGGTGCTCCTGATCGGCGCCCCGGACGTAGACGTCGCCGGCGGTGGCGACGGCGAGGGCGGCGAACGACGCGGCTTCGATCCTGTCGTTGATGACCGTATAAGAGCAGCCGCGGAACTCGTCGACGCCGTCGACGATCCACGTTCTGCACGCGTCCTGATATACGATCGCGCCCATCGACTGAAGAAACCCGACGAGGTTCTGGATCTCCGGTTCGATTGCGGCGTTTTCGATGACCGTTCTCCCCTTCGCGCCGACGGCGGCAAGCAGAAGCTGCTCGGTCGCGCCGACGCTGGGGTAGGCGAGCTCGACCTTGGCGCCGGCGAGCCTCGTTGCTGCGAAGTGGTAGGTATGATCTTCCTCTTCGACTTCGACGCCGAGATTCGACAACCCGTCGATATGATAGTCGATGGGACGCTTACCGAGGTTGCAGCCGCCGACCGTCTGCAGGTCGGCCGAGCCGAAACGTTGCAGGAGCGGCGCAACGAACAGCACGGAAGTACGCATAGCGCCTGAGTATTTGAACGGTATCCGGTGTTCGTTCATCCCGCTCGAATCGATTTCGACGCACGCGTGGTCGATCCACTCGACGACGCACCCGAGCGCTTCGCAGATATTGAGCGTCAACTCGACGTCACGAATACGGGGGACATTGTGAAAACGGCATACGTCGTTCGAAAGCAACGAGGCGATGATCAGCTTCGTCGCCGCGTTCTTTGCGCCGGCGACCTGCACCTCGCCGCTTAAGGGGGCGCCACCCTCGATTATGAAGCAGGAATTGTCGTGAGCCGTCACGTGGTCCCTCCCCTTTTATATATATACTATCGGACGAATACTCTCCAGTGCGAAGTGCCGGCGACGCGTTTCGCCTTTGTGGAAACCAACGGGGTCGACGAGTCGGCGGGTCGACGGCGCGCTCACAGGCATCGTCGCGGCGATTCGGCCGCGCCGCGAATGCACGGAAGTGCGGGTCGCGTGACGGCGCTTTCGCCGCGGTGCGGTGCCGCCGGCAACGATGCACGGAAATGCGGTTTTCACGTGATTTTTTTTTTAACTTCTTCCGCACGATTTCGATAATTGACGGTAGAGGGATTCGTTATGCAGAAACAACAATTGCGCGAAAACGCCTGGTACAGCGCCTATCACGTCCCGTCGAATCGCATGCTCAACGTGAGACTCGTCGGGATTACCGAAAAGGGTATGCAGTTCGAGGATCGCGAACGACGGGTGTACAGCAACCGCGAGTTCTACTTCTGGAAAGCCACCGAATAGCGGCGCCGCGTCACCCGAGCTCGACCGACCGGCGATTGTCGGCGAGAGTGCGCCTCACGTAGTCGGCGTCGAGCCCGAGATCGAGCACGAACGAACGGAGTTGCTCGACGGTCAACAGGTTCGCCTCTCCGTAAAGATAGATCAGCGCACGCTCGGCAAGACGCGGAACACGCAGCGCGTTAATATTCACACCGCCGTCGGCATCGCGCCGATGGTCACGGGTAAGCGCCTCGTGCAGAGCCGATCTCTCGACCGCGCGGCTCAGCATGTCCAACTCGTTCCGGAGCCCCGTCGCATCGCCGCGCGACGCCGCTTCGCCCAGCGGTTTGAGCGTAAAAAAGGTGTACTCCTTTCCGGGCAGATGGTGATGCCGATCGCAGCGGGTGCAGTAGTTGGGAAGGAGCGAATCGGTCTGTGCGTGATCTCCACCGATAATAATCAAAGGATCGAAGTAGAGAGCGGGACACTCGCGTCCGTCTACCGCATAGTACCGGTAGGTGTAGAACGAATCCTCGATGCACTGCCCGTGTTCACAGTAAGCGGTCAGCGGAAAAACGTCGGTCGCCGTCTCGATGAGCAACCGCGCGGTGGCGTTGAAAATATCCTTCCTGAAATTGAGCACCAGAGTCGGGAAGATAAAGACCAGCCCCTTCTCGTCCGATTGGCGGCGGACGACGTAGACGAGCCGCTCGTCGTAAAACGACGCCTCGTCGATTATCCAGGTGCCCGCCTCCGGATTGTCTCGAATTACTCGTTCGAGATCGAAAGAATCGCGAATCCTCGCGATCCGTTTTCCGCACCGAACGTATCCGCCGCGGTAGGCGAGCGCATCGCCGGGATAGTCCCGAAACCGCCGCGCGTCGAGCATCGAACGAACGAAAAACACGTTGCGTCGGTCGGCGCCTGCGGTGCGAGTCAAAACCGCGACCGTCCCCTCTTTTCTCAACGCGACTTCCGAGTCCCGCCACACCCGCGAAGAGTACTCGGTCTTACCCGAACCCATAGGTCCGATAACGAGAATCCTCCTCCCCGGTTTGGTGAAATCGAAGTGATTGTACGCATGGTGCACGGTCATGTCCGGAAAACCGAGGCTTTTCAGAAACCGCGCGGTGTTTTCATCCTGCGGAGGCGCTGCCATATCCTTGGGCCGTATCGTATCAGCGCGGCCGGGTTTGGGCTATCGGGGAGCGTCCGCGGCGGTCACGCCGTGTTGACTCGTCGACCGAATCACCGTACGTTCGCAGCGATGATCTACGACGCTCTTAAATTCCCCGTATACGGCACACTCGTCGCGGTGCTCCTGTTCAACCTGTCACAACGAAACCATCTTGAGCACGGCGAGGGAAAGCGGATCGCATCGCTTATCGTCGCGGGCGTCATTCTGCTTTTCGCGGTCGGGATGCTCGTCGTCGAACGGTACAAGCTTTCGCCGTGGTATTACATCGCGGTGCTCGCCGTCTCCGGGGCGGTCGCTTGGGTGCTTCGCGCCGGAATCAACGTGTTCAGATTCCACTGCGTCGGCTGCGGTCGCCCGCTCGCGCTCAAACGGACCCTCTACTACGACGCGAATCTGTGCGACGCCTGTTCGGAGAGTCATGCGACGCTGAAAGCCTCAGGCGAAAGAGCGACGCAGTTTCCCGACGGCGTGCCGAAAGAGGTCGACAGGATCGACTGGGAACGTTGGCGTCCGGACGAGACCGCCGTGCTTTGCTTCCTCCGCCGCGGCGACGAGGTGCTTCTCATCCGGAAGAAGCGAGGTCTCGGCGCGGGAAAGATCAACGCGCCCGGCGGACGAATCGAGGCGGGAGAAAGCGCGGCCGAGGCCGCGATCCGCGAGACACAGGAAGAGATCGGCGTGACTCCGCACGATCCGGAGGAGCGGGTCCATCTTCGTTTCGTTTTTACCAACGGGTATTCGCTGCGCGGTACGGCCTTTTTTGCCGACGCCTTCGTCGGATCTCCGAGAGAAACCGACGAGGCGGCTCCCTTTTGGTGTCGTATCGACGAGATTCCTTTTGAAAAGATGTGGGAGGACGATCGCGAGTGGCTCCTGCAGGCGCTTAAAGGGGAAAGGCTCGACGCGCGGTTCATATTCGACGGCGACAGAATGATTAGCAAGAGCGTCGTTCCGCTTGACCGGCGCGACGGTGATGCGAGCCGGAAGGGACCGACCTAACCCGGGCGCCGGGCGAGCTCCGAAAGCCAGGCGAGTATATCGGACACCACCTCGCCCGCTTCAGGCTCGTGAATCAGTTCATGATAGAGTCCTTCGTACAGGCGCATCCGTTTCCGTTCGGATCGCAGCAACTCGAACACTTCCGGCGTCGTCGACGGATCCGCTATTCTGTCTCCGGTTCCGTGGAGCATCAACACGGGAATGGTGATTCGCGTGGCGACCGCGAGCACGGGGCGGTAATTCGATATCAGCTCGAGACCGGTCCGCACCCGGACATTGTCGCGGTAGTTAAGCTTGTCCGAACGAAAATCGGCGATTACCTCCGGGTCGCGGGAGAGAAGATGCACCGCGTGGGACTTCACCGGGAGCGTCGGAATAACGCGATCGAGCAACCGAGCGCCGATCAGCTCGAACGGAGAAACAGGCTCGCCGTTCTTGAGGTACATCGACGAGAGTATCAGACCGTCGATCTCATCCTGATGATCGGCTGCGTAGCGGATCGCCGCCACCGCCCCCGCGCTGTGACCGAACAGCACCAACGGAGTTCGGGCGCCGTCTTCTCGCGCGTGAGAGATGAACGCGTCGATGTCGTAGACTTGGTGACGAAATCTGAGGATGTATCCGCGTAGCCCTTCGGAGCGACCGTGCCCGCGGTTGTCGAAACCTCGGCAGGCCCATCCCGCCTCGATGAGCGGATCGGTGAGCGACGTGTAGCGTCCCGAGTGTTCGGCATACCCGTGCACGTAGACGAATGTTCCCGCTGCGGGCCCTTCAGGTTCGACGACCCTGTAAAAGAGCCGAGTCCCGGCCCAACTCGTGAAATGTCCGGAATGTTCCGACACCATGTCCATATACTATACCGAACTCGCACCGCGCGGCGACCGCTTCTATGCAAACGACCGTCGAGCCTGCTACTGTGAAGACCATGGTTACCGATGAAATGATACGGAAGGCGCCGAAGGTCGAGCTTCACGATCATCTCGACGGAGGCGTCAGACCGTCGACGATTCTCGACCTTGCCCGCGAGAAGCGAATGGAGCTTCCGATCGACGACCCGGAGAGTCTGGCGGCGTGGTTTCACCGTGGCGCCGACAGGAAGAGCCTTGCGCTTTACCTCGAAGGGTTCGCCCATACTATCGCCGTTATGCAAACCCCTGAGGCGCTCGAACGAATCGCCGGAGAGACCGTTGAGGACCTCGCCGCCGACAACGTCGTATACGCGGAAATCCGTTTCGCGCCGATTCAACATCTGAAGGAGGGGATGAATCTCGAGCTCGTCGTCGAAGCTGTCCTGCGCGGGCTCGAGCGGGGAAAAGCGGCGACGGGAGTCGAGTATGGATTGATCCTGTGCGCGATGCGCGATCAGGACGCCGCGGTCTCGCTCGAAATCGCCGAGCTTGCCGTAGCCTACAGGGAGCGCGGCGTCGTCGGATTCGACATCGCGGGAGACGAGTTCGGGCATCCTCCCAAGCGGCACCTCGACGCGTTCCAATACATCCGAAACCGCAACTTCAACATCACGATACACGCCGGCGAGGCGTTCGGCCCCGAGTCGATCTGGCAGGCGGTGCAGATCTGCGGCGCTCATAGGATCGGCCACGGGACGAGGTTGATCGAGGACATGGTTACGCACGGTACCAGGATAGAAAAACTTGGTAGCCTCTCGAATTATCTGCGCGACCGGCGAATCCCTTTCGAGATGTGTCTCTCCTCAAACACGCAGACCGGCGCCGCCGAATCGCTCGATTCCCATCCGTTCAACATCTACTACCGCAACGGGTTCCGCGTCGTGCTGTGCACCGACAACCGGCTGATGAGCGACACGTCTCTTTCCCACGAGTTCTCACTTGCGGTCAAGCATTTCAACCTGACGTTCCGCGATATCGAGAAACTGACCATCAACGCGATGAAGTCGGCGTTCATCCACTACGACGAACGAGTGCGGATTATCTACGATATTCTCAAACCCCGGTACGCGAAGATTCGCGAGGAGACCAATCCGTACGACTGATCGGTTCTTTTCGACGGTCCGTCGAGGAGTCCGGTCGCCCGCGCCGACCGCGTCGCTACAGCGCCGCGGCGGTCTCGAGCGCGATCTTCATCATCCCGGTAAACGTCTTTTCACGCTCTTCGGAACCGACGGCTTCGCCGGTAACCAGATCGTCGCTCACCGTAAGGATCGTAAGCGCTTCGACCCCGAACCTCGCGGCAAGAGTGTAGAGCGCCGCGCTCTCCATCTCCACCGCGAGAACACCGTAACGGGCCCAGAGTTTCCATGCCTGCGGATCCTCCCCGTAGAAGGTGTCGGAGGAGAGGATGTTCCCGATCTTGACCGTTATCCCCTCCGACTCCGCGACCCGGCGGGCGATGTCGAGTAGTCGAAAGCTCGCCGTCGGCGCGAAATCCATCCCGTTGAACCGGACGCGGTTCATGTTCGAATCGGTCGAGGCCGCCTGCGCGAGAAGAACGTCGCGCACTTTGATGCCGGGCTGCATGCCGCCGCAACTTCCGATGCGTATGAGGTGTTTGACGCCGAAATCGTTAATGAGCTCGTGAACGTAGATCGCGTGCGACGGCATTCCCATCCCGGTGCCCTGCACGGAAACCCGACCACCTCGGTAGAGGCCGGTAAACCCGAGCATTCCGCGGACCTCGTTGTAGCAGGCCGGATTATCCAGCATCGTCTCCGCGACGAACTTCGCGCGGAGGGGATCTCCGGGAAGCAGTACCGTTTCGGCGATCGCGCCGGGTTCGGCGCCGATGTGGATGCTCACGACGCCCGTTTTTCCCACATGAAAGACTGCTTCACGACGGTTCTCCTGTATCAGTAGATCTTGTACGGCACGATCTCGCGAATGTCCAGCTTTACCTCCACCTTCGCGCGATAGACGCCCGCGTCGATTATGACGTACGGCGCCGAAGCGAAGGCGACGAGCCCGCTTATTTCTCTCGGTTTGTTGTATTCGCGCGTTCGCAGATACCCACGGACCGCCTCCTTCACGCCTTCGCGAATCGCGTTGAGCTTCTCTTCGCGCCCGCGGAACAGATTGCCCTCCCCGAAGGCGGTCGCCGACGGGTGCAGGTTGCTCTCCCAGAATCGAATCCACGGACCCTGTTCGGCGGAGACGAAGTACGTTATCAACACGTAACGTCGTCCCGATTCGTACCGGCTTTCGGTGACGTGAAGCGCCGGATCGCCCCATGGTATTTCGGCCGCCAGATCAAGATCGAACTCTTCGGCGACCTCGCGCCGTCGGTCTCCCGGGACATAGCGGAACTTGAAGCCGTAGACCATTCCGGCAAACACGAGCCGCGCCTCTTCGAGTAACAATCGGATCTGATCGTCCTCCGATTCACGCTCCGCCCCTTCTTGTCGAACAAACGGCTCGATCTCGACCCAGAACTCCCCCTGAAGCACGGGAAGCGTCCGCGCGATGAGGCGCACGCCGAAAACGGTCAAAAAAAGCGTCGCGGTAATGAGAGCCGTTCTCGTCCTCAGCGCCATCGCGGCCGGCCGCCGCCGAAGAACGACTCTATCGGGTTGATCCCGAGACGGATGAGGAAATAAAGAAGAGCAAAACCGAAACCGGCAAGATGAGTGAGATTGGCGACGCCGCTGTTGAGACTGAACACCTGCGAAAAAATCGCGACGGCGGCAAAGCCCAGAACGAGGACCGGCGCACGGACCGGAAGAATACCCATGATGAACACCCGCGAGTCGGGATAATAGGTTGCGTAAGCGAGAAGAACGGCGTACACGGCGCCGGAGGCGCCGAGCAGGTACACGTTGTAGGCGCCGGTAAGCGTGTAGATGATGAAAGAGAATACGCCGGCGAGCACCCCGCTCGACAGATAAAACAGTAAGAACTCGCTGCTTCCCATCTTCCGCTCGACCGGCGCGCCGAAGAAAAAGAGCCCGAGCATGTTGAACAGAATATGCGTAATCCCGCCGTGAACGAACATGTAGGTAAAGAACTGCCAATAGGCGTTTCGATAAGTCACGGCAAGCGGACTGAGCACCAGGTAGCCGACCGTGCGCGGCGCAAGATAAGTGAGTAGAAACACGAGAATATTCGCGCCTATGATATAGAAGGAAGCGTTGTAGAAGCTATACCGCAGCGGTCTGCGAATGATTGATCCTTTCATCTGTGAATGAAAAGATACGGGGTTTACCTTCCCGGGTCAACTCCATACATTGAAAGAAAATGCGACGTCGACAGGATTACTACTCAAAGCAGGCGAAAGCGGACGGCTATCCGGCGCGGTCGGTTTATAAACTCGAGGAGATTCAGCGCCGGTTCTCGGTACTCGCGAGGGGAATGAAGGTTCTTGACGTCGGCGCATCACCCGGAAGCTGGTCGCTTTACGCGGCGCGGGTTGTCGGCGCGCGCGGGAGTATCGTCGCCGTCGATCTGCAGGAAGATTTCGTCCCGACCGACGGCCTGTAAATCCGTTTTATCCGCGGTGACGTTCACGACGAGCAACTCAAAGATTCGTTGGTCTCGCTGGGACCGTTCGACTGCGTTTTGAGCGATGCGGCGCCCGCGACGACGGGCAACCGGACC
>JAJRYZ010000081.1 GCA_024275515.1 Spirochaetota bacterium
CACGCTCGCCGCCGTCCGGGGGGTGCGGAACTGCACTCTTTCGACCACCGGCGCGGACGAGTCCGCGCCGCATCACCACCACTCGTCAAACGGAGGTAACTGATTATGCACATGTCGGACGCTTTACTCTCCCCGGCCGTCGGAGGCGTCATGTGGGGCGCCTCGGTCGCCGCGCTCGCGGTAAGCAGCCGCACAGTAGCCAAGGACCCGGACACGAGCCGGGTGCCGTTGATGGGCGCGCTCGGCGCGTTCGTTTTCGCCGCTCAGATGATCAACTTCACGATACCGGGAACGGGCTCGAGCGGGCACCTCGCCGGGGCAATGCTCCTTTCGATTCTGCTCGGCCCGCACGCGGCCTTTCTCGTCCTCTCTTCGGTGTTGATCGTGCAAGCGCTCTTCTTCGCCGACGGCGGCATCCTCGCGCTCGGCGCCAACATGTTCAACATCGGTTTCTACGCGTGCTTTCTCGCCTACCCGCTGATCTATCGACCGATCGCCGGGCCGAACCCCGGCCGCCCGCGGCTCTTTGCCGCCGCTGTTGCGGCGTCGGTGGCGAGCCTCGCGGCGGGCTCGTTCTCCGTCGCGCTTCAAACGGTCGCCTCGGGCATATCGTCGTTGCCGCTCGCTCCGTTCACCGCCGCCATGGTCCCCATCCACCTGGCGATCGGAGTCGTCGAAGGCGTAGTGACCGGAATCGTCGTCGTTGCCGTCCGGAGTATCGAGCCGAACCTCCTCGGCGGACCGGCGGCCGCGGACGAAAGCCGTAGGCGGCTCAGGATCGTCGTCGTCGGTGTCATCGTGGCGGCGATCGTCACGGGCGGCGTTCTATCGTGGATCGCCTCGACGCACCCCGACGGATTGGAGTGGTCGATCGCAAACGTGGCGGGCGACTCCGAACCCGAGCCCGGAAGCGGCGGGCTCCTCACCGCTTCCTCGTGGTTGCAGGAAAAACTCTCCTTTCTCCCCGACTACGGTTTGCCGAACCGCGACGCGGGAAACCCGGCGACGACGCTTTCCGGTGTGGTCGGCGGATTCCTCACGCTGGCGCTGATCATGGTCGCCGGGCTTCTCGTGAAAAAACGCAAACGACGGGCGGCCGGACCGGACGATTCGAATGGCGGGAATTGAGGGTCGGCTCGAGAACATCGGCCGGCTCGACGCTCTCGCCCGACGCGATTCCCCGATCCACGCGGTCGACCCTCGCGTAAAGATCGTCGTCGCTTTCGCCTACGTTCTTGTCGTCACCTCCTACGGCCGCTACGCGACCGCGGAGCTGATTCCCCTGGCGCTTTTTCCCGTACTGGCGGCGGCGATCGCCGAGGTTCCCGGTCGGTTCCTCGCGTCGCGGCTGCTTATCGCTTCCCCTTTCGCGGTTTTCGTCGGTGTGTTCAATCCGCTGATCGATCGCGAGATTGTCGCCACGGTCGCCGGAATCGGCGTCTCCGGCGGCTGGCTCTCTTTTTTCTCGATTCTACTGAGATACGTGCTGTCGATGTCGGCGGCTCTCGTGCTCGTTGCGACCACCGGGTTCTACACTATCTGCAGCGCGCTCGGCAGACTCAAGGTTCCGTCGGTTCTGACCGTCCAACTTCTGCTGCTTTACCGCTATCTTTTTCTTCTCACCGAAGAGGCGATTAGACTCGTGAGGGCGCGCAGACTCAGGTCGTTCGGCAAGCGGGGGGAAGGTCTCGCGAGCGGCGCGGCCTTGATAACATCGCTTCTCTCGCGGACCCTCGCGCGGGCCTGCAGAATCCACGAAGCGATGGCCGCACGAGGAATGCTGCTTACCCTACCACCCTTATCGCGGACGAAAATGACGCCGAAAGATCGCATCATTCTTCTCGCTTCACTCGTACTGCTCGCCTTGCTCCGCTCCTTCGACTTCACCGGCAGACTCGGCGCGATGGTGACCGGAGGGCCCTCATGAGTCATCACTTTCTCGAAGTAGCCGATCTCCGTTATACCTATCCCGACGGGACCCCCGCGTTGAACGGTGTTACGTTCACCATAACGCACGGCGAATCGGTCGCGGTGGTCGGCGCCAACGGTGCGGGCAAGTCTACGCTTCTGCGGCATCTGAACGGTAGCTCGATTCCGTCGTCCGGGTCGGTAAACGTCGGCGGAGTGCCGGTGTTGAAAAAGAATCTTCATACGATCCGAAAAAGCGTCGGCATGGTGTTCGAAGACCCCGACGATCAGCTGTTTATGCCGACCGTGGCCGACGACGTCGCATTCGGTCCGCTCAACCTCGGGTGGACGCACGCGGAGGTACAGGAGAAGGTCGAAGCCGCGCTTGCGTCGGTCGGCGCGCTTCATCTCGCGGATCGACCGCCCTATCGGCTCTCCACGGGCGAGAAGCGAAGAGCGGCTATTGCCACCGTCCTGGTAATGGAACCCGACATTCTGGTTCTGGACGAGCCGGGAAGCGGACTCGACCCACGATCGCGGAGAACGCTCATCGAACTGCTCAAAGGTTTCGCGCACACGAAGATCATCGCCACTCACGACCTCGACATGGCGGCCGACCTGTGTGAGCGCACGATCGTTCTCGCCGAAGGAACAATCGTCGCAGACGGCCCGACGGTGGATATCTTCGGCGACGCACCGCTACTCGAGGCTAACGGACTCGAACGTCCGCTTTCCACGCAGGCGTGCGCGGTGTGCGGACGCGGGTAAGCGGAGGTGTCTTCAACCGCCGCCGATTCGACCGCGTACCGCGCTCAAAACCCGTATCGCTTCATCGGCGTCGAGCTCTTCGGTAAGATCGAATATCGACACCGTCGCGCCGTCGACGACTACATCGGGGTTCGAAAGAATCGCCTCCGTTGCGGCGACCGAAAACTCCCGGAGGAGCGTCTCGCCGAACGTGAAATCCCCATAGGACGGAGGCGCCCCCGTCCTATCGTCGGTGAATCGTATCAATTCGACCACCGCCTCCACCGGCCCGGCGGAGAGATGCACGCCGTTCAGATTCGGCGTCACCGCGGAGAGCCTCAACTCGTCGGCCGACTCGAGTAGTTCTCGCCGGATGCTCCCGGTCTCGGCGGCCGCGGGGTCGGTGGAGCCGATAAGTGAACGCCGCGCCGCGGCCCATGCCGGATCGCCCGAAAGCACGAAGACGACGATCCGGGCCGCCTCCCGCGTGTAGTGTCTTAAGAGTTGCGGATAGAAGCCGTTGAAAACAAAAAGTCCTTCGGATTCGAGATGCAGGCAATAGCTTCCGCCGGCGAGCTTCTCGTAACCTTCTTCGAGCCATCGATCCGAAAGCTCCTCGGGCGAAACCTCCGGTCGTTCTTCCAGATAGCGTACGGCGCCGACTACACGCGCCTCCGCGAACGCGACGCCGTAGATCTGCTCGAACCGTGTCACGCCGCCCTGAGCCAGATGCTTTCGCGGGTCTCGTGCGACTCGGTCGATCACCCCGTAATGGCTCGCTATAACGTCATGCGCCTCGAGAAAACGTCCGGAGAGCATCATCACACGGTGCGCGACCATCTTGAAACGATCAAGGCGACCGAGTACCACATCCCATCGTCGGCGCAACACCGTTTCGTCTTTCGTGTCCAGCAGCTCAGGTTTTACGAAGAATAAAAACTGATGCCTCTCTTTTGGAACGGAATTATCGGAAAAGAGAATCTCGTAATCATCGATTCGATCCCGCGCACAGGCGGCGACGAGTGCTTCGGTCGAAAGTGTTTTCACAACTCAGAGCCTATTGCACCCGACCTGAATCGGCAAGAGGTCGAAACGCACGCTCCCCGCCGCCGGACCGGTTCCGCCGTCGTGCGCGGGCCGGAAAGTTGCCGTCGCGTCTGAAAGTTCGTATTGTTTCCTGTACATCATGAGGGAGAATGCTATGTCGGATACGATCGAGCAACTGATCATTATCGGCTCCGGTCCGGCGGGACACACTGCGGCTATTTACGCGGCCCGCGCGGAGCTCAAACCGCTGCTCTTCGAAGGTTTTATGGCCGGCGGGGTCGCCGCGGGAGGGCAGCTGACGACGACTACCGAAGTCGAGAATTTCCCCGGGTTTCCCGACGGAATCGGCGGACCCGAGCTGATGATGAGAATGCGTGAACAATCCGAGCGATACGGCGCCAGGATCAAGACCGAAACGGTCACGTCGGTCGATCTCTCCAAACAACCCTTTACCGTTTCCACCGACTCCACTTCGTTTACGGCCCGCGCGCTGATCATCGCCACAGGCGCGACCGCGAAGCGGCTCGGGCTGCCGGGAGAAGAAACCTACTGGCAAAAGGGGATTTCGGCGTGCGCGGTGTGCGACGGCGCGCTCCCCGTGTTCCGAAACAAGCCTCTCATCGTCATCGGCGGCGGAGACACCGCGTGCGAAGAGGCGTTGTTCCTGTCTCGGTTCGGGAGCGGCATCACCATGCTGGTTAGGCGCGACGTTATGCGCGCGTCGCAGACGATGCAGCAACGCGTAGCGAGCAACCCCAAGATCGAAATACTCAGAGAAACCGAGGCGGTCGGAGTGATCGGAGAACAATTCCTTACCGGAGTCGAAGTGATCGACAAAACAACCCGCACGCGGCGCGTGCTTCCGGCGAGCGGACTTTTCTACGCGGTCGGCCACGCTCCCAACACGGCTTTCCTCGAAGGGCAATTGGAAACCGACGACGACGGTTACCTGATTACCGAACCGGGATCGACGACAACGACCACGCCCGGAGTGTTTGCCGCCGGCGACGTGCGCGACAAAGTGTACCGTCAGGCGGTAACCGCGGCCGGAACGGGGTGTATGGCCGCGCTTGAAGCCGAACGCTATCTCTCCGCACGGTAACACTCGGCCTCTCGAGAACGACCGAGAAAAAGGTCGCGGCCGCGTGCGAGACTTTCGATCTTACGATCCGCGACGCTTCGTGTGAGCATCCAGAACCCGCAATCCGGGTGCACCCACCCGATTCGATCGGCGCCCAGTATCGAGGCCGCCTGCTCGATCCGTCGCGCAACTTCGTCGGGTGTCTCCACATGATTGACCTTTATGTCGATTACGCCGATTCCCAGCATGATTCTGCGGTCAACCTCCTTAAGTACTTCGATATCCGACGTCGGTCTATGCGCCGCTTCAAGCACGAGGTGATCGCAGTGCAGCGAGTTCAGAAACTCGATCAACGGACGCAGACCGCCGGCCTGAATCGTCTGCCCGCCGTAGTTTCCGAAACAGAGGTGGACCGCCGTCTCGCCGGGTGCGGCGTCGAGTATCATGTTGATGCCCTTTGCGGCAACCGGCGCGGCGTCGCGGTCTCCGGGGACGTTCGCTTCATCCACTTGAATGCAGGCGGCGTCTATTTCAGCCGCCTGCGAGGCGAGAACGCGGCCGATCGCGCTCACCAGCGCCTCGGTGTCGTGATAGTAATTGTCGAGCAGCGTACGCGCGAGCATGAACGGACTCGTTACGGTGAACTTGATTCCCGGCCCGGCTACCGACCTCGTCCGCAGGTAGTCGGCGACAAGGTTGAGAGAACCCTCGCCTATGGGACCGTCGACGACTCCGGCCGGCTTCGAGCGGAACTCCATTTCTTTCCGGCGGGCGAAAGCTTTCCAGTCGCCCCACCCCATCTCGGATCGAACGCCGCCGAGAGGCCGGACGAAATACTCGATCATTCCGTTCGTATCGGGATGATCGACGTCGAACCGCGACAACTCGCCGTCGGTCGGGAGATCGATCCCGCACTGCCGTTGGATATCGACGACCACGCGAGTCGCGTCGACGATGCCTTGCTCGGTCGGATGTGCGGAAAGCCACGCCGGCGTCGGGTAGGAGCCGACGGTGGTCGTTCGGATCGACGGAAGTGTTGCTCTCATGTCCGCACTATGTCACCTTTGCGGCGCGTCGGCAATGTCTGCGGTCTCCCGGTGATTCTGAGTTCGAACCGACGCTCCGCCTTTCGCATGAGCGGGCGACGGAAGTCGGCGGTGTGAGGCGATTGCGAGTTCGCCGTGCCGGATTCGAAATCGCCGCCGGTCTCCCGCTTCTCTTGACGGCGCTCGTCGTGAACGGATAAGCTGACCCACTTTCTTCGACTCGACTACACGATCAGCGAGGCTCAATCCATGCATCAACCGAACCGACGCCGCGTGGTCGTCACCGGAATGGCGACGATCAACCCGTTGGGAGACACCCTCGACGGCTACATCGACAACCTCATCGCGGGTGTTTCCGGGATAAAACGCTGGGAATCTCTCGACGTTTCGGTCATCGAATGCAAAATCGGCGGCGACCTGGGTCATTATGATTGCAAAGGGGCGCTCGAGGCGCTTGCCGACGCGCTGGGAGAAGAACGGTACAAACGGATCCGCAAGCTATTTCGTTCGGCGACTTTTTCGGCAAAAACCGCGGTGCTGTGCGCAATCGGCGCCTTCAACGACGCCGGAATGATAAACGAGAAGTTCGACCCGTTTAGAATAAGCGCTCCCGTCGGGGGACACAACCTCAACTCGAAGTATCTGTACGACAACGGAGTGCAGTTCCGTGAGGAGCCCGAGTTCATCGAACCTCTCAGCGGGGTCGAAGGAATCGACCCGAGCGTTCCCGGCTTGATTACGGAAGCTCTCGGGCTGCACGGACCGGCCTTTACCATCGGAGGGGCGTGTTCGAGCGGCAATCTCGCGCTTCGCGAGGGTTTCCGCGACATCGTTTCAGGCGAATGCGACCGATCGGTCGTTACCGGCGCCCTTTTCGATATGTCGACCGCCGACCTGCACGCGTCGGAGTTCATCAACGCGATCGTCGTTCGTCCCGAGTATATGGAACATCCCGAGCGCGCGTCTCGTCCCTTCGACGCCGATCGGGCGGGGTTCGTCTATTCGCACGGCGCAGGGACGCTGGTGATCGAGGAGTTGGAAACGGCCCGCGCGCGGGGCGCTCGCATTTACGCGGAAGTCCTCGGCGTCCAGGCCAACGCAAACGCCAACCATCAGCCGCAACCGTCGGCGGAAATGCAGCAACTGCTCATCCGGCAACTCCTCGACCGAGCCGGCGTGTCGGGCGAAGAGGTCGACTATGTCAACTGCCACGCCACCGGCACGCCGGTCGGAGACGTCGAAGAGGTGCGCGCGGTCAAAGCGGCGCTCGGAGATCACGCCTATCGGACAAAGCTGAACGCGCCGAAGTCGATGCTCGGCCACACCTGCTGGGCCGCCCCCATCGTAGAGACTATCGGCGGGATTCTGCAAATGAACCGCGGCGTATTGCATCCCACCATCAACATCGACCGACTCGACCCCGAAGTCGATCTCGACGTGTGCCGAGACGGACCCGCGGAAGCCGACGTCCGTGTCATGCTCAAGAACTCCTTCGGGTTCGGAGGACTCAACTGCTGCAGCCTTATACGGAGGTATGAAGAGTGAACGTCTTCGTTACCGGCGGGTCGCGAGGGATCGGAAGAGCGATCGTCGAACGGTTCGCAGCCGAAGGCGCCGGATGCGCGTTTACGTATGTCGGGGACGCCGAGGCCGCCGAGGAGACGCTGCGCATTGCCCGCACTATCGCTCCGGGCGACGCACTCTTGCGGGCGTATCGACTGGATCAGCGTGACCCGGCGGCGGTCGAAGCGGTCGTCGACCGGGTGATCGATGAGTTCGATACCGTCGACGCGGCGATCAACAACGCGGCGATCGTAAAAAACAACGCCGCGGTATTGATGAGCGACGAAGAATGGCAGGAGGTCATCGACACCAACCTCTCGGGCCCGTTTTACGTTACGCGCAGCTTCTTGATGCATTTTCTTGCCAACAAATCGGGGAGGATCATCAACATCTCCT
Source organism: Spirochaetota bacterium (assembly GCA_024275515.1). Taxonomy (GTDB): domain Bacteria; phylum Spirochaetota; class Spirochaetia; order ARS1246; family ARS1246; genus JAJRYZ01. The sequence goes on from JAJRYZ010000081.1 coordinate 7,789, forward strand.
CGCTCGCGCAGGACGGGGCAAGCGGGCAAGTCAACTATGCGGCAAGCAAGGCGGGCCTCATCGGGCTTACCCGCACCGTGGCGCGCGAGTACGGCGCGAAGGGCATAACGGCGAACATCGTCACGGTCGGGCTCGTGGATACCGACATGGTGCGAAACAGCATGGCCGACCAACTGCGGGAGACCTGGCTCTCGTATTGCCCGATGAAACGCCTCGGCGCCGCCGAGGAAATCGCCTCCGCGGTCTATTATCTCGCGAAACCTGAAGCGGGGTTTATCAACGGGGAGGTGCTGAGAGTCTCCGGCGGCTTGACCTATGTGCCGTAGAGACGCTACGCTGGGCGCTCGTATGAAACGCATCGGGATCGAGGCGATCAACATCTACGGGTCGACTCTCTACCTCGAGCAAGAGGCTCTTGCGCGGGCGAGGGGGCTCGACCCGGAAAAGGTCGTGCGTGATTTTCTTATCGATACGAGGGCGCTGAATCCTCCGTTCGAAGACACCGTGACGATGGGAGCGAACGCTGCCGCCCCGCTGTTCGACTATGTCGAAAAAGAATCGATCGGGTTGTTGATAGTCGGGACCGAAGGCTCGGTAGATTTCGGAAAGCCGATCAGCACCAACATCCACGGCGCTCTCGCTCTGCCGCCGAACATACGAAACTACGAAACCAAGCACGCGTGTTACTCCGGCGTGGCGGCTTTGGATACCGCGATGAACTGGATCGCGGCCGGTTTGAACCGAGGCAAGAAAGCGCTCATCATCTCGACCGACTTCAGCCGGATGCACCTCGGCGCCAAAGAGGAGTTTGTACTCGGCGGCGTCGCCGCCGCGGCGGTAATCGGCGAAGACCCTTCGGTTGTCGAGTACGAGCTCGACCGGCGCGGCACGTGGACGACCGATGCGTACGACACTTTTCGCCCGACCGCGCGCGACGAAGTAGGCAACAACGAGGTAAGCCTCTTCACCTACATGGACGCGATCGAAGGGGCCTACGGAGCGTATTGCGACGCCGCCGGTGGCGTGGTCGATTTCGATTCCGATTTCGCGTACCTCAACTATCATACCCCGTTTCCCGGAATGGCTTTCCAGGCGCACCGAACGCTGTGCAACATCTCCCGCAGACGAAACAAGGCTGAAGTGACCGAAGATTTTCGACGACGCGTTTTTCCGGGTCTGCGGTTCGCCCGTCGCGTCGGCAGCACCTACGGTTCGTCGAATTTCGTCGGCATCTGCAGTCTTTTTTCCGGCGAAAACGACGTTCCCGCCGGGGCGCGGCTCGGATTCTTTGCCTACGGTTCGGGCGCGATCGGAGAGTTCTACTCGGGTCTCGCGTGCGAAAAAGCGATGCAGACGGTCGGTCGCATGAATATCGACAAAGCGTTGAACGATCGGCGCAGGGTCGGCGTGGAAGAGTACGAAGAGATCGAACGGCTACGCGATACATACATCGATTCTCCCTCCTACGTTCCCGATTTTTCCATGCTCGACGGTTTCTACGAAAAAGTCTACGCCGGCAAGCGACGACTCGTTCTCAGGGCCGTCGAAAACTTCTATCGTACTTACGAATGGAGTTGACCGGGGCGACAGGCCTCCGCATCGACGGAGCGCTGGCCGTCATCACACTCTCACGCCCCGAGCAACGCAACACGCTGACCTACGAGTCGATAGTCCTGTTCCGCGATCAGTTGCTGGAAGCTTTCTCACGCGCCGAGGTGCGGGCGGTCCTCATACGAGCCGTGGGAAAGACTTTCTGCGCCGGAATGGATCTCGCGGAGCTTACCGCGCGCGGAGCGCCGTCGCGGCGGGAGTTTCTCGACGCCGTCGAGGAGTTCAACGCCCTGCTCGCTCTCATTTCTTCGGGTCCCAAACCGATCGTCGCCGCGGTCACGGGCGATCTGTTTGCCGGCGGGGTCGGACTCGTGGGGGCGTGCGATCTGGTGTACTCGCTGGAGAGTATCGGCGTACAGCTCGGAGAGCTTGTTTTCGGGCTGATACCCGCCAACATCGCGAACGTTCTCGTGGACCGGAGAATCCCGCTGTCGCGATTTCGCCGTCTCGCCCTGACCGCGGAACCCGTTTCCGCGGCGGAGGCGCGCGAGATGGGGCTTTTCGACGAGATCTACGACGATCGACGGCTTCTTGAAAAGGGGCTGCGCAGAAGATTCAAGCAGTTGTTTCGTCTTTCGCCGGAGGCGATTCGCAGGTTCAAAGCGCTGCTTGCCCTTCGCGGCGCCGCACCGCCTGCGGCGTTTCTCCCCGCGGCCGGTGCGGCGTTGGTCGATCTGGCGGCCGATCCGGCGACAATCGAAGCGATCGAAGCGATCGGAAACGGAGAGCCGCCCGCGTGGTTCGAGAAATTCAGGCCCGCGGCGCCGCTGGTACTCGAGGAGTAGAAGATGATTTCACACGACCGCGACGATCAGGGAATAGCCACCGTCCGGATGCACGATCCCGAACGAAACAACGTCTTCTCCGACGGTCTCATCAACGGATTGATCCACGCGCTCGACGTTCTGGAATCCGACAAGAAAACGAAGGTGATGATCCTTGAAGGTCTTCCGGAAGTTTTCTCCGGCGGAGCGGAAAAAGAAACGCTTCTCGCTCTTTCGGAGGGCAGACTGCTGGTAAAAGACCTCCTGATCTCCGAGCGGCTGGTCGCCGCGGAGTTTCCCGTCATCGCGGCGATGGAAGGTCACGCGATCGGAGGGGGTCTGGTGATGGCGCTTTGCTGCGACATCGTCGTAGCGGCGCGTGAGAGCCGCTACGGAACGGTCTTTATGAATATGGGGTTTACTCCCGGGATGGGGTGTACGACGCTGCTGCAGGATCTTGTCGGTCCTTTCGTGGCAAATGAGATGATGTTCACCGGCAAGCGGTTTCGGGGAAGCGAGCTTGCGGAAAAACGAACAAACATCAACTACATAATGCCGCGCGACCGTGTACGCGCAAAAGCGCGCGACATCGCTTTACAGATCGCCGATAAGAACATACAATCCATCCACCTTCTGAAGTACACCCTGAGCGCTCGAAAGAAAAAACTCCTCATCGATGCGCGACTGCAGGAGGATCTGATGCACCGTCTCAGCTTCGACTTTCCCGAGACGCGCGCGACTATCGAACGATTCTACGTGGAGTAAAATGGTAAGCATCGATCTGTCCGGACGAAACGCGCTGATAACCGGAGGCACGCGGGGCATCGGTCGTTCCGCCGCGCTTCATCTCGCTCGCGCCGGCGCCCGCGTCTTCGTGACGTGTAAATGGGGATCGGCCGATGAGGATGAAATGCGAAGCGAGTTCGCCGCGCGCTCGGCGGTCGAGCCGGTCATCATCAACGCCGACGTTTCGGTCGATAAGGACACCGATTCGCTTCTCGGTCGCATCGCGGACACGGCCGAGCGAATCGACATTTTCGTCAGCAACGTGGGGTTTGCCCCCGTCGTTCGAAACCTCGATGAGTACAAGAAGCGATCCTTTTTCAAAACTCTCGAGTACTCGAGCTGGCCGCTGATCGAGTATTCACGACGAATCCGCGGAGTCTTCGGCGCTTACCCGTCGAGAATCGTCGCGATCTCAAGCGACGGCCCGGATCACTTCTATCGGGGATACGACTATGTATCGGCCGCAAAAACTTTGCTCGAGCATTTCGCCAGGTACCTCTCGGTCCATCTGCTTCCGGAAGGGTCGCGAGTCAACGTGATACGTTTCGGGACGGTAAGGACCCCTTCGTTCGACGCCGTTTTCGGAAATGAGTTTTTCGAGTTCGCCCGCCGTTCCGGGATGCCTGAGAACCTCATCCTGACTCCCGACGAGTGCGGGAAGTCGGTTCTTGCGCTCTGCAGCGGACTGCTGGACGCCCTCAACGGGCAGGTCGTAACGGTTGATTACGGTCTGCCTTTTCAGGATAATCTAATGATGCGATTTCTCGATTGGAAAGAGAAGAACGAATCCAAGGCATAAGGAGACGGCAGCAATGACCAAAGAGGAAATCATCGACGTAATCAAGCAAAACATCGTCGACAACCTCGACGACGTGGAAATCACCGAAATAGACCCACAAAAAACCATGAAGGACTACGGTGCGAACAGTCTCGACATCATCGAAGTCGTGTCGTCTTCCATGAGGGAGCTCAATATCAAGATCCCGAGGTCCGAGCTCGCCGACATCAGCAACATCGACGGACTGGCGGACAAGTTTTACGAATACGCCGGAAAGGAATAGAACGCACAGCTGATGGCGAACCTCCTCGATTTCAGCCTGGCGGATTTCTTTTACAACGACAATCCCGACGTGCTCTCTCCGCCCGAGGATTTCGAGGCGTGGATCACCGAACCGAGAGTTCAATCGAGTTTTCGCTTTTTCGAACAGCAGTTTCTCAGCGCGCCGACCACCTCTTCGGAGGTCTTCAGTGGAGTCGACGGCGAACGTAGGAAAGTGATAAATCTGACGTCCTACAACTATCTCGGGCTGTCTACGCATCCGGAGGTCATCCGGGCCGCCAAGGAAGCGCTCGACGTTTACGGTATGAGCGCCTCCGGAGCTCCGTTACTCTCGGGGACTTTCGACCTGCACGTCGAGTTCACGCGCCGTCTCGCCGAGTTCAAGCAGCAGGAGGACTGCCTGCTCTATTCGAGCGGTCTCGGCGGCAACATCGGCGCCATGCAGGGAATCCTTCGCAAAGGAGACTACCTGATTCTCGACGAAAAAAGTCACAAGAGTCTCGTCGACGGCGGCACCCTTTCGGGCGCAAAAATGCTGTTTTTCGATCACAACGACCTCGACTCGCTGGAAATGATGCTGGAAAAGAGCAAAGGGAAACGCGCCCTCGTCGCCGTGGAAGGCGTTTACTCGATGGACGGCGATCTGGTAAAGCTTCCCGGCGTCGTCGAGTTATGCGAGCACTATAAGGCCGGGATCTATATCGACGAAGCCCACTCGACGCTTATCTTCGGAGAGCACGGCCGTGGAGTCGGCGAGCATTTCGGGCTTGAAGCGAAGATAGGCGTTTCTTTCGGCACGCTCAGCAAAGCTTTCGGAGGCGTCGGAGGGTTTATCTGCTCCAACGCGCGAATCATCCGATACCTCAAGGGCTATTCGTCGCCGTGGAACTTCTCCTGCGCGCCGTCGCCGCCGATCATCGGCGGTCTGATGAAGGCACTCGACGTGGCGACGCGCGATTCGAGCCTGAGAGATAAGCTGTGGGAAAACGTGCGTTATCTCACCGACGCGCTGCGCGGAATGGGACTCAACCTCGGGCAAACCGAGTCTCAGGTGATTCCGATCATAATCGGCTCATCGGGCGACCTGCTCATCCGGCTTGCGGCCGAGATACAGCGTCGCGGGCTTTTTCTTCAGCCGGTCGACTTTCCGGCCGTTCCTGCACATTCACGCAGGTTTCGCATTTCGGCCTCTTCGCAGTTGACCCGCGAACAGATGGACCGTGCGCTCACTATCATCGAAGACGTCATCGTCCCGGCGCTTCGTTCCGAAGGTACGCTGAGCCGGTGAGCTTCGACTGGGAGCGTCGGTTGAAAAACCTCCGAAAAAGGAGACTCGTCGGAGACCTTCAGGCCAACGTGTGCTGTCGGGCGGACGACGTCGCCCGCATTCTGCCTCACCGAGCGCCGATCCTGTGGGTCGACGGAATAGACTATGTCGACGTGCAGAGCTTGCGCATTCGCGGATACCGCAAGATTTCGATCGACGATCCGGTATTCCAAGGCCATTTTCCGGGGATGCCGGTCTATCCCGGCACTCATCTAGTTGAAATGATCGGACAGCTCAGTCTGTGTCTCTACTATTTCTCACGGAGTCGCACCGTCAAGATCGCTCGCGATGCAAGACCCGCGGCGGTGCGGGCGACCAAAATCCTCGGCGCCCATTTCCTTGCCCCGGTGCCTCCCGATTCCAAAGTCATTATCGAGGCCCACGGCATCGACGACGACGGCTTTTTCGGCAGGGCGGAGGGGCAGGCCGTCGTCGACGGCACGATATGCTGCGTCGCCGCAGGAGAGGTTTGCTTCCTGTAGCACTCGGCTGGAGCGCGCGAATATCCGGGGGCTTACCCGGAAAACCGCGACAGCACGATCGCCGAGTTTTGGCCGCCGAATCCGAAGCCGTTCGACACCGCATGATCGACCTTCATTTCGCGCGGCCCGCCGGTGACGAGCGAAAACTTGATCTCGGGATCCTGGTTGATCACATTGATCGATTCGTGAACGATTCCGCGCTCAAAAGCCATAATCGTGGCGACCGCTTCGATTCCACCGGTCGCGCCGAGCGTATGCCCCGTCATCGATTTGGTGCTGTGCACCGCCACTTCGTCGGCGTAGTCGCCGAACACGATTCGAGCGGCGCGATACTCGGCCGGGTCGCCGAGCGGCGTCGAGGTCGCGTGCGCGTTGATAAGATCGACCGACTCGGGCGCGACTCCGGCGGTCTCCAGCGCGATACGCATCGCCGCCGACGCGCCGCGCGCGCCCGGGTGCGGCGCCACAAGGTCGTGTGCGTCGCAGGTGAATCCGAACCCCGTGAGCTCGCAGTAGATGTGCGCGCCGCGCCTCTTTGCATGCTCAAGCTCCTCGACGCACACCACGCCGGCGCCTTCGCTCAAAACGAAGCCGTCGCGGTCGCGATCGAACGGGCGCGAAGCCGTTTGCGGCGAGTCGTTTCGTTCCGACAGCGCGAAGATGTTTCCGAAGGCGCACAGCCCGCTCTTATTGACCGGCGCCTCGGCGCCGCCGGCGAAGATCGCGTCGGCCATACCCATTTTGATCAGCATCATGGCCGTTCCGATCGCGTGATTCGCGGTGGCACAGGCGGAGTTGACCGAGAACGAGGGGCCCTGAAGATTCCAGCTTTGAGCAAAAAAACCGGAGCCGGTGTTGGGAATGCTGTTGATAATATAGAAAGGGGAGGCCGCCTGCATCCCCTTTGTGACGATCTTCTCAACGTTGATCAGATTGGTTTCCACCCCTCCGTCGCCGGTTCCGATTACCGATCCGTAGCGTTCGGGCGCCTTCTCCACATCTATGCCGGAATCGCGGAGCGCCTGCGTTCCCGCCACGTATCCGAGGATGATATAGCGATCGAGCCGTTTGGCCATTTTTTTTTCGGTAAAGTACTCCGAAACGTCGGGCAGATCGATCTCGCCGGCTATCCGGATCGGGTAGTCGCCGACTTCGACGTTGCGGACATGGCGAACGCCGCTCTTGCCGGCGGCAAGATTGTCCCAAAACTCTTCGACCGTCGCGCCGATCGGATTGATCGTTCCGAGCCCGGTAATGACGACACGGACGTCGTGTGGATTATTTTTCGTTGCTTGCATAGAATAAGCGGGTCCTGCGATATGACTTAGATGAGCAAGCCTACCCGCTTCCCGACTCTACGTCAAGAATACGAACAGGCGACGATGACCGAAGAACCGGACATTACCGTTTTCCATGCGCGGCCGGGCGACCTCGCCGCATTTCTCGATCCACCGCACGTCCCCACGTGGACCGGCGGTGATTCGACTCGATCGGCGGCGAATGTTGCGCTCAGACTCGTCGCGGCGAAAACCCTCGGGATTCCCCCCGCGAATCTCGTTTTTTCACGCAACAGGTACGGAAAACCTCGCGTGTCGACGCGCCCGAACGACCGGAGCCCTCTTCATTTCAGCCTCAGTCACACCGGCCGCTTGTTCATGCTCGCGATCTCCCTGCATACCGAAGTCGGGGTCGACGTGGAAGAGATCCGCCGGCGCAGACGCTTCGCCGAAATCGCGTCGTTCGCGTTCGCTCCCGAGGAGCAGGCGGAGTTCTCCGCGCTTTACGCGGAGGAGGAAGCCGAGGTATTCACCGCGGTGTGGACGCGAAAGGAGGCGGTCGTCAAGGCCGTCGGCGGAAGCGGCGCGGAGCTCCTCGACCGGTTTCTCGTTCCCGTCGACGCGCTCATGCACACCACGTTCCAGGTTCGCCTCGACGCCGGCGCCGACGCGGAGCTCGTCACCGTACGCGATCTTCCCGTCGACGGTCTTCATCGGGCGGCCGTGGCGTGGCGTTCGTCCGCGCGCCGGCGCGTCGCTTTCAGGAGGCTGAGAAAAACGGATCTTGCTCCCGTCGAGTAGAAAGAACGGGTCACACGATTCGGCGTCGGTTCAGTCGATCGGCCGCTCGTACATTCGATAGGTCTTGTAGATTTCCGGTCCAAGATGACGGAGAATCTTCATCATCATCCGATTGCTTTCGAGAATCCACGAAAGCTCGCCGTGCCGATACCCGCGCTTTACGCCTTCGATCATCGATTTGTAGTAGAAGACCGCATCGATACCCTTCATGCGGTGCTTTTCAAGTACACCGAGCACCGGAAGCCGCGCCCACTCGATCGACCGCTTTTTTGCGAGGATCTTCAACAAACCGAACGGAAAGAGTCTCCCGTGCGCCGGTTGAAGAGCCTTGTTCATATCCACAAAAACCATCGACAATCCCACCGGTTCGCCCTCATACTCGGCGATAAAGGTCAGCTTGGGATCGACGGCGAGTTTGAGCTCCTTCGAAAAGTGATCGAACTCCTCGTCGGTCATGGGAACCGCGCCCCAGTTCATTTTGAGCGCCTCGTTGTAGATAAACCTCAGACCGTCGATTTCGTCCCGGTACCGTTTCATATCCGGCTTTCGAATTACGAGTTTGGGATCGCGCAGCGCACGTTCGGCGATTCTCCTCACGGTGTCGGGGACCTCGCCGTTTACCGGAAAATAGTAGGCGAACAGGTCCTGGACTTTTTCGAACCCCGCGTTCTCCACCAGGCGCTGATAGTAACGCGGATTATAGGCCATCCCGAGAACGGGCGGAGAATCGAACCCGTCGACCAGCAGACCGACCGGATCCCCGTTGACCGAAAAGCTCGCCGGACCCCGCACGCGCTCAAGCCCACGTTCGCCGAGCCAACGTGCGGCTGCGGCGAACAACGCGTCGGCCACCTCCTGATCGTCGATCGACTCGAAGAATCCGAAGAATCCGACCGGCTCATCATGAAACGCGACGTGTTGCGTATTCTCATGCGCCGTCAACCTTCCGACGACGACGTCGTCCTTGACGGCGAGAAAAGGTTGCACCTTCGAGTGATTGAAGTACGGATTCTTGCGCGGATTCAACCGTTCGAGGTAATCGATAATCAGCGGGGCGACCCAATTCTCATCACCCTTGTAGATCCGATAGTGAAATTTGATAAACCGTTTCACTTGCCGACGGCTGGTCGGATCGACGGGAACGATCCGAATGTCGTGATCGCTGGACATGTCATGCCTTCCTTAAATCGTCGAATGCTCCGGCGCGGCGCCGAACCGACCCACCGCGTCGCATCGTTTCATAAAACCCCTCCGTCGAACGGGTGTCAAGGAACGGCGGCGCCCGACCCGGCAAGCCTCCTTCGTCCATTTCGAAGAGATGGCGGCGGAAAGGCGTGACGGCCGCCGCGGCGCCGCAGACTCAGAACCGTTCGCGGCGGCGGTAGGAGTCGACCGCCGCCGCCAATCCCTCTTCCCACCCGACCCGGGGCGCGAAACCCAGTTCTCTACGCGCCTTCTCCGGGCTGAAATGGAAATCACGACTCAACTGCTCCGCGAGATACCGCGTAAGCGGCGGGCGAATCCGATACCCAGTGAGAGCCGAGGCCGATTCGGCGACGGAGGCCAAGAACTTCGCGGCGGTCGATGGAATCCGCAGTTGCGGAAGCGGCGCGTCGAGAAGCTCGGCGGCGCGACGAACCGCCTCGGCAAGAGTCACCGCCTCCCCACTCGTCAGATTGTAGACCCGCCCGTTTGCACGGTCGCTCTCGAGCGCGAGGACGATTCCGTCGACCAGATCGGATATATAGATCGGGCAGTTGAGATGCTCGAAACCCGCGAGCCACGGGAGGTCGCGACTTTCGAGCAATCGGAAAAAGGGCGCGAGCGTCGTCGTATCACCGGGACCATACACCAGACCGGGTCTGACGACCACGACGTTCATTCCGCGGCCGTGCGCGGCGCGGACGATGTTTTCCGCGTACATTTTCGTGATCGGATAGCTCGATCGTAGTCGGTAGTACGGGCCGCGTTCGGTGGTGCCGCGATGTCCCCCGAATCCGTGAACGGAGACGGAACCGACGAAAAGGAACTTCGAACATGTCCCGTCCAGCGCCGAATCGACGAGGCGTTTGGTCGCGTCGACGTTGGCCGATACGAAAGCACGATGCCTGCCGTAATCGAGCACTCGCGCCGCGGCGTGAACAATGTAATCGCACCCGTCGGTCAATTCATCGACGGCGGTATCGTTGCTCAAATCGAATCGACGCAGCTCCGCCCCGCGTTCGGCGAGACGCAGTAAGTGCGACGGAAGCGACGACCGTCGGTACACGGCCCGCACCCGGTACCCTCGATCGCACAGACGTTCCGCCGCTCGTCCCCCGATGAATCCTGAGGCGCCGGTAACGAGAACGCGCGGCCGACCGAATACGCCGGCCGAACCGAGACCGCTCATACCGCCGACCCACGCACCACGATGAATAGATCGAGAGCGATGCCGCTCGCCGCGTGAAAGACGAGTCCGGGATAGATCGAACGAGACTCGAGCGCGAGGTACCCCGCAACCGCGCCGAAAACAACCGCGCCGAAAACCTCGGCCGAAGGATGTCCCATGTGCAGCAGAGTCGACGGCGCGGTCTGAAGCAACGCTACGAGCAAGGTCCCGGACGGCCACTCGCCGTTGTCCTTCCGCAGCGACTCAGTGACCGCAACGACAAGGATCCCCCGGAAGAGAAACTCCCACGGAAGATAGTAGAGTAGGAGATAGAGTCCGATGTGCCCGAACAGAACTCCGATTCCGCGCTCACGCACAAGCTCGTCGAGCCCCGGGCGGTACGGATAAAAGGTGGACAGGAGCGGATCGAGCGAACCGAGAAAGCCGATGAGGATGCCCGCGCAGAGGAAAAGGAAAAACCACCCGGCGGAGCCGAAACGAACCGGACGCGCGAGGCCGAGCTCGGCCGTCGGGATTCCGGAAATGAGCGCCGCGCCGAGGGGCAGCATTCCGAACAAAACGGCCGAAGACACAAACCGCTGCAGATAGACCGCGGTTCCGACGTCGACACCGCCGGAAAGAATCGAAGCGAGGAAGCCCGCCTCTCCCGCGCCGACCGAAAGAGCGTAGGCGGCGAGGCCGAAAAATGACAGCATCAGGAGTACGGATCTGCGAATCACGGCGGTTACCCGACGACAGCCTACAGGTCCTTCCACGTTGGTTCAATCCCGTCGTCGGTCGATTGATGAGCGGCCGACTGTCGGTATAGTATGATCTGGCACCTGCGGAGGAGCTCGAGACCAGCATTAACTACTACCGTGACAAAACGATCTGGATTACCGGCGCCTCGGGTGGGCTCGGGGGAGCGTTCGCGCGACAGCTCGCCGCGCGCGGGGCGCGACTCGTCCTTTCCGGGAGAAACGAGCGACGACTCGCGCAGGTGGAAGATTCGGTCGCCTCGCTCGGCTGTGACGTCGCGGTCGTGCCGCTGGACCTCGAACAGATCGATTCGCTTCCGGCCAAGGTAAAAGAGGCGCAAGCGCCGTTCGGACCGATCGACATTTTCATCAGCAACGCGGGCATCAGTCAGCGCAGCTATCTGCACGAAACCCGCTATTCGGTGATCGAGCGGATTCTCACGATCAACTTCTGCGGCGGCGCGGCTCTCACCATCGAACTCCTGCCCGGAATGTATGAACGCGGAAGTGGTCATATCGTCGTCATATCGAGTATCATGGGAAAATTCGGGACCCCGCTGAGGACCGGCTACTGCGCTTCGAAGCACGCCGTACAGGGTTTCTACGAGTCGCTTGCGGCGGAAGCCGCGCCGCACGGCGTCTTCGTAACCGTCCTTGTACCCGGATGGATTCGAACCGACATCAGCAAATACGCACTCGAAGGCGACGGCTCGCCGCATGGGGTGGTCGATCCCGGCCAGGCGGGTGCAAAAGGGCCCGACGCGTACATGCCGGGAATGTTGCGTGCGATCGAACGCAGACGCTACGAGGCCTACTTCGCCTTGAATTGGAAAACGCGACTTGCCCGTTTCCTCAACCGTTTCTTCCCGTCGGCGTTGCGCGCGTTTATCCGGCGGCTCAACGTCACGTAGCAAACGGCGCGTCGGGAAACGGCAGGCGTGTTTGACACCGACCCGGAACGCACCGTATCTTGACCGCATGCCGACCGCAATCAAGACAAACACGCTCCACAAAAGTCGACTCGCCGCCGATCGGGAGCGGGCGGGGCGTTTCATTTAGTCATGTTTACACTCTCCGCCAAGGCCGACTACGGCTTAACCGCCGTCATGGAGCTCGCGTTGCGCGCTTCCGAAGGTCCGATCCAGATTCGCGAACTTGCCGAACGTCACGCCATCCCGCAGCATTACCTGGAGCAGCTTCTTGTGGCGCTAAAGCGCAAGGAGATCGTAAAAAGCTATCGCGGGGCTCATGGAGGCTACGCGCTTGCCGCCGCCCCCTCCGAAATCACGGCGCTTGAAGTGTTTGAGGCGCTTGACGGCACGCTGCAACTGCTTCCGGAAAAGCGGAGAGAATCCCCGATCGCGTTTTTCACCAAGGACGTCGAGCGGGCGGTCCGCCATGCGCTCAGCGTGTCCCTTGCCGATCTCTTGGCCATGAAGCAAAACAACGACAATCGATTCATCTACACGATATAGAGCGATTCCCCGTCCGACGCGGCGGCCTGCGGCCGGCGATCCCTGCCGTAATGATGTACAGCCACGGTGGTTTTGTTATACTTACGCGTAATGGCGGGACGCAGCGTGGTCGTCGGCGTCGACCTCGGGGGAACGAAAATCCTCAGCGCGGTTTTCGACGACGACCTTCGAAAGATTGCACGGAAGAAGACGAAAACCGCGGCTGTTAACGGAAGTGACGCCGTTCTCGACAATGTGTCGCTGTCCGTTGCCGGTGCGCTTGATAAGGCGAAGATTCCCATGGCGGACGTCGACGCAATCGGCGTGGCGGTACCCGGCGTCTTCGACCGTTCAACGGGAGTGATCATCCAAACGCCTAACCTGCCGCTTTCCGACTACCCACTCAAAGCGGCGCTGGAACAACATTTCTCACGTCCGGTGTGGGTGGAAAACGACGTTAACGCCGGCACCTACGGAGAATACCGAGCCGGCGCGGCGAAGGGATATCGCCATGTTCTCGGAGTCTTTCCCGGCACCGGGATCGGCGGAGGTCTCATTATCAACGGGGAACTCTACATAGGCTCAGGCGGAAACGCGGGAGAGATAGGGCACATGATCATTCAGCCCGGCGGTCCGTTGTGCGGGTGCGGCCGCCGCGGGTGCCTTGAAGCTTTTGCCGGCCGCTCCGCAATGGCCAGGGACGCGGTGTTTCTCGCGAACTCCGGGGCCGCGCCGGACACGCTTGCCGCAGCCGGCACCGACTACTCGGCCTACACAAGCAAGGTATTCCACAGAGCAATCGAGGCGGGCGAGGCCGCGATCGTCGGCGTAATCGAACGAGCCGCCTGGTATCTGGGGATCGGACTGGCAAACTGCGTGAACCTTTTGAATCCGGAAATCGTCGTTGTCGGCGGGGGACTTGTCGAACGGCTCGGCGACCGCTATCTCCGCGTCGTCGAACAATCGATGCGCGACCACGCGATGAGAGGTCTCGCCGATCACGTCGCGGTGGTCGCGGCAAGTCTCGGCGACGACGCGACCGTCGTCGGAGCGGCCGCGCTTGCGGCCGAGCGGAGCCGTGCGTAGCCGCCGGACCGTCGCAGTCATCGACGTGGGGTCGACGGCGATACGGCTCGTTGTCGCCGAAATCGATGAAAGCGGATCGTGGCGCATTCTCGAACGTGCGGGCAAACCCGTTCCGCTCGGGCGGGACGTCTTCAGGCACGGTGTCGTGAGCCGTGATACGCTTCTCCTGTCGCTCAGGACCCTTGCCGGGTTTCAGGAATTGATGCAGGCGTACGGCATCGAGAATCCCGACACGACGGTCATCGCTACCAGCGCGCTCAGAGAGGCCCGCAACCGAGACACATTTGTCGATCGCGTCTCGATCAAGACCGGATTCACCATCGACATCGTCGAGGGCATCGAAGAGAACCGCCTTACCTATATCGCCGTTCAACACGCGCTGCAGCGATTGCAGGGTAAGCTCTCGCGTTCAAATGCCATCATCATAGAGGTGGGCGGCGGCAGCACCGAGTTCATGATTCTCCGTCGCGGCAAGGTCGTTTCGGCGCATTCGATCAATATCGGGACGGTTCGAATCGAGCAGCAGCTTGAGGTATCGGGATCGATGGGGCACAACGTGCGTTTCTTGCGCGAGAATATCCGAAACGTTCGCGAGGTCCTCGGCAACGAGTTCGATCTCTCCCGCGTCCGGTACTTCATAGCGGTCGGCGGAGACGCGCGGCTCGCGGCGGATAGGGCCGGCGCCGCGGTGGACCCGATGTACTCGCTCATCGATAAATCCGACTACGACGCTTTTGTCCGCTCGATCGATTCGCTCTCGGTCGATGAATGCGTTTCACGACTCGGCATCCCCTACGACCAGGCGGACAGCCTGTCCACCGGACTGCTCATGTATCAGCAGTTCATGGAAGCGACCGCGGCCACCGAGTTGATCGTTCCGCAGGTGAGCATTCGCGAGGGCGTGCTCATTTCCATCGCCGGAGAGCCCGATGAGGAGCTTCAGCAGGAGTTCGACTCGCAAGTCCTCGCCTCCGCCGACAGCATCGGGAGCAAGTATCAGTTCGACTCGAGTCATGCGCATCATGTCGCCCACCTGGCTCTACAGCTCTTCGACCAACTGACGAGCGAGCACGGTCTCGATCGTCACGATCGTCTCCTGCTCCACGTCGCGGCGATACTCCACGACATCGGAACATACGTGCGGGCGAGCGGCCATCACAAGCATGGCCGCTACCTCGTGTCCAACTCCGAAGTGTTTGGACTGCACGCCGACGACTTGGAGATCGTTTCCAACGTCGTACGATACCACCGAAAATCGGCGCCGCAGGGCTCTCACGTTTCGTACATGTCGCTCTCGCGAGAGGATCGGATGAAGGTCCTCAAGCTTTCGGCTCTTCTCCGTGTAGCCGACGCGCTCGACCGTGCGCACGGACAACGAATTCGTGTTATTCGTTTGCAGCAACACGCGGAAGTGATCGACGTCGAGTGCGACTATCACGGCGACATGTCGATAGAGCGATACGGTTTGGTGTCGAAGGGGACGATGTTCGAAGACGTCTTCGGATTGAAGCTGAGACTCACGCAGATGAAAATGGATACCGCCTCATGACTCCGCGCTTTTTCAACCGGGAGCTGAGCTGGATCGAGTTCAACGCGCGTGTGCTCGGCGAAGCGATCGATTCGACCACTCCGCTGCTCGAGCGTTTCAAGTTCTGCGGGATTTTCGCTTTGAATTTCGACGAGTTTTTTATGGTCCGCGTCGCCGGACTGAAGCGTCGGATTCAAAACCGCAAAGGCTCTTCGTGTCCCACGGGACTTTCACCGTCGGCGCAACTCGCGCGGATTCGATCGCGAGTACGCGAACTGGTCGACCGGCAACAGGAACTCCTGGCGACCGAGCTCATTCCCGGTCTCGCGGAGGCCGGGACACGATATGCTCGCGTCTGCGACCTCGACTCGGGGCAGAGAAGCTTCGCGGCCGACTACTTTCGAATCGAGCTGTTTCCCCTTCTTACGCCTCTGCGTGTCGACGATGTGTTTCCCTTTATCGAAAATCTGACGCTGCATCTCCTCGTCTCGCTTACACGCGCCGCCGAGCCTCTCGTTCACCACAGAGAAACCTTCTTCGCTTTGATCCGCGTACCGCGATCGGTCGATAGGTTCGTACGGCTGCCGTCGTCCGATCACACCGCCTTCACCGGAGTGGAGGAGATCGTTGCGGCAAACGCCGAACAGCTCTTTCCCGGTTACACCGTTATCGGTACTTTGCCTTTCCGGGTAACGCGGGACGCGGACCTCAGCGTCGATGAAGAACGTGACGAAGACTTCCTCGTCGCCATGGAGGAGGTGCTCTCGAGTCGACAGACGAGCTTCCCGGTACGCCTGGAGGCGTACACGAGTACCACGGCCGAGCAAAAGGCGCTGCGGGCGATGCTTGTGCGAAAGCTGGAACTGACCGAGGACGACGTCTACGATGTTCCGTGCTTTCTTGACGCTTCATCTTTCGTCGCGATGTCGAGTCGGTTTGACCGCTCCGACCTTCGCTATCCGGAATGGCCGACCGTCCTTCCTGAGTATCTTCTGGAGGAAAAGAGCATCTTCGATACGATTTCGGAGGCCGACCGCGTCGTGCACCATCCGTACGAATCATTCGAGCCGGTGGTCAGACTTCTCGACGAAGCCGCGCACGATCCGGCCGTTCTTGCCGTGAAAATCACGCTCTACCGAACCAGCGGAAACTCGCCCGTGGTCCGCTCGCTGAAACTTGCCGCGGAAAGAGGAGCTCAGGTCACCGTCTTTATCGAGCTGAAAGCACGATTCGACGAGGAGCAGAACATCAACTGGGCGTACGAGCTCGAGAGTGCGGGAGTAATCGTGATCCACGGGATCGCGCACCTAAAAGTCCACGCGAAAGCGCTGATGATCGTTCGAAGAGAACGCGACGGAATGAAGCGTTACGTCCATCTTTCGACGGGAAACTACAACGACAGCACCGCGCGTCTCTACTCGGACATCGCGCTGTTTACCGCGGACGACGAAATCGCCGCCGACGTCGCGGTTTTCTTCAACGCCATCACGGGATACTCGAGCATACCCGCGCTCAAACGGCTGTCGATGGCGCCCACGACTCTCAAATCCAAACTCATCGACCTCGTCCGCCGCGAAGCGACGCGGTGTCGAGAGTCGGGAACGGGTCGGATAATCGCAAAGGTCAACTCGCTCGCCGATCCCGAGATTATCGAAGCGCTCTACGAAGCGTCGAAGGCGGGGGTTTCGATCGACCTGAACATCCGCGGAATCTGCATGCTCGTTCCGGGAGTCACGGGACAGAGCGAGAATATTCGCGTAATCAGCATCGTCGACAGATATCTTGAACACAGTCGCATATTCTACTTCGAAAACGGCGGATCGGAGGAATTGTATCTATCGAGCGCGGACCTGATGCCGCGGAATCTTGAACGGAGAGTCGAGCTGCTTTTCCCTATCCGGAACGATGAAAACCGAAGGCGGATAAAGGAAATCCTGGGAACCTACTTCCGGGACAATACCAAAGCACACTTGCTTCGCCCCGACGGAACCTACCGTCGCCCTGCGAACTCCACCGAGCCCTTGCGCGCACAGGAAGCGTTGTATCGGGAGGCCGCAACCCGAACGGGCAACCTTAACCCGTCGGTACGGAAGGAATTCACGGTGCGCCGCAGCAGGCGTCCGGGTGAGTGACGGCGCGCGGCTCCCGGACCCTCCTGCCTCGTACGCCGAACCGGCGACCTGGGTCAAGGACAATCCCGGTCGTTCTACATACCCCCCACCGCCTTCTTTCTCGCCCGATCCCCCCGGCCGTTCTCGCGCGTACAATCCGCCGACGGTCTCGGTCGTCGCATATCGTCGACCGTCGAAGAGGTAATCGCCGAAGACGCCGACGATCCGCGACGACTTCTCGATGATCGGAGTCGTCGCGGAACCCGTTTTGCCGTCTCGACCGCAAAGGCGTTAAAGGAAATCGTATAGGTCTTCGGTCCGCCTGAGGTTCCGTATCTTCGCCAGAGCCTTCTCCTGTATTTGCCGCACGCGTTCTCTGGTAATTCCGAGAAGCTTGCCCGTTTCCTGTAACGTATAGGGGCCTTCGCCGTGCAGCCCGAATCGAAGCTCGATGATTTTCATCTCCCGTTCGGTAAGCTGACTGAGGATATCGTCGATCATGTTCTGCAACGCGAGTCGAAATACACCTTCAAAAGGAGCGCCGATGCGTTCGTCTTCGATAAGTTCGGCGAGCCGTGTCATGTGCGACTCGTCAACGGTCGTATCAAGAGACGCCGTTTCCTGAGAAACCGCCCGGATCTCCTCTATTTTTTTCGGAGGCATCTCCATGAACGCGGCCAATTCTTCGGTGCTGGGATCTCGGCCGAAGCGCTGAGTCAGCATTCGCGCCGCGAGAAAACACTTTTTGATCGTGTTGAGCATGTGAATCGGAATACGAATAACCCGCCCTTTGTCGGCAATCGATTTGATGATCGCCTGACGGATCCACCACGTGCCGTAGGTCGAAAACCGGCAACCGCGCGAGTAGTCGAAACGCTCGACCGCCTCGATGAGACCGATATTGCCTTCGTCGATAAGGTCGAGCAACGCCACCCCGCGGTACTGATACTTCTTAGCGATCGAAACGACAAGTCTCAGGTTTGCATTGATGAGTCGGTTCTTCCGCTCGGTCAGCGCGGCCTGGAGTTCCTCGATCCTGCTCCGGTCCGGTGTGGATCTCTCCAATTCTTCCTTCAGCCGCGCGCGCAAGCGTCTGATGCAGACTCCGAGTTCTCGCTCTTCCTCCGCACTCAGCAACGGGAATTGCGAAATCTGCTTGAGATAGAGCGCGAGAGGATCCAGATCGAACGATGAAAGCTCGATATCCGCGTTCCGATCCATGCGTCGTGTTGTTTTGTCGACACGTTTTCGATGTTTTTGCATGCCGAGATGTGCGCGCAGCATCCCGGTGGTCATCCGCGCGGCGCACGCTCCGGATCGATGATCTTTCCGTTCTTGTATACCGTAAAAAAGAGCCGCGCTTCCCCGGTGTTCGGGTCCGAGCCCAGTTGCCCGATCTCGGCGCCCACAGGCACTCGTTCCCCGACCTCCACCGACA
>JAJRYZ010000082.1 GCA_024275515.1 Spirochaetota bacterium
CGGTCGAGGGCGTCTCGCTCGGTGAGCATATAGCCGTAGAGTTTCGCCTGCGCCCAGTGCTCGGGGTAGGCGTCCTCTTCGATTCCGTCCGGGGGCGCGCGAGTCGATTTGATCTCTTCAAGAACGACCGAGTCACCGATTCGCTCAACACCGTCGGCGCGGCCCGAAACCCGCAGAACACAGGACGCTCCTTCGACGCGCGTTTCCAGGAGGACTTCCGCTTCGTACCCGGCGCCGCGCCCGCTTTGAGTTTCCCGATGCGTTCTACCGCCCTCGACAAACGCCTGCACGTCGATTCGACCGGGGCGGATGTCGCCGGAGCGCATAACGAATGCGACGATTTCTCCGACTGACGCGCGTACTTCCGGCTTTTCGGTCATTCGCGATCGATGTTATCACAGCCGGCCGCGAGCGTAGACAACCCGTGAGCCTCCTCATATACTGACTCATTCAGTAGCGATTCCGAAGTTTTCACGCGTCTCTCATCATCAAGAAAGTACGAGAAAAATCGCACGAGTACCGCCGGCGAAGGTCGGCGTGGAGGATATACGCAGTGAGTACGTTTCGTACGGCGATGTACAATAACGATTTCGTTCTAACCTGCGAGCTCGTCCCCGGCCGTGGGTTTCGAGGACGTGGAGTCGATCAAGTTCTGAAGTTCGCGGAGGAGATTCGGTCGGTCCCCGAGGTTCACGCGCTGACTCTCACCGACAACGCCGGCGGGAACCCGGCGCTATCGGCCGACGTGCTCGGCGCCGAGGTGCTGTCGATGGGGGTCGATCTTATCGTGCACCTTTCGTGCAAAGACATGAACCGAAACGGAATCGAATCGCGCGCCTACGCGCTGCAACGGTCCGGGATCACGAACCTGCTCGTCATCACCGGGGACTACCCGTTCGAAGGCTACCTCGGGCTTTCCAAGCCGGTATTCGATCTCGATTCGGTCAACGCCATTCACTATCTTCGGGAGATGAACTCGGGGCTCGAAGTGCCCGTCGGTAGGAAATCGACCGTGCTCGACCCCACCGATTTTTACCTTGGTGCCGCGGTCTCTCCGTTCAAATGGACCGAAGCGTCGTGTCGGATGCAGTACTTGAAAATGGAGAAGAAGATCCAGGCAGGCGCGCATTTTTTCATTACCCAGCTCGGGTTCGATTCGAGGAAGCATCGTGAGCTTATGCAATTCATGCGCTATCGGGGAATGACGGACGTGCCGATCATCGGGAGCGTCTATCTTCTCTCCGCCGGTGCGGCTCGGCACATGAACCGGGGGAGTATTCCGGGCTGCTATGTGAGCGACCGGTTCGCCGCCCGTGTCATTGAGGAGTCGAAGTCCGGCGACAAAGGAAAAGCGTCGCGCCTCGAAAGGGCCGCCCGGCAAATCGCCGTTCTGAAGGGGCTCGGGTATACCGGCGCGCATATCGAAGGCCTCAATCTCAAGGCCGACGACGTAAGAATGATCGTCGAACGTGTTCCGGAGATCGAGAGCAGCTGGGGCGATTTTCTCGCCGAGCTCGACTCCGCGCCGGAGAATCCCTACTATTTTTTCGAGGGAGGAGAGCGTTTCACCCCCGCTTCCGACGAGGCTCCCGTGGCGCGGCGGACGAAGCGACCGCGGGTATTCTCGCCGGTCTTCTGGGCCACCCGGCTTCTCCATTTCACCGTCTTCGAGCCCAAATCTGCCGGATACCCGATCATGAGGGCGTTGTCCCGGTTCATCGAGCATCGGCGGTTCTTTTATCGCGTTTTTACTATGTCCGAAAAGTTCACTAAAGAGATTCTCTTTACCTGCCGCCATTGCGACGATTGTGCGCTATTCGAGCTCTTCTATTTGTGCCCCGAATCGCAATGTCCCAAGGGAATGCGAATCGGGCCGTGCGGCGGCAGCAGGGTCGACGGGCACTGCGAGGTCTTTGCGGAGAAATACTGCATTTGGGAGCGGGTATATCGCAGGGCGCGAAACCGAAGGGAGTGTCACAAACTAAGGTACATCATACCGCCGCGCGATTGGCGACTATACAATACCAATTCATGGGTCAACTATTTTCTGAAATACGATCACTCGGGGAAAAAAGTAAAGCTCCCCGAGCACACCGCCGCGTCGAACGGCGCCGCCTCAGGCGAGAAGGCCGGCAGGTTCTGTTGAACGGTTCTACTCGTCGTCTTTGGGGAGCGTTGCGATGAGGAGAATATGGACGCTAACGCCGCCGCCCACCGCGAACAACAGCAGGGAGAGCCAGAGCCGGGAAACGAGGATGAGCGCGGAAACGGTGATACCGGCCCACAGGAGCGTGAGGGTGAGCGCTTTGTGGCGCGCCGTGATGCCGCGTTTTTCGCGGTAGTTTCGGATGTAGCTTCCGAACACTCGATTCTCGGTCAGCCGACGATAGAATCGCTTCGAGCTGCGCATCCAGCAACCGGCCGCAAGCAGAAGCCACACCGTCGTCGGGAGCACGGGAACGAATAGTCCGACTGTCCCGATCGCGACGAAGAGAAAACCGAGTGAGGTGAGCGCTATCCGCGCGGTCTTCGATTGTGCGTGTTTCATTCCGAGCGATGTCCCCGCCACGATGCGCCGTAGCGCAAAAGGTAACCATGTCGGTCGGAGATGTCACTATCGCCGGGGCGAAGTCGGTTAACTCGCTCATGTCGGTATCAAGCATACCTCTCCGGTATTACCGGAGAGTTTCCGTACGGTTACAATTCTGTAATGGAGACGGAGATCGAACGGCGCGGGGTTTCGCGGGACGTGGTGACTCCCGCGTATGCGGTGATGAAATGAAAGGGGTGGTGTTCGACATCCAGCGTTTCTCGATATACGACGGCCCGGGGATTCGGACGACGGTGTTTCTCAAGGGTTGCCCGTTGAATTGTCGGTGGTGTCACAATCCCGAAGGGCGATCGGACAAACCGGAGCTCCTCTATGATGATCAAAAGTGCGTGCGGTGCGGCGCCTGCGTTTCGGTCTGTCCGAAGGGGGTCCATACGATCGCCGGAGACGAAACGCACGAGTTGGACCGTGGACGATGCGCCGGCTGCGGCTGTTGTGCGAACGTTTGTTCTTCGGGTGCGCTCGAGTCCGTCGGAGGCGAAACGAGCGTCGAGGAGGTGCTCGCGGTAGTGGCGAGAGACGAACCGTTCTACCGTCATTCCGGCGGCGGGATGACTCTCTCCGGCGGCGAGCCTCTCGCGCAGCCGGAGTTTTGCGTCGCGTTGCTTCGGGCGGCGCGGACGGTGGGACTCCATACCTGCGTGGAAACCTGCGGCTACACCGACGCGGCCCGATTCGACACGGTGCTTGCCGAGGCGGACATGCTCTACTTCGACGTCAAGGAGACCGATCCGAAACTCCACGCGAGAGCGACCGGGGTCCCGATCGCTCCGATCCGGCGGAATCTCACCGCAGCCGAGCGGGCGCAGGTGCCGGTCGTGCTGCGTTGTCCCGTCGTCCCCGGCGTTAACGATCGGCCCGACCACTTTGCCGCGATCGGATCGCTGGCGGACCGGCTCTCCTGCGTGCGGGAAGTGCACATTCTGCCGTATCATCCGCTCGGCGCCGACAAACGGCGGCGGCTCGCAGGAGAAGAGGGACCGGTATTCGTTTCGCCCGACTCGGAGAGCGTCGGGCGATGGTTTGATCTGCTGTCCCGTTGCACCGGCAAGCGCGTGCGACGGTGCGCGTTCTGACATTGCCGGCCGACGACTTATCGAAGCCGTCGTCGCGAAGCGGGAGCGCCGATGTGTCAGTATGGTCCGGTCCGCTCGATCCCCGCCCAGGTGGACGCCGCGAACGCGTCGAAGTGACGGAGCAGTACCTCCGAACGGAGCACGAATCTCGGGGCGTGGTCCCACAGGTCGTAGATTTCGTCGGGGTCTTCCTGCATGTCATACAACTCGCCGAGCCGGCGCCCGTGATAGACGACGCTCTTGTATCGTCCGTCGAAATACATCGTCGCGTGCGTGTGATCCTGCCTGCCGTCCGGACATACGATGGCGTCCCAGTATTCGCTGATTACGTGTTCTCGTATCTCGTTCGGGTCCGCAGCTCCGGAGAGTATGGTCGTCAGCGGTATCCCCTGCATCGCCGCGGGGCGTTCGATCCCGGCGGCGTCGAGCAACGTCGGCGCGATGTCGACGAGCTCGACAAGTCCGTTCGCGAAAAGACCCTTCGACCATCGAGCCGGCCACGAGAAAATGAGCGGCACACGGACCAGACCGTCATAGAAGCGACAGCCTTTGTAGAGTAACCCGTGATCGCCGAGCAGCTCACCGTGGTCGCTGGTGAAAACGATAATCGTATCTTCGAGCTCGTCGCGTTCCTCGAGACGGTCGACGATCCGACCGAACTGGGTATCTATCAGCTCGATCATCGCGTAGTAATTCGCCTTGATCGCTCTCGCGTCGTAATGCTTCGGCGGGTCGGAAGTCGCGTCGCGATCGGGCGTACCCGGACGGATCTCCTCGGCGCGCCGTTCGTTCGGCAGGCGCGGATCGACGGCAACGCGCGTCTGCTGATCGATATGAGAAAGCCGTTCCTGGTGTGCAATGTCGCGTTCTCCGAATACGGGCAACGGAAGCCGTGAGGAATCGTAGCGGTCGAGATACTCCTTCGGCGCATCGTAGGGCGGGTGCGGGTCGAAAGGATTGATGCTGAGAAGCCAGGGGCCGTCGCGCTCTTCGTCAAGGAAACGAAGAGCGGCCTCGGTACACCACGTTGTCTGATGATACTCCTCGGGCACGCCCCACGGTTCGGCACGATACCGCGCGAAGAGCGTATTCGGATCAACGTCGCGATCGTGCGAAAGCCACTCGGCGTAGGCGTGACCTTCCGGCCAATCGGGCATGGGATGGTGGCTCCAGCGAAACATACGATACCCGTCGTTCGGACGCCGTTCGATCCGTCCCTTCGCCCTCGACAAGTGGAGCTTCCCGATGAGTCCGCAGTCGTAGCCCGCCTCGGCGAGCAGACGCGTCACGAGCGTCTCGTTCGGCGGGAAGAAATCGGCGCCGTTGCGCTGCACGTGGTGCGCGGCCGGATAGCGACCCGTCAGAAACGAAGCTCTGCTCGGGGTACAGATCGGACTCTGCGTGTAGGCGCGGGTGAAGGCGACGCCGCGCCCGACGAGCTCGTCGATCCGGGGCGTTCTGATGTACGGGTTTCCGAGAGAGGCGATCGTGTCGAACCTTTGCTGGTCCGTGCAGTACCAGAGAATGTTGGGGCGTTTCATACGGTGAGAGTGACGCGATCGGGGCTCGAGTGCAACCGCGTCTCCTACAGAACCGTTCCGATCGTCCAGCGAGCGCCGACTGCGGCAACGACCGCGAGGACGACCGAGGTCGATCCCCGCATTGCTTCGCGCCTGCGAACGGCCGGATCGGCGATAAGGACTTCGAGAGCGATCGAACCTGAGACAATCACGGCAGCGCCGAGAAGCGAGCCGCCGACCCACAGGCCGAAAGCGATCAGACGTCCCGATGCGACGGAAACGCCGGGGATCAGGTGACCAATCTCGAAAAACACGATCACCCCCGCGCACGCCGCGAACAACCCGCGCGTCGCGGCAGTCCCCGCGCCGCCGGTCCATTCCTTCAAAGTCGGCGCGTGGCCGGAGGCGAAGATCACACCGAGCGCGGTGACCGTCACGAAGAGTCCGATAAGTACGACCGGTGAGAGCAACGCCCGACGGTCGCCTTCGACGGAAGTGGGACGCAGAACGCGCGATTCAAGCGCCCAGCTGAGCATCGCGATCAGCAGCAGGACGCCGGGAATCGCAAGCGCGGGAATAACATTCGTTCTGAAAAAAAGAAAGAGGAACAGCGTCTCGATAAGCACACGGACGCCGTAGGCGGGCAGTGAACGTCTTATCGGGGCGTAGTAGAAAACCGCGCGGAGCAGGAGAAGGAGGAGCAGGTACGCGAAAAAACCGGCGCTCATAATCGATTTCTACCTTATATTAAGACAGTCTAATGCTCCGCTTCGACGCGAGTCAACACGGCCGCCGGATTTGAGCGGGCGGTTTTCTTGCTCGGCCCGTTCACTTGAGTATACACTGCTCGCAGATGAGCTTTCGACGCCCCGATCCAGGCGCACCGCCGCCCGCCGTTCTCGACAACGAAATCGTTCGTTTTGTCCTGCGATCGGGCGGTCGGGTCACATCGCTTGAGAATGTGTCGACCGGCGTCTCCTACGTGAGTAACCCCGACACCGTCCCGTGCCTGATCCGTCTCATACTCCCCGTTCCCGGGTGGGACGGTCATTTTCTCGAATTACCCCCGGATGCCGAGGCGAAGCGCGTCCAGGTTTCAGGCGACTGTGGTCTTTTGATCTCCACCGATTCTATGCGCTCTTCTCTCGGAGAGTTTCGCGTTTCGGTGACGATTAGAATCTTTCTTGGCGGCGGCGAGCTTCGGTTGGGCGTGCAAATCCGCAACCGGTCCGAGTACCGGCTTACGGAGGTGCAGTTTCCCCGGATCGGGGGTCTCGTTTCTCTTACGGCCGATCCTTACGATACGGCGCTTCTGGTCCCCGGTTTTTTCGAAGGAGAGATGATCCGGGACCCGGTTTCTTGCCTCGATTCGCGCAACGCGTGGCTTACTTCCTCGCCCGGGGGTGGGCGACGGTTGTGGTTCTACCCGAGGATCATGCAATGGGCCGATTATTTCGGCGCCGACGAAGGGTTGTACTTCGGTCTGGAGGATCCGCACCTGCGGGTCAAGGCGTTCCTCGCCGAGCGGGAGCGGCGGTCGGACGATTCTTTCGTCGTCTCGTGGGTCCACTATCCTCACCTGGCGCCGAAGACGTCGTGCACTTACGACACTTTTCGGATGGTGGTTCATGCGGGCGATTGGCACGCCGGGGCCGATCTCTACCGGAAGTGGTGTGCGGGTTTCCGGCGCGAGAGAGAAGTGCCGCCTGATGTCCGTGAATCGATCGGCTGGCACTTCGTGTTTCTCAGACACGGCGACGGACGGATCGTCAGGCGCTACGCCGAACTGCCGGAATTATTCGAGGCCGCGCGCGAGGCGGGTCTGAACACCCTCCAGGTTTTCGGCTTTCACGACGCAGGGATGGACCGTGGCTATCCCGACTATCGTCCATCCGAGGCGCTCGGCGGCGAGGAGGAGCTTCGTTCGGCGCTCGATTCGATCACGGGTCAGGGGGGGAGGGTCGCTCTCTATCAGGCCGGAAGCGCGGCGAACCTCTTCTGCGGAGAGTTTTCGGCACGGATTGCCGAGTGGGCGCTCCGCACCGGGCGCGGCGAAACCGTTCGACGCGACTGGACATGGACCGAGTCGGACACCAATCCGTGGATAAGAGCCGAGCCGTTCGTACTCATGTGCTACGGGAGCGGGTGGAAAAACCAGGTTGCCGAGACCACGGCGCGCTATCTTGCCCGCTACGGAGCAACCGCGGTGCATCTTGATCATATCGGTGACATGGATTTCCTCCCCTGCTATGCGGAGAATCATGATCACGATTCGCCCGAGCGCGCGCCGGAGGCGATCGACGAACTCTTCGCGTCGGTGCGTGCGGAGGTGGACCGATCGCGCGCGACGCTCCACTGCGAGGGAATGAGCGAGGTATCGTTGCCCTGGGTCGATATCCATTGGGGACAGAACATGCTGCTCCGTCATCCGGAAGTCGTGCGCTACACTTTTCCGCGGAGCCTCATGTGCACGACCGTCCAGGAAAAGCAGTACGATCAGGCCGCGCGCGCGTTCGTGCTCGGCCTTCTGTTCGACGTGGTCGTCGATCTCGGAACCGGGAGCATCGATCGGTACCCAGAGTTCGCCGCGTACCTGCGGTCGCTGGCGACCCTTCGACGCGAGCTGAAGGAGTATCTCGTATACGGAACCTTCGTCGATACGCGCGGTATCCGTCGCGCGGAAGGCGTATACGCCCGAAGTTATCTCGCGGCCGGGGCGAGCCGCGCAGAGGATGCGGCGGTCGGAGAGGTGTGCGACGCCGGCGCCGGCGCCGGCGCCGGCGCGGCGGTGGCGGTGCAGTTCGACGCCGCCGAACGCCCCGGCCGGGCGCTCTCGGTCGATTGGAGTGTGCTCGGTATTTGCGGGCCCGTCGAGGCAACGCTTTACGCACCGGACGCGCCGCCTCGCCGTGTCGATCCCGAGCGTGCGCTTTCGGACGCGAGCGGGGCGTCTCCCGTGGTCGTCGTCGCGCGCCCGCGTTCCGAGGGCAACCCGTGACCGGCGTCCGACCGGCGCCGCGCCGAGGAGGCGCGCGAAAGGGAGGCGTGTGATGCGAAGCGTCGTTCCTCGACCGGGCCTCGTTATTGAGCGCGATACGCGGTTCGAGCCCGGTGTCTATCGATTCGCCCGTGACGAGGGGATCGTCATCGCGGCCGATGAGGTAGAAATCGACGGCGCCGGGGCGGTTCTGCTTCGCGACGCGCCTGCTCCCGATCTTCCGGACGGAGACTATCTGTACACGCCGGGCGATCTGGGGCTTGCGCGCGAGGAGCATCTGTTGCGAACGCGGTCGATAGAAATCGATGCCGACATGGTCGACTTCGAGTACCGTTATTGGGGGCGCGGGGAGGACGCGGCGGTGGTGTCGGTGATCCGGAAAGGGAAACGCCGACTGTCCGACGTTTCGACTTCCTCCGCCGGCGGCGGGTGGCTGTTGAGGCGGTTTAGAATCGACGAACCGGGATCGAAGTGTCGCGGTCCGTTCCGGATCGAAGTCGAAGTGCCGGCCGAGTCGCTCGGTGTCGATCGGCCGAGTTTCTACGACGGGTTTCGCCTGACGGCGGATGATCGTTGCATGTGGAGCGGCGACGCCCGCGATCACTGGGACGCGTGGTACAATACCGGGTTTTCGATTTTCAGGCGAAAGGAGAAACGATTCTTCGGCGGTGTTGCTATACGTTCGGAGGGACGTCGGGGGGTAAGACTGCGCAATCTCGCGGCTCACGGCTTTCTCACGGGCCTCAAACTTGTCGGTTGCCGCGGCTGGGTAATCGAGGACCTCGATCTCGGCGACAACTATCACGATCCCGACTACGGTTGGGGTAACGGCGTCGAGAGCTGCGGAGCGGTCTACCTTGAGGACGTGCACGATTCGGTTTTCAGACGCAACCGCGCTTCGAACGTGTGGAACGGCCTCACGATGCGACGATGTTCGGGACTGGTCGTCGAGCGCAACACGATCAACCACTGCTCGAACGCGTGTCTCAAGATGTCTCAGAGCACCGCGAACATCGTTTCCGACAACGATTTCTCATGGGGCATACGAAAATATCCGGAAGAGGTCCACGCGCGTGATTCGGTGTGTCTTCTCGTCGAATCGGGTTCCGACGACAACGTTTTCTCCAGAAACGACTTCAGCCACGGCGGCGACGGAATCTTCATCCGCGTCCTCAATTCATGGTGCAGCAGAGGGAATCTCTTCGAGGCGAACGATTGTTCGTACGCGAACAACAACGCGATCGAGGCGTGGTCTCCGGGGAACGTCTATCGAAACAACAAGGCGACTCGGTCGAGCTACGGATTCTGGCTCGGGGGATCGGACGATACGGTGTTGATCGGAAACGAGATAACGCACAACGGGACGGTCAACCGAAACGCTCCCGAGCCCTTCGGAAACGCCGGGGTGGCGGTGGTTCACGGATCGGCGAACGGATTCATCGTCGAGGGCAACCTGGTGGCGGAGAATCGCGGCCCGGGGATCGCGTTTTCCGACCGTACGGAGAATCCGGCACGCAACTGGCTCATCGTCGGCAACACGATCCGCGACAATCGAAACGACGGACGAGCATACAGAGGACACGGAATTCTCGCCGGCCGTTGCCGAGGGGTGCGGATGCTCGGCAACGTCATGACGGGAAATGAAGGTCGCGATATTCTGCTTGCCGGATCGTGCGAAGACGTCGTCGTAGCGTCCGGCGCCCGGCGGGTCGTCCACGGCCTCCGTATTGTCGGCGAAGAAGCGGCGCCGATCGCCGGCGACGCCGTTCGTCTGCGAGTTACCGCGGACGACGCGAAAGTCGACGAGCGGTTTCTCGAATCGGAATGGGATTTCGGCGACGGAACCGGGGCAAAGGTCGACGGGGCGGCGACGAGTCACGTCTATTCGATCGCCGGGCGCGTGCGAGTCGACGTTTTCGCCGAGAGCGGAAGCGTGTGCGGCGCCGCCTCGACGCATCTCTACATCCGCCCGCCCGGCATCGTCATAGCCGATTGCGCCCGACCCGACCGCTGGCGCCTCGACGCCGACGGCGAAAGCGTCCTGCGCCCGGCGGACGGCATCGCGCCGGGAACGCGGGCGATCGAAGCATACGTGTCCGGTGACGGAATCGGCGTCGTCGGCCGCAGGCTGGACCCGCCGTTCGATCCGCTCCGATATACCGGGCTCGCGTTTTTCTACCGTTATGGTTGCGAGCTACCGACCCACACGGGAAAAAGAAACCGCCGCATAGAGGCGCGACTTCTCTCCGGTGCGGGCGACGTTTTCACCTACACGATCGAGTGGGACGTTGCGAAGGCGCCGAGTGAGGATCGATACGCGTGGGTGTTCGTATCGGTGCCGTGGGAACGTTTCGAGGCTGCGGACGGCTCGGGCGTCGAATCGATCGGGAGCGTCGATTCGGTCGAGTTCGCCTTCGGTCCCGACGGAGCGGCCGATACGATTTTCGCACTCGACGCCGTGACGGTCATGAGGCCGGAAGGACCGGTCGACGGGAGCGGGCGGGCCCGTCGGTGAGCGCGTCCGGCGAGAGTCTGGACCCACCCCGCTTCCCGGCGCGTATCGAATCGCCCGATCGACCCGTCGGTGAGTGCGCCGCGCGGGAGACCGACCGGCGCGGGACGGCGACATAAACCTGACAAAAACAGACTGCTTTTTCCGTTTGCATTCGCGCTTGTGATCGGTTACTCTTGTTGGGTGGTCTCCGCACGGAGACCATGGATTCTACAAAAGGAGGTATGCCATATGCATACCAGGAAGTTGCCGACTGTGGTCGTTCTACTCCTGCTCACGGCGGGCTTCGTGTTCGCCGCGGGAGAGACCGAGCAGTCCGCCGTCGAGCGGTTTCCCGTCCCGCGGGACGAGACCGTCGTCGTCGAAACCGACATGACGTATCAGTACTTCAACACGGCCAATCCGTTGAAGACTTTCGGCACTCAGTGGGGTTCGGGCTGGCATCAAGTGGTTAACGAGTGGGACTGGTACATGAACTATGCCACCGGTGAGACCATCCTATGGCGGACGACCGGATGGGAGTATTCGGACGACGCCATGCAGCTTACATGGCACGTACGCAAAGGTGTGACGTGGAACGACGGTGAACCGTACACGGCCAACGATATCGTATTTACCTACCAACTCTGGCTCGACAATCCCGATCTCGGGGGCGCCGGGACGGCGTCGAACGTCGCCTCGGTCGAGGCGCTCGACGACTACACGGTGTTGTTCAAGTTCAAGAAGCCGGACTATCGCTTTCATCACAACTTGAGAATGTGGGGCGGCGGCGCGATCGTGGCCAAGCACATCTATGAAAAGGTCGATCCGGCGGTGTTTACCAACTGGCCTCCGGTCGAGACCGGACCCTACAAGCTTCAGGGCTGGTATGAAGACAACGGTCTCTACGTATGGGAGCGCGACGAGAATTATTGGGGGACGAAGGTGATGGGCAAAAAACCCGGACCCAAGTACGTCATTTTCAGAAGCGCGCCGCCGCCGGACCTCGATCTTGAGGAGTTCATTCAGGGGAACGTGGACATGCCGCTGCCGCATATCTTTACCATCGATATGATTCGCGCCGCGCAGCGGCGGTGGGATCACACCGTACTCGCCCCCTACATGGACGCCGTCAGCACGGGTATTTCGGGTTTCAACACCGCCCGGTATCCGACGAGCGAACGGGAGTTCCGGTGGGCACTCCAGTTTCTGGTAAACCGCGACAAGTTCGAGCGCATCTATCCGATGGCCGAATCCACCGCGAAGACGATGTGGCCGTGGCCCGACTGGAAGAGTCTCGACAAGTGGGAATCGCCGGCCATCGAGGCGAAATGGGGTCCGCTGCTCCGATACGATCCGGCGGAGGCCGAACGGAGGCTTGACGCGCTCGGATTCAAGAAAGGCCCCGACGGGAAACGTCGCACGCCCAAGGGCGAGCCCTTTACGCTGACGCTCGTCGGCGCGGCTTCTCCCGATTTCAACTTTCTTACTGCAAGCGATTTCTCGGACGAGCTGAACAAAATCGGCATCGACAACGTCCTGAAGATCTTCGGGGCGGGAATCACCGAGCAGCAGTTCTACGAGGGAGAGTATCACGTGCATTTCGACGTGCTCGAAATCTACACCTCGTTTCCGGGCGATCCGTGGCAGTTCTTCGACAGCTATCATTCGAAACACGCCAAGCCTCTCGGCGTGATGCAGACCTCCGGAGATCGTTCGCGGGGCAGGTTGCAGGATCCCGAACTCGACGCGCTGGCCGACCAGATGGCGGTGACCGATCCGGCCGATCCGGAGTACATTAAGCTCGTTGAAAAGGGACTCGATCGTTGGTACTACGATCTGCCTGCCGTTCCGGCGGTGGAAAAGACCTTCGTTCAAACTTTTTCGAACAAATACTGGCGGAACTGGCCGCAAGAGGGGAACATGTACCAGGTTCCCTATCAATGGTGGCCGTCGCTGATTTTCGTGCTCTTCGAGCTTAAGCCGGCGATGTAAGGTCGACCGGCGCCGGCATCCGGTCGTTCGCAACCCGCCGGCCACGGTCCGCAGACCGGATCGATCCGGTCTGCGGCGTTGCGAAGCGACCTCATTTCAATTCGATCAACCGATCGGGGCCTACGCCCCGATCGGCGGGGAGCTATTGTGCACGCAGAGTCGAGCAGATGAAACAGCTGTACATCTATCTCATTAAGCGCGTTCTTCTCTATGTACTCATCTTTTTTCTCGCGTTGACTACATTCTTTTTCGTGTTGCACCTCGCGCCGGGCGATCCGGTGCTTCGATACGTCAGGCAGATGGAGAGCCGATACGGTTATGCCACCGGTACGACCGAAGCGGGAGTCGCGACGTTTCGGGCGCAGTTCGGATTGGACAAACCGTTGGGCCGGCGGTACCTCTCTTTTATTACTCAGCTCTTGCTCAAGGGTAATTTCGGACCGTCGATCGTGTCGTATCCGGTGCCCGCACAACGCCTTATTTTTCGCGCCATGCCGTGGACGATCGGACTGTTGGGAGTGTCGGTCGTTATTTCGTGGGTCCTTGGAATAGTGTTGGGAACGTTTGTGGGATGGAAGCGCGGCACCGGTTTCGAGCGCGCGACGACCCCGGTGGCGCTCGTGTTTTCTCAAATCCCGATCTATCTTATGGCGTTGTTGCTCTCGATGGCGTTGGTATACGGAATCGCCGTGTTCCCGTCCGGGGGCGCTTATTCTCCCGCGCTCTCCCGTTCGTTTTCTCTCAAGTTTGTCGGGAGCGTCGTTTATCACGCGATACTGCCGGGGTTGTCTCAGGTCGGCGTGGGGCTGTTTATGTGGGCGTTGACGCAGCGCGCTCTCGTAATCAACCTTCTCGGCGAAGACTATATGAGGCTGGGAGAGGCGAAGGGGCTGCCGACGCCGCGACTGGCGTACCGTTACGTTCTCAGGAACACGCTGCTTCCGCAATCGACCGGACTGGCGTTGAGCCTCGGATTCGTCGTGAACGGTTTTTTTCTGATCGAGTGGATCTTTCGCTATCCGGGAATGGGGCGCCTCTTTATCGCCTCCATCACGACGATGGACTACAACGTGCTGCTCGGAATTACGGTTATTTCCATGCTCATGGTGCTTTTCGCCAACCTCATCATCGAGCTGCTCTACCCGCTCATAGACCCACGGATACGGCGAGGGCAGAGCTGATGACAACCACGAAAGCCATATCGCAGACGAAGACCGGGGGGATGTGGACTTTTCTCAGGTTGCTGAAAGAGTCGCCGCTTCTCGTATCCGGGCTGGTCATTTTTCTCATTCTCGTGCTCGCCGCGCTGCTGGCGCCGGCGATCAACGACGCTCGACTCGACGGCCATTCGTCGACCGAGCTCGGCGTGTTCGACACGCGCGAGCCGCCGTCGGCCGAACATCCGCTCGGCACCGATCACTTCGGTCGGGACGTGATGGCGTTGCTCTTTACCGGCCTGCGTAATTCGCTTCTGGTGGGTTTGATCGCCGGCGCACTCGCGACCGCCGCCGCGGTTACGATGGCCACGGTAGCCGGGTATTTCGGCGGACGGGTCGAGGTGGTGATAACGACGATTACCAACTCGGTTATGATTATCCCTTCTTTTCCGATTCTCACGATTCTCGTTATGTTCGTATTTCGGGTGAACCTGCTCTTTCTCGCGCTCGTTCTGGCCGCGTTCAGCTGGCCGTGGCCCGCTCGGGTAATGACGCCGCAGATAAGAAGCCTGAAAGAACGTCCGTTCGTCGATCTTGCTCTGGTATCCGGCTACGGGAGCTGGGCGATCATGTTCCGCGAGATTGTTCCGAATTTTCTCCCGTACATCGTTCTGGGTTTTACCACCGCGGTTTCCGCCAATATCGTCGCCGAAACGGCGCTTCGCCTGGTAGGGTTGGGTCCGGCGACCATCGTCTCGCTCGGGCAGCTCATTCAGTGGGCGCTCTACGCCGGGACGATGGCGCAGGGCTATTACGCGCTCGCGTTGAGCCCTATCGTCGTTCTCATCCTGATCTTCGTCTCCCTCAACTTTATCAACTTCGGGCTCGAAGAGGTCTACAACCCACGACTCAAGAAGATCACGGGACTGTAAAATGCCGGGAGGTACGTCAATGACCCCGATCCTCGAAGTGAGGGACTTACGGGTTTATTTCAAAACGATTTACGGGGACGCCAAGTCGGTCGACGGGGTTTCGTTCGACGTGTATGAGCGGGAGATCTTCGGAATTGCCGGCGAGTCCGGCTGCGGCAAGTCGACCCTGGTCGAAGCCGCTCTGCGGTTGATCAAGCCCCCCGGGTACGTGCCGACCGGGGAGATCAGGTTTCGCGGCAGAGACCTGTTGTCGATGAAACCGCGGGAGCTTCAGAAGCTCCGGTGGAAGGAGGTCGCCTATATTCCGCAGGGTTCGATGAACGCGCTCAACCCGGTCTTGAAGGTGAGCGAACAGTTGACCGACGGGATTCTCGCGCATTCGGATGCGTCGAAAAAAGAAGCGCGGAGCGCCGCGCTCGCCGGGCTGCATTCGGTGGGAATGCCGCCGGAGGTAGCGGAGATGTACCCCCATGAGTTGAGCGGGGGGATGTCGCAGCGGGTAGCGATAAGCATGAGCACCTCGATGAAACCGAGCCTCATTCTCGCGGACGAGCCGATTACCGCTCTCGACGTGATCATGCAGCGGCTTAATCTCCAAACGATCGCCGATCTCAGGGACGAACACGGCATTACGATCATGATGGTCGCGCATGACATGGCGTGCCACGCCGAAATATGCGATCGGATATGCGTCATGTACGGCGGGCGGATGATGGAGATCGCAGAAACCACGCTGCTGTTCTCCGATCCGCTCCATCCTTATACTCACGGGCTTCTCAAGGCGGTCCCCTCGATCAAACGCAGGGAGAGCGAGAGCATCGAGGGAATCGCGCCGTCGCCGCTCAACTGGCCGAGCGGATGTCGGTTCCATCCACGGTGCCCGCGCCGAATGGAGGTGTGCGTCGATACCGTTCCCCCGATGCGCGAAGTGCGTCCCGGCCGATTCGTCGCGTGCCATCTGTTCGATACCGAGGCCGCCGAAGGCGCCGACACCGTCGGGACCGCCGACGCCGGCGAGTCGACCGACGCCGCGGAGAAAAGCGCATGAGCGACCACCTTCTCGAGTTCCGAAACGTCAGTAAGGTTTTTCGTCGCGCCGGATCGTCGATGCTCCATACGAAGACCGTTCGCGCGGTGGACCGGGTCTCGTTCGCGATACCGGAGAGACCCGAAATAGTCGCTCTTGTCGGTGAGAGCGGGAGCGGCAAGACAACGATAAGCAGGATGGTGCTCGGTCTCGAGACCGAAACGTCGGGGGAGATCCTGTACAAGGGGCGGCGCGTCTCGGACTGGCTCAAAAAGGACCGGCTCTCCTACCGGAACGAGGTCCAGATGATCTTTCAGGATCCCTACGGGACGTACAATCCTTTCTACCGGGTCGATCGGGTCTTGAGTACCGCGGCGCGGAAGTTCCGGGGCGCCAAGAGCACGAAGGCGATCCGCGAGCTTATCGATGAGAGCCTCGAGGCCGTCGGGCTGCGTCCGCGCGAATTGCTCGGCAGATATCCTCATCAGCTCAGCGGTGGAGAACGGCAACGGTTTATGCTCGCGCGAATCTATATGATCAGGCCCAATCTCATCGTTGCCGACGAGCCGGTATCGATGCTCGACGCGTCGCTTCGGGCGATGTTTCTGAACCATTTAAAAAACTTCAAAGAGGCCGACATGAGCTGTCTCTACGTAACCCACGATCTTAACATCGCCTATTTTATCGCGGACCGAATTATCATCCTCTCAAGCGGAAATATCGTCGAGAGGGGCGACACCGAAACGGTCGTGCAGGATCCGCTCCACCCCTACACCAGGGAACTCATCAACTCGATTCCGACGCCCGACCCGAGCGAGCGGTGGAAGGAACGACTCGACGCGAACAAGATCAGCCGGCATCAACTACGCGAAGCCGAAGCCGTGCGGGGATGCATCTACAGCGACCGGTGCGCGCAGGCGATGCGAAGATGCGCCGAAGAAACGCCGGCACTCGTTGAGCCGCGCAACCGAAACGGCGAGGCGCGCGAGGTTGCGTGTTTTCTTTATCATGAAGAGTCGCTCTCCGAAGCGCTATGCTGACGGGTCGGTTGTCGTCTCTACCCTGAGCGTACGAATCTCTCCGCCCCGCAGATCGAGCCGGATGCGGCCGTCGGGCGGGATTTCGAGCTCCTCGCCGTCGATCTCGGCGAGCGTGCATTCGACAATCCTCGAAATCTCGCCTCCGATCTCGCCACGCCACACGAGAGCACCGCTTCGATTCCGGGGGAAGGGATTGACGACGCGGATAATCCAGCCGCGTCCCGCTTCCGCGGGCTTTATCGCGCTTAGAAACAGCGGCGGCCCGTCGAGTCGGAACAACGACGCCTCGCGAGGCAACGTCGATGCATCCCGGAGAACATCCGGGTCGAGCGGCGGGCGGAGCCGGGCGACGATCGGCGGAGTCAGAAAAAGGCGGGCCTCCCGTGGGATCGACTCCATGTCGCTTTCCGCCTGAATCGCGAGTGCCGATTCGAAGGTATGACGCCCGCGGCACTGCGCCTCAGGAGTCGGAAGAGGCCATCCGGCGTTTCCTCTGCGGCACGAGAGGTCGACGCGCGAGAGGTATCCGACGCAACGGAGAAGGGTCAACGACAACGTCGCGCCGGCCGGCTCGTTCCGCAATTCGCATTCGGGAAGTCCCCGGTTGAAAACGGTGAGTATCGTTTCTCCGTCGGATAGCGACGTAAAGGCTTTTTGAGGGAACACGCCCGTCGGGGGTTCCATCCATCCTTCGTATCCGGCGCCGACGGCGTCGACGGCCCGTTCTTCGACGCAAAAGGTGCTTTCCGATCGACAACGGCAGTTCCGGAAATCCGTGGGAAAGAGGACCGAAAGCCGGTGATCCGAGACGTTGTTCTCGAACTCTATGCGAATGTCGATTCGTCGCGCTCCGGCGGGCAGACGCACCGTCGTCGTGAACCGACACTCTGCGGTGGTTGCGCGCCGCCGGTTCCGGTCGTCCGACAATCCCGTCGGAATGCGCATGAGGCCGCGGACGACGAGCGTTTGGTCGTCCGGATGCGCGACCGCGATACTCTCCGGCGCGGGTCGCACCACGCGGTCGGTTTCCGGCGGACACCAGGTATACTCGTCACCTGAGTCGCCTGCGTCTTCAAGCGC
This sequence comes from Spirochaetota bacterium, assembly GCA_024275515.1. GTDB lineage: Bacteria > Spirochaetota > Spirochaetia > ARS1246 > ARS1246 > JAJRYZ01. Next base: position 17,928 of record JAJRYZ010000082.1, read on the forward strand.
GATGAGTCCGGCGAACTCGCGGCCGCTCCGGCGGTCGAGTACGCGCACCGAACCGGAAGGCTCGGGCGAGACGCGGTACCATTCGTTTTCAACGCCGACCTCGGCGACCGGCATCGGCGATTCGGTCGCCGGTCGTCGCTCGCCCGTCGGGTCCGGTTCGGCCGGCGCCGATGCGACTTCGATACGATACAGACGGTATCCCATCGGCGGGAGGCGCCGTACGGGGAAACGAATCCGGGTCCTCGCGACGCGGTACATCACCGGTTGATCGTCGAGTGAAAGACGCATCGACTCGGCGTCGACACAGCCGACGATTTCCGCTTCGATCGCCTCGCCGTCCGGCGGTAAAAGACTCACGCGCGCCGGGCGCGGAACCGGCGCCGTCGCGTACTCGACCAGCAGCGCATCCTCGTGGTCGACCCTTCGCGCGACCGTCGGCAGCAGGTCGACCTCGGTCTCCACAACCTGGTCGACCGGATGCGGGTGAGGATTGAAAACGATCAGGTCGTCCTCTCGGCCGCCGGCCCGGGCGCCGAGTGTTACCAGAAACTCGTCGCGCAGCGACGAACCCAACGTCGTCACCTCGGCGAACCGATCGAGCATGTGACGGTGAATTGCATCCACGCTGCATCCGCAAATGCTGTCGTGCGGGAGGTTCGCCAGAGCACGGCGCCAGAGATGATTCATTATGCCCGATGGATACGGGCGCACGCCGAGAATCGCCGTTGTCGATAGGAGCGGTTCAAGCTCGCGTTCGAGCAGGCTCTCCACCAGCGCGTTGTGCTGCTTCAGATATATCCTCGTCGAGAGGGTCCCACCGAGCAAATAGGCGCGATACCCCGATCGAAGTTCCCCCTGAGCGACGGGAAGATCGGCTTCGTCGAGCCGTGCACGAGCCGACTCGACGTATTCGCCGAGCGCCGAGAGTCTGATTCGGTACCGCCTCTGCGCCGCGTTCGCCCGGCGGATTCTGCCCGGAAGATCACGTTCCGGCGCCAGGTGATCGACGCCGTTCATCAGAAGCACCGCGTCGATGCGTGAGAGCTCGGCGAGTTCACCCGCTCGCTTTTCGATCCGCTTGAGAAAACCTTCGTCGTCGGACGGAAGCGCCGCGCCCACGCCGTAACCGAGCGGCATGTTCAATCCGAGCACGGTCGTCCCGTCGAAACCCCGCCAGATAAACTCGCTCTTTTCAATTTCAGGTCCGAGCCCCCGCCAGAACACCATCTCCGCGAGACCGAGTCCGCGTAGAATCTGCGGCATCTGCGAAGGGTGTCCAAAAGAATCGGGGAGATAACCGATCATCATTCCCCCGCCGTAGGCATCGCACACGCGCCGACCCGCAAGAAAGTTGCGAATATGGGCCTCTCCGCTGATAAGCACCTCATCCGGAAGGACGTACCACGGCCCGATGATGATTCTTCCGGCTTCGACGTAGCGCCGTATTCGGGCCTCGGCGTCGGGGTTCAGTTCGAGGTAGTCTTCGAGCGCGATCGTTTGCCCGTCGAACATGAATGCCCGATAGTCGGGCTCTCGATCGAGTATGTCGATCAGCCGATCGACAAGAGCGACGAGAAGGAGAGAGAATCCCGGTTTCGGGAGGTACCACTCCCTGTCCCAGTGCGTGTGAGGCACGAGAAATACCTCGATGCTGTTTTCGTTTCTTCGCATGGCTTCCTCCCGATTCCGCGCCGGGCGCGCCTACGTTCCGACGACGTCCCCATCGTGACCGATCCGATTCCGTCGAGCTATAGTATGCCATGGACGAGGTTCACGATGGGAGGATGAGTTTCCCGCCTTTTTTGCGGTTGCTGCGCCGCGTGCGCCGGAGGTCCGGATTCACACGGGGCGCGAAGCCGCCGGTTCCGATCGATCTTTCGGGGGTATGGACGGTGGCGACTCCCGCGGCGCTTTATGCCGACCCCGAACACCCTCGCGGTTTGGAATCCGACCCGGGGATTCCCACTCCTCCGCCCGATTTCGGGAGTTGCGAGCTCGAGGGGTGGCACAGCGAACGGCGCGACGTTCCCGGTTGTTGGGAGGAGTGGGGGTGGCCGAAGCGACTCGAAGGTCCGGTGTGGTTCGTGCGCGACTTCGAATGGCCGGCGGACGGCGGCTGCGACGTTAGCCGCGGCGTCGCCGCTCTCGACGGCGCCGTCGCTCCCTATGCATCCGGCGAGACGGTTATCCGTTTCGAGGGCGTCGGCTACTTCTGCCACGTATGGCTCAACGGCGTTCACCTCGCGACGCACCGCGGCCTCTGGACTCCGTTCGAGGCGGCGACCGGCGACGCACTCCGGCGCGGACGAAACACCGTCGCCGTCGAGGTTTTCAAACCGTGGAAGCGTCACTTTCCGATTGAATCGAGCCTCGCGGGGTTCATTCCCTACGTCACCACCTCCTTCGGCGGAATTTGGAAGCCGGTTTCGATTCTTCGTCTCCCGCCCCTGCGGCTGCGCGACGTATACGTCTATCCGAGTCGCGATCGCTCCGAGCTGCGCCTCGAGATCGCGATCGAGAACACTTTCGCGCAAAATCGACGGATAACGCTCCGGACACGCGTCGGCGCGCATGAGGCCTCACGAACCATTACCGTCGGGCCCGGTGTAACTCGGTGGGAGGAATCGATCTCCTCCCGGGGGCTAGAACCGTGGACGCCTTCGAACCCGCGACTCTACGAGCTGGAGGCGACGATTAGCGGCGCGGGCGTCGTCGATTCGCGCGCAACGACCTTCGGCGTGCGAATGCTCGATGCGGTCGGCCGCCGACTCCGTCTCAACGGTTCTCCCATCTACCTTCGCGGGGTGCTTCACTGGATGAGTTACACCGACCGGATAGCCCCACGCTGGGACCCGCGGCGGCATCCCGCCGAGATTGAACATATTCGTTCACTCGGATTCAACATGATCAAGCAATGCCTCGTTGTTCCGCCGGATGAATACCTCGACTACGCCGACCGGACGGGAATGCTCGTGTGGATCGAGCTTCCGATGTGGATGCCGCGGGTGGACGCCGATTTCCGCCGGCGTGCCGTGGCCGAGTACACCGAGATCGTTCGACGACTTCGCAACCATCCGAGCGTGATCATGTGGACGCTCGGATGCGAGCTCGATGCCGCGGCCGACGGGGAGTTTCTCCGGCGACTCTACCGCACGGTCAAGGAACTCATTCCCGGTTCACCGCTTCTACGCGACAACAGCGGGTCGGCCGAAGCGTACGGGGGAGTCGAACTGGAGATCTCCGACTACTACGACTATCATTTCTACGCGGAAGCCAATCGATTCTCTTCCCTGATAGACCATTTCCTTCCCGGTTGGCGTCGCGCGAAACCGTTGGTCTTCGGCGAGTACTGCGACAGCGACACGCTGCGAAACGTCGTCGATGTCCGACGGGAAATCGGCGTGGACCGACTCTGGTGGACGAGCGGTGACCCCGCGGTAAATCCGCAGGGGGTACGCTGGGACATGTCGGTCGTCGAACACGAACGGAAGATACCCGAGATCAGCTTGCCGTGTTCATGGGGAGAGGCGGCGGCGCGGAGCGTGCGACGGTCGGTCGAATATCGAAATCTCATTTTCGAGCGAACGCGGATGGACCCACGCGTATCGGGTTACGTGGTTACCAATATGATCGACACGCCGATTTCCACCGCGGGGCTGCTCGATACGCTCGGTCGGCCGAAGTTTTCTGCCGCCGACTTCGCCGGCGTGAACGGAGAGGTCGCGCTCATGCTGGAGTGCGAACGCCGGAGAATCTGGGCCCGCGGCGGAGACCGCCCGCAGCACATTGACGCGCGAAACATTCGGCAGTGCCGACCGAGTCGGTTTCGAATCGTGGTTTCGAACTTCGGCGTCGCGCCTATCGCCGCAGCGGCACTCCGCGTCGCGGTTTCGGTACCGGGCGATTCGGAAGCGACCGTCCCGGTTGATTGCGCTTGTACGACGGTCGGCCGCGGGGAGACCGCGCTGCTGGGATCCTTCGAATGGACCCCGCCGGAGAGACAAGCGGTCTATCCGGCGGTGGTGCGCGCGTGGATCGTCGCTTCGAAAGACATCGTCGTCCGAAACAGCTGGGAGCTATGGGCGTTTCCAGAAGAGGAACGACCGATTCCTTCTCTCTGCGTGCTCAATCCGCCGGGGCCGCTCGGCGAAGAGTTGGTCGAAGACGCATCGGCCGATGTCGCCGCGGCTCGCGATTCGGCCGCAGACGCCGCCGCGTCGGTCGCGTTGACCGATCGTCTCGACGGCGAGGTCGCCCGGCGATTCGCGGCGGGTGAACCGACGCTCGTGATCGTTGAGCGCCACGACCCACGCTTTACGATACCTTCTCCCTTCTGGCGGGAAGGGGTTCCCTACGTAGCCGACGAATCGCTCTTCGCGGCTCTTCCTCATCACGGCTACGCCGGCGCCCAGTTTCTCGGCGTCACGCCCGACCTCGCACTCGATCGCAATCGGGTCGACCGGCTCCTCGGCGAACGTGGGCGATCGGTGGTTCACAGGGTCGACGCCCGGACGCTCGATGAGTCTTCGTACTGGATGGAGTGGGGGAGCGATCCGGTGCGACTAATCGTTACGACGTTCCGGCTGCTGGGAGAGAACGGGGTCGGGCCGGTAGGTATGGATGCGCATGTGCTCGGCGGGTATCTGTTCCGCGCCGCGCTGAGATTGCTCGAACCCGCGGTATCCGACACTCGCCGCGGTCCCGTGCAGAGACCGGGCGGGACATGAGGCGGATGGAGCCGGACGTTAATCTCGTTGCCGTCGAAAGAAACGCAAGGAGCCGTCGGTCCCGTTTGCGTTGATTTGTTCATGTGCGCCGTTTCTCGACTC
>JAJRYZ010000083.1 GCA_024275515.1 Spirochaetota bacterium
TGACGATGGGCCTGTTGACCAGAGAGCTCGAGTATTTCCTTCTGCCGGCGGTGTATCGCTGGAAGAACAGGACCGCGGTCGAAACCAGGATGAGCAGGATGCTCACGGTCGACGCAAGCCCTGGATAGTCTCCCACTTCGCTGGTAAACAGATTGTACGCCATCGTCGGCAGCACCCGAAAGTTCCGGCCGATGATCATCGGCGTTCCGAAATTCGAAAGTGACATCATGAACGCGATCAGCGCGCCGGCCGTGAGCGACGGAAGCACCAACGGTACCGTTATTCGAAAGAACTTCCTCCATCCCTTCGTTCCCAGATTCTCCGCCGCCTCCTCGAGCGAACGGTCGACCGTGGAAAGGGCGCCTGAGGTCAAAAGGAACACGAACGGATAGTACTGCAGCGTGTAGACCAGGATGATTCCCGTCGGGCCGTAGATGGTCGGAAGATTGACGCCGATTCCGGAGAGGAACTCGCGGAGGAATCCGCTGCGGCCGAGCATCAGGATCCAGGAATAGGCGCCGATAAACGGCGGCGAGAGAAGGGAAAGCACCGCGAGAGTCGAGAGCATCGCCTTTCCGCGAATGAAGTATCGTGTTGAAAGGAACGCAAGCGGAACACCGAACAGCACCGCGCCCGCGGTGCCGCCGACGGAGACGATCAAGCTGTTGATGATCGCCTTGGTGTAGTAGGGCTTCGAAAAAACTTCGACGTAGTTGGCAATCGAAAGTCGCCCTGTTTCCGGGTCGAGAAAGCTGAACTTGAAAATGTTGAACAGCGGCACCACGATAAGCACCGCGACGATAAGGAAGCCGAGGATGCTGACGACCGACCAGAAATCGAATCGGCCGATTCGAAACCGCCTCGTCACAGACGCTTCCCGTCCTCGGCGTCGAACACCATGACCGATTCGACCGGTATCCGGACGAACACCTTCCGTCCCGGATCGATGAGCGCCTCGCGTTCGGGCTTGTGATGCTCGATGACAAGTCGCAGGCTTCCTGTGCACGAAACGGTGTAACGAACAAGCGACCCGGTAAATACGCTCTTCTCCACCACCGCAGGAAGCACCGAACCGTCGTCCGCCGAGGGCGCTTCGTGATGGATGGTAAGGTCCTCGGGCCGCAGAGCGAAGAGCAGATCGCGTGCATCCGAAGCCGGCTTGCGCGCCCGAATCTCCTGTTCCCCCGCGACGATCCGCACGTATCCGTCGGTCGAGCCTGAAACCTTTCCCTCGAAAAAGAAAGTGTTCCCCACGAAGGAAGCGACGAATCTGTCACGGGGCGCCTTGTAGATGTCCCAGCCGGTACCCACCTGGTGGACGACGCCGTTGTTAATTACGGCGATGCGATCGGAGATGGCAAGCGCTTCTTCCTGGTCGTGCGTGACGTAAATCGTGGTAATCCCCAGCGCTCTTTGTATGTCGCGTATCTCTTCGCGCATTTCGACGCGAAGTTTCGCGTCGAGATTGGAAAGCGGCTCGTCCATCAGCAACACGAGGGGCTCGATGACCATCGCCCGCGCGAGCCCCACTCGTTGCTGCTGACCGCCGCTCAGTTGGTCGGGCGTCCTCCCCTCCAGCCCGCCGAGTCGGGCCATTTCGAGGGTTTTGGACACCCGACGTTTAATTTCGGCTTTGGCGATTCTTCGATTCTCCAACCCGAAAGCAACGTTCTGAAACACGGTCATGTGAGGGAAAACGGCGTAGTTCTGAAACACCATACCGGTGTTTCGTCGGTGGGCCGGGACCGTATCCACCAGGGTGTCCCCGATGAACACGTGCCCCCGGTCCTGGAAGTAGAAACCCGCGACGGTCCGGAGCAGCGTCGTCTTTCCGCACCCGGACGGGCCCAGCAGTGTGAAAAACTCGCCGCTTCCGATCTCCTGGGTAATGTCGACAAGAGCCTTGACTTCGCCGAAAGCCTTGTGAATTCCCTCGAGACGTACCGATGCCATCCGTCGTCCTTACCTCGCGCGCAAGCCGTGGCCGGTTGGACCGTCGCCGAACCGTCTAGAGGCCCAACTCCTGAACCAACGACGTCCATTGTCGGACGAAGGCGTCCTTGTTTCCCGCAGCCCATGCAAAATCGTACGGCACGGTTTTGACCTCGCTCAACGGAGGCAAGTCGGGCGGAACCATGCCGTCGGTTCGCACCGGTCTGCGGCCCATCTGCTCGACGAGGAAATCCTGTGTCTCCTTCGAGAGCGCCCAATCGATAAACACCTTGGCCGCGTCGGGATGCGGCGCCCCTTTGACCAGCGCCATGCCGTCGGGCGCCGCGGTGGTGCCGTCCTCCGGATAGACGATTTTAACCGGGCCGCCTCCCTGGACGAATCGATACGCGTTGTCTTCGAGAGTAATGCCCACGGCAAGCTCGCCGTCGTTGACGAACCGCGGAACCGCCGAGGAGCTTCCCGACAGTACGAAGTTGGCGAGAATCCCTTTGTAGACGTCCCAGCCTCGATCCTTGTAGATGTTGAGCACCGTGGCCAGTTGCATGTACGAAGAACCCGATTTGTCGGCGCGTGCCGATGACACCTGACCTTTGAGTCGCGGATCACTCAAATGCGTCCATCTACGCGGAGTAAGGTTCTCCGGAACGATGTCGGTGTTGACGATGAATACCATGACGATACCGGTATAGGGAAGCCAATTGGTCCCGACCTTGAACACCGGATCGATCATGTTCCATTCCTTGGGAATGTACTCCTCGAGCAGATCGGAGTTCGCCTCGAGCTGTTCCCCGCCGATGCTCCAGATTACGTCGCATTGCGGATTGTCCTTCTCCGCCCGAACCCGGGAGACGACGTCGCCCGACCCCAGCTTGACGACTTCGGCCTTGATTCCCGTGGCCGCCTCGAATCTCGGAACCAACGCGTCGATGATCTCCTGCGTGTGAGCACTGTATAGAACAACGCTCTTCCCCTTCTTCTCCGATGATCCGCCTGAAAAGGCCAAAACCGGAACAAGCAACAGCACCATGACCAACAGACTTTTGAACCTCATCTCATCCTCCACAGATGGTTTGTTCCGCAACCGTAAGGTCACGCCGGCGCCGGCGGTCGGACACACCGGCGCATATACACCATGTTCGTACCCGATTCCCCTATTGTCAAGTGAAAGCGGTGATTATGATACTTCGACCGATGCTTTGCTTTTCTCATGCCGTCCCCGCCGGACCCGCGTTGCGCACGGCGGCGAGGCGAAATCACTACTTTGACTATCTCACGTGATCTGATTATGATCTCACTACGCACGATGCCCGAGTTCGGATCGGAGCGGACGCCGGCAGAGGAGGCAACAATGGGCCGAGCTTTCGAGGAAAACTCACTATCGATCGGACGGACCCCGCTGGTTCGGTTGAACCGCGTCGTCCCGTCCGGCGGCGCTACGGTATTCGGAAAGATCGAAGGAAGGAACCCGGCCTATTCGGTCAAGTGTCGGATCGGCGCGTCGATGATCTGGGACGCGGTCGAACGGGGAGTGTTGCGGGAAGGAATGGAGATCGTCGAGCCGACGAGCGGCAACACCGGAATCGCGCTGGCGTTCGTCGGCGCAGCGAGAAGAATTCCGGTTACGCTCACAATGCCGGAGACGATGAGCATCGAACGACGCAAAGTACTCAGACTTTTCGGCGCGAATCTGATCCTCACTCCGGCCGACGAAGGAATGGTGGGGGCGATTTCCGCCGCCGAACGGCTCGTCGAATCGGACCCCGAACGATACCTGATGCTCCAGCAATTCAAGAACCCGGCGAATCCGGCGATACACGAAAAGACCACCGGCCCTGAAATATGGGACGATACCGACGGATCGATCGACGTTCTGGTCGCGGGAGTCGGCACCGGAGGAACCATCACCGGCGTTTCGCGGTATATCAAGAAGGCCAAAGGGAAGCCGATTATCTCCGTCGCGGTCGAGCCCGATGAAAGTCCGGTGATAGGCCAACGATTGGCCGGAGAGGAGCTCGAGCCGGGACCTCACAAGATTCAGGGAATCGGAGCGGGTTTCATCCCCGACACTCTCGACCTCGATATGGTCGATCGGGTCGAACGTGTGCGGAGCGACGAGGCGATCGCGTTCGCCCGGCGTCTTGCGCGCGAAGAGGGAATGCTTTCGGGCATCTCGTCGGGCGCCGCCGCGTTGGTCGCCGCCCGGTTGGCGGCCACACCTGAGTTCGCCGGAAAGACCATCGTCGCGATCCTGCCCGACTCGGGCGAACGTTATCTCAGCGGCATCCTTTTCGACGGCATTACCTAGCGGAGTCGACCGGCGCTCGATCGCAGAGCGGCGGGGGTTGTGGGGGGGGGTGTGCTCGGGCGGCTCGAACTATCCGCTTCCTCTAGCTCGACCCGCGCATGATAAATCTGAGTATCTGATAGGTGAGATAGAGACAGGCGAGGGTCGTGCTGCGGCTCGTCTGCAGCGGCGGCCCCGCGCATACCGCAAGCCTCAGATTCTCGATCCGCGTCTCGGCGCACCGGAGCTTCCCGAGCGTCTCGGCGCACCATCGCCACAGCTCCGCCGTCCGGCCGGCGTCGAGCATGTCGCCGAGGCGCCGCCGCGCCGTGTGAAAAACGGAAAGTTCCTGCGCGTCTGCGAGAAGCGACTCGAACCCACTCCCCTCGGCGATGTTTTCCGAGCGCAGGTACTCGCCGAGCGACGGAACGAACGACGGCTCGGTCAGGCACACGGTAAGTACCGACTGCTCGTAACGCACCCCGCGGGAAGGCTCGGCAAGCTCAAACAGTCGTCCCAGGAATCGCCCCTCCTCGTCGGCGAGCGATAGTCCCCGGATCGCTTCGACCCGCGCCGAAGCGTCGGCATCGGCGGCGGTGAGGAGCGCTATGATTCGTTCAAGCGAACGCCGGTCGCCCAGCCGCGCGAGTGAGTAGAGCGCCGCCGCTTCGACGTCGCGCCCCGGCGCGTCGATGCATCGGCGCAGCGCGCTTCGCGCCCGGCGCGACTGGTATGAACCGAGCGCCCGAACGGCGTCTTTTCTGTTCGGCGAGTTTTCATCGAGCGCCTCGGCGACGATGTCGTCTATCAGTTCGCGCCTTGGATACGCTTCGAGCGACCGCAGTATCCGCTCCTTCTCGCGCACGTCGGGCGATTTGAGTCGACTGCAAAGCTCCGCGGTGGCGACCGGCGCGTCGCTCTGCTCGAGCGAGAGCATTCTCGATTCGCGCTTCTCCGGAGTGCCGGCGATGTCGAGCTGATAGATGTCCATGTACGCCCGCAGGTTTTTGGCCGAGAGCAGGACCGCAGCCGCCTCTTTGAGAGTGAGGCTCCCCGGATCGCGCAACGTGAGCGATAACGCCACCCCGGCGAAGCAGAGCGCCGCGGCGAGCAGATAGGTGTAGCTGTACATATGAATCACCGACCCCGTGGCGGCTCCGCTCCAATCCGCAAGCGCCCCGCCGGAAAGCCCGACGAGCAGGCCGGTGACCGCGCCCGCGAACTGAAGCATCGCGCTGTAGCTGATCCTGTCGCGTCTGGGCATCGTTTTGATGATGAGCCGGGAAAGAAGCAGGAGTCGAATACGCAGAAAGAAAAACGTGAGGAATCCGAGAACATAGTAGAACACCCAGGGCAGAGACGAGCCGATTCCCGCCCACACGACCGCGAGCACGGCGAGACAGAAGCTCGCGATGATGAGAAGCGGCTTGCTCCCGATAGTGTCGACGAAGGGGCGAAGCGCGAGCGTTGCTCCGAGCGCGGCGAGCGCCCCGGCGATCATGTAAACGAACACCATGTTCGCGGGCATCCCGACGACGCGACGCAGAAAGGCGACCCCGAAAGTAAAAAGGATGCCCGAGGCGACGTTCAGAACGCGAGAGACGAATATCGGTCTTCGCGTAGGGTGACGCAGCGTGTCGGCGAGAAGCACGAAGACGTTCTTCCCGGGGCGGTAGTGAATCGTCTCGCGAGACGGGATCTTGTTGATAAAGAGCGAAGCGATCGTATTGTTGACCGCGCCGATCGTGGTGAGCACGACAAGACCGATAAGCCCGTTGAAGTACTCTATCGAAAGCAGCAGAAAACTCGCAACCTGCGATATCAGTTGCGAAACGGTCAGGCGGATATGGAGTCCGACCACGATTCCGCCCTCCTCCGAAGGTCGCGCGAGACTCTTCTGAAGCGGCTGGGCCATCGGAACGCCGATACTCCGAAGAGCCGCGAAAAGCGTAAAGAGCGCAAGAATCGCCGCGACCGCGCGCCGCCCGTCGAGCAGCAGCAGCACCAGATAGAGATAACACACGAGTCCCCTCGACAGCCACGAAACGAAGAAGACGCGTTTGATGTTCAGCCCGTCGAGAAGCCTGGGAAGAAAGATCAGAATGATTCCGGTAACGTGGAAAACCGCCGAAATGTAGCCGAGCTGGACGTTGGTAGCGCCGAAATGGATCGCCAAGAGGCTTACGATGGAGGTGTTGATGAAGTTGATGCCGAGCCCGTTCCAGAATGAGTGCTTCTGATAGTTGCGTATTCCCGCTTCGCGCTCTTCGCTGGAGAGGAACTCGGTCTGATCATGCGGCATGACTACCGCGTTATCCTACCGGCTCGCCGCCGATGCGGCAACGACGCCGGAGGTTGCGGCGTGCGGATCGCGGATCCCCGCGTTGCCGACGAGTTCGATGAAGGTTACTATTCGATCGATCGAACCGATGATTATGTTGATCCGAACCAACTACTACCGGCAATTCAGCGCCGACTATAGTCGCGACGTTCCCGCCGAAGGTTACGGTGGATGGAACAGCGCGTACCTTGAGATTTCGCGTGAGAACACCGCCGTCGTGATTATGCACGCATGGGATACGGGTTCTTACTCCGACTTCCCCGGGTGGTGGCGCGCCGTCGAATACATCCCGCGCGCCCGCACGATTTGCAGAGACGTTTTCCCGCGTCTTACCCGTGCGGTACGCGGAAACGGAATGAAACTCTTTCACGTCGTCGGCGGCGGCGACTACTATCGGACGTGCCCCGGCTACCGAAAAGCGGTCGAGTTGGCCGGCCCGTCTCCTCCCGCGCTTCGGCAGGTCGAGGGCGATTCGGTCACGGCGGCATTGAGAGAGTTCAAATCCCGAAATGTCTTCGTCGGACAGGAGAACATAGCGGACGTGCGACGCGGGTTCAGGGACATGGGTTTTGCCGAGAACGCCCGACCTCGCGACGACGAATACGTAGCGGAAAACGGTCACCAGCTGGCCGCGGTCTGTCGTCACACCAAGGTGAACCATCTGATCTACGCGGGGTTCGCCGTCAACTGGTGTCTGCTCATGTCTCCCGGGGGCATGATCGAGATGCAGAAGTATGGGCTGATGTGCTCGGTCGTCCGCGAGGCGACGACCGCCGTCGAAAACAAGGAGTCCGCCGCCCGCGAACTGTGCAAGGAACTGGCGCTGTGGCGGGTCGCGCTCGCTTTCGGTTTCGTATACGACCTCGACGACCTGTGCGCCGCGTTGGCAACCGGCGATTGACTGCGATTGACCACCGCGGGGACCGCGATATGGGCCGTTGTCGCCCGCTTATTCGCGCGCGACGGTGATCGTGGCCTTCTCGCCGGCGCCGAGCGCCAGCGGTGTGTCGAACTTCGTCTCACCGACATCCGTAAGCGCAAACGTGACAAGCGAAAGCGTTCCCCGTTTTACCCCGAGCTCGGCGGAGACACTTTTCTTTCCTTCGCCTATCGTGATCGTTCCCCACGCGTACCCGTTCGACCAGAAGAACTCACCCGGCCGGCTCGCAAACCGCATCGACCGGTCCACGGCGGAATAGTGGAACCCCGTCAGAGCGAGATGCGCGGCCCATGCCGCCATCGCGCGCGCATAGTGTCGGCCGCACTCGGTCTCGTCGAAGGGGTTGCGTTTCCTGCCGTCATAGCGCGCACGGATGTCCGCGATGCACCGCAGCCCCTCGTCGATCTGCCCTTCGTACAGCATCCCGATCGCCGCCACGTACTCGAACCCGGTCATCGCTTCGGTAAAGTAGGGAAACGGTCTCTTGGGCCGGTCGCCGGGGTAGGCGGCCATGAGCAGCGCCGACTCGTCGCCGAGGGCGTAGGACCTGAAAGTATTGAAATGGTCATGGAAGCCGACGCGCCGGTTGTATCGGATAATGCTCCGCAGCGTCGCGCCGACGTGATCCGGATCGACGAGATAGCCGAGCCCGCAGACGTGCGCCATGAACTGCCCGACGAGTTGATCGACCAGACATCCGGGGCCGAGCTGAAAATCGGGCTTCGTCACGTCCTCGGCGCCGTAGGCCAGTCGAAGCTCCGCGGCCACATCGGATTCGTGCGCCGGCGGCATCACGTGGTGTTCGTAGTACGAGCCGTTGAACAGATTCCCGTCGGTCCACGATCGACCTCGTTCGAACAATTCGCGGCACCTTTCGGCGAATGCGTCGTCGCCGACGTATCGCGTCATCTCCTCGGCCGCGCGGAGGGCGCCGAGATACCACAGCTCCATCTGCGGGTTGGGTCCGTAGTACTCGACATCCATCGTGTTGTGCTGACACCCCTCCATAACTCCGTCCTGGTCGCCGTCACACCCCCCGGGGATCCAGCAAAACTCAAGCGCCCGCTTTGCCGCCGGGAGTAGCGACCGCATTCTCTTGTCGTCTCCCGACAGACGCCAATCGCGGTACAGTTTCATTATGCATCCCATTTGGCCGTCCGCCGCGGCCTTCCCTTGAGTCTGCGCGCGGTCGAGAGGCAGAGAGACGCGAAACGACATCATCCCGTCGTCGCCCGTCGCGTACGCGAACTCGACCTCCCGCATTCCCATCGCGAGACCGCCGAACAGGAACGCGACCGTCTGCTCGTAATTCCATACGTGGGTGCACGATCCGGGACAGCATCCTTCGGTGTCGTTGCATCCCTCCCACCCGTACAGTCGCCCGTCGGCCGTACGGAAACACGTCTGGCTGCGGAGCGTGCTTAGATTGAAGAGCGCCGCCTCCTTGACGACGTCGGGAAGATCGCAGCGACAAAACGAACGGACGAAATCGACCGTCCGATCTTCCAGCTCGCGCAGCGCCGGAAACGTCTTCTCCACCACACACCACGCGTCCGCGTACCGGGTCGCGTAGTAGTTCCCGACGTTGTTCGCCCCCTCGCCTTCCGACCCGCTTCCCCCCGCGTCGGTCGATTCGCCGGTCCACGTGTAGCGGTTCGGAAAGTGCCACGCGACGAGGAAGGTGAACGACCGCGACTCCCCCGGTGCAAGAGTCTTCCCGAGAACGAGAGAAGCGACGGGCGAGTCGCCTCCGGCCGCCGAGCGCTCGTCGAGTCGCCCGTCCGAAGAAAAGTCGTCCCAAAAATCGAGAAGCGGTGTTCCCCATCGCCGAGGCGAGAGCCAGGCGGTGCGATAGCTCGTCTCGCCGCCGGCTTCCGTTGCCAAAGACATCGTGCCCCACTGCGACGCGCGCCTTTCGACACCGGCCGAGGAGAGAAAAATCCCGTGAAAGCCGTCTCCCGACCGATATCGATTGCCGTTTCCCCTCGGCGAGCCGCAGGCACCGTCGTGGCCGATGAAGTTGGGCAATACACCGCATATCGACACCGCCGATCGCACCGTGCTCAGGTTCGTAACGTGGTATCTCAGAATCGCAACAGGAATCCCGCTCAGATCCGCGTCGCCCGGTATCAACGGATTGAAAGCATCGAGTCGGACTTTCACGGGAACGTCGGGATCGAAAAGCTCCACCTGTCCCAACGGGTACGCCGCGGCAAACGAACAGTCTTGAAACCGGGGAAGTCCGTGATTGGCGACGGTACTGCCCCGTTCTCCGTCGTATTCGTGATACTCCAGCGGACCCTCAAGCAGTCGTGTCACCGCCTTCCGGCCTGAAGGATGCGCGCGAATGACGAAAAACGGCCTTCCGCCGCCGCGCCAATCTCCCGGTACGTACCCTTTCGCGGGCCGATTCATGAGCTCCCAATCGCGAAGGTCGCCCCTCCCGCCAAGCGATACGGTCCCGGTACCGATACCGCCGAGGGGAAGCGCGATGCGAGAGAGATGGTCCCGATCGTAGCGTCTGAGAATCGGCCACGACTCATTCGTTCCGGTGCGCATCCGCTTCTCCCGACGGCGTGGTCTTTGGGGTCTCGGCAACGATTACCTTGATGGTTTCGATCCGGTTTTTCGAGGCGAACTCGAAAGCATCGAGGACTCGCTCGAAAGCAAACCGATGCGAGATGAGCGGACGTACGTCCACACGGCGGCTTCGCATGAGCTCAAGCGCCGCGGGAAAAGTATTGCGATAGCGGTTGATTCCGCGGACATCGAGCTCACGTTCGATAACGAGCTCGATCGGGAACGGGAACCGTGACGCCTCGGGCCAGCCGACGATCGTCACGACGCCCGCCCTTGCGGCGAGGCGCGGAGCGAGCGCGCAAGCGGCCGACGACCCGCTCGTATCGAAAACGAAGGGAACTCCTTCGCCGTTCGTAGCGTCGACGACCTCGCGCGCCGCCGATTCCGAGTCGGCGGCGTCGACTCCGTGTGCGGCGCCGAGCTCGACCGCCTTCTGCAGCCTGCTTCCGACCACATCGAGCACGATTGCCGGACCCGCCCCGCAGGCGAAGGCGACGAGCATCGTGACGAGTCCGATCGGCCCCGCCCCAACAATCGCGAAAGGCGCCCCCGGCCGTATGTCGGCGCGGTTGCACGCGTGAAGCCCTACGCACACCGGCTCGACGAGCGCCGCTTCCTCATCCGACAACACGTCGGGAACCGGGTGACAGAAATCCGCCGGTACCGCCGCATACTCGGCGAAGGTGCCGTTCTCCGGCGGCGCGGAGAGGAACCTGACCTCCGCGCACAGGTTGTACAGTCCGCGCAGGCAATAGGAGCATCGCCGGCACGGGATGCCCGGTTCGATCGCGACGCGCGCGCCGACCGCGACGGACGCGGAGGCTGATCGTGAGGCGGACGACCGGACGATCACCCCGACCGCCTCATGCCCCGGTATGTAGGGCCGATCGACCACGAACGGCCCGAGTCGACCCGATTCGTAGAAGTGGACATCGGACCCGCAGAGACCGTTCGCCGAGATCGCGACGAGCGCCTCGTCCTCCCGCGGCGCGGGCGTCGGCACCGTCTCGTAGCGCAGATCCCCCGCCGAATGAAGGACCGCCGCGTGCATCGTCGCTCCCGCCTTCTCCATGCCGCCACCTCCCGCCGCCGGTTTCGGGCGCGTCGTCCCACGTCCCGAAAAAGCGTTTATGCTTCGAGCCCTCATGGTATACTCCACCGAGGCCGAGAGCAATCGACGCGCGAAGGGAAGGGAAGAGAGCGAATGAAAATACACGTTGCGACAAACGGCTGCGACGGGTTCGCGGGAACGAGCGAATCGCCGGTCGCCGGCCTGAAAGAGGCCCGAAACAGGATCCGCAGGATAAAAGCCGCGAATCGGTTGTCCGGCCCGGTTGAAGTCGTCATTCACCCGGGTCGTTACGAGATAGGCGGCAAAGGATTCACCCTGACCGCTCGGGATTCGGGAACCGACGCTTGCCCGATCACCTATCGCGCGGCCGAACCGGGCACGGTGACGCTGACCGGGGCGCGGAAACTGGACCGGATCGAGCGAGCCGGAGAGTTTCTCCGGGCGGACCTCGCGGCGAACGGGACGGCCGATCGACCGATCGATCACCTCTTCTGCGACGGTGAGTGGATGCGCCCGGCGCGGTATCCGAACTTCGATCCGGAAAACCCGTACTACGGCGGATGGCTCTACGTCGACGGCCGGCCGGGGAACATCTACGAAAACGGGCTCGGGGCGCGCGACAGGTTCGTCTGCTCCGATCCCCGGCGATCGACATGTGCGACCGCGACTGGACGATGAGGGGAACCAAGATCCTGTACAATCATGTCCACGATATCCTCGGCTACCA
>JAJRYZ010000084.1 GCA_024275515.1 Spirochaetota bacterium
ACCTCGAGCAAGCTTCTTTGACGAAGGTTCCGATTCCCGCCTATCGTCGCGAACCGCCGTTCGAGAAGCGTTACGAAGTAGTTCACAACCTCGGTGGCAAAGACCGGATCGATGTCCTCGTAGGAAATGGTAAGCGTGTTGGTGTCGGCTTCGTAGTCGAAAGAAGCCGCTCCTTTTACTTTTCGGCGCGTGTTGCCCTTCTTGCTCTCGGTAATTCCGTATCGGCCGGCAAAGTCGAACTTTTCTGCGACCGAATCGATGATCGTATTGCTCGAAAGGAGCTTGACGGCAAGCTCTCCGTACCCCCCTCCGGTCGATACCCCGGCGAGCCCGGCAAGGCTGCTCAAGCCGCTTGCGCTTATTGCCGCCTGGAGACCCCCGGTGTTGCTTTGGCTGTTGACGAGTATCAACGCCTGCGGCTTGTAGACGTTCGGCAACGGACTGCGTTCGGGGGGAAGCCGTATCGATATGACGGCAAAGGCGAGCAGACCGGCGATCGAGAGTCCCGTGATACCGAGGATAAGAAGCTTCCGCCGCCAGAGGACACCGATGAGATCCAACAGATCGATCTCGTCGGCGTCGAAATCGGGTGCAGTGCGATTGTCTGTCTCGGGATTCATTCGATAGACCTTACCTTAGCTTGTACTCCCGGCGCAACAACCTACCGACCGACGTTTCGGGCGACTCGCCTTCGACCTCGACGCCCCAACCGTCCCGGGACAATCCGGCGAATCCGGCCGGCGCGCGCATCGAGAGTCGCGTATCTCTACGAGGTAAAGATGCTCGACGAGAGACGGCGAAGCTTGCGAGAGAGAGACGCGCGCGCTCCCGCTTCTCCGTGAACCAACCGAATCTCGGACGGCCGGCGGCGCATACGGCGGACGAATGCGACGAGATTTCGTTGGTCGGCGTGGGCGGAGTAGCCGGAGATGGTGTGAATTCGCGCTCGGATGGTGTAGCGTTTCCCGTCGATCTCGACGTATCCGCCCGAAGGGCCGTATCGCTGGATTGCCCGTCCGGGAGTCCCTGCCGCCTGGTATCCGATAAACACGACGTCGGTCTTTTCGTCGCCGACGAGCTCTTTCAGATAGTTCACGATCCTTCCGCCGGTGCACATGCCCGAGGCGGCGATCACTACGCAGGGTCTTCCGGTCCGCTTCAGATAGCCGACCGTGTTCAGGTGGTCGGCGTGCGACTGAACGACGGTCAGCTGCTCGAAGGCGAGAGGATGTCTGCCGTAGCGGACCCGTCGCAACGCTTCGGCGTCCCAGAAAGAACTCAGTTCGCGATAGGCCTGCGTTATCTCGGTCGCGAGGGGCGAGTCCAGCACGATCTCAAGCTCATCCCACCTTATCCCGGCGCCCGCGCGGCGTCGACGGTGTGCCCGGATCAGACCCTCGAGCTCGTAGAGGAGCTCCTGAGTGCGGCCCAGGGCGAAGGCCGGAATGAGTACCGTACCGCGGTCCTTGAGGGCGCTTTCGATAACCCCGAGAAGGCGCTTGCGCCGATCCTTCCGTCCCTCGTGAAGCCGGTCTCCGTAGGTGGATTCAAGTACAAGCACATCGGCGCGGTAGGGTGACTTCGGCGCGGGAAGGATGGGCGCATACGGCGCGCCGAGATCGCCGGAGAACACCACGTGCACCGTCGCCCGTTTGCTTGCCGATGACCGAAGTCTCACTTTGCACTGCAGGTATGCCGAACCGAGGATGTGCCCGGCACGGACGAGCCGGATCGAGATTGCCGTATCATCTCCGGTCGGGATCGCTCTCCAGGTCTTGTAGGGAACCGGAATCAGCCGTCTCTCGAGTTCTTTTATGTATTCAGAGGCAAGATAGCGGCTGTCCGAGATTCCCACCTCGAAGGCGTCCCGAAGCATGATGGGAAGGATGAGCGCCGTGGGTTCGCTGCAGTAGATCGGCCCTTTGTACCCGGCGGCAAAGAGCCACGGGATCCGACCCGCGTGGTCGATGTGAGCGTGGGTGAGAACCAGCGCCTTGATATGCTCGACGGGGAAGTCGATTTCGAGGGCCTCGATGCCGCGCCCGCCCGCGTTTCGCCCGTCCGGCCGCTCCTCGCCCTGGAACAACCCGCAATCAATGAGAATTCCGGCCCGTTCGGAGCTTCGAAGCTCGTGACACGAACCGGTCACGCCGGTCGCGCCGCCGTGATGGATGATCGAAGGATAACTTGGTGATTCAGAATATGACACGGAGACCTCGGGCGCCGACACATTTTCCGACGTTTGGCCGGTGGAACGCTTCTATTCGATGCGGTATCGCGAGAATATCGTGGCCGGCTTGCGTGAATAGTTCACAGCTCGAACTAGAATCGTAGCTATCGATTCATTTCGAGGACGGCCGCCGTGCCCTGCCGCTACTCGGTTTCCCACACGGTCACGCCACGAGGAGCTACCCGCACCTCAATCACACCCACACCTCGCCGGGACAGCTCATTCATCATCCTCCGCCGTTCGGAAGCCACACCGTTCGACAAAATGGTCAATGAACCCCCGTCGCCGCCTGCGCCATTGACTTTGCAGCCCAGTGCTCCATAGCTTTTCGCAAGATCTATGACTTCCTCGAACTTATCGCAGACGAGTTTCGGATGAAGACGACGCTGAAGCTCGGTATTTTCATTCATGATGCCGCCGAAAACCGCGAAATCGCCGACCGACGCGGCGTCCTTCGCCCGACGGGCGAGTTTTCTCAGGCCTTCGATCCGCTCATCCTCTTTGCCCTTTCCCTCGAGGTCTTCTATCACCATCCGGTGGACCTCGCTCGACTGGTGAGGCGACCCGATGTATACAAGACAAAGTCTGCGCTCGAGCTCCAACAAGACGTCTTCCGGAATGATCGGTCGCGAGACGGTGGCATGAGGGAATTGATGCATCTGGATGAAATTGAGTCCTCCGTAGGCACAGGCGATCTGGTCCTGAATCCCGCACTGCAAGCCGAGCTTGTCGGTTTCTATCATGTGCGCAAACCGGGCGAGCTCATATGGGGTCATTCTTCCGGGTGAGAGCCGATCGAGAGACGCGATGAGGGCGATGGTGACGGCCGCGGACGTCCCGGTGGAAGCGCCGGGTGGTATCGCCGAGAAAATCGTAACCTCTACGGCTATATCCTCCGGGATCGACATCTCGTCGATTACCGCCTCGAGGAGCGGATGCCGATCGATTTGAACCTGCTCAGGGTTCAGAATGTACGAATCACCGTAGTTCTCCAGAGTGATCGTCACGCGCTCTTCGGCGGTTCGCGGCGCGAGGCGCAGTTGCACCTCTACGTGCGGGTAGACGCCGATGTTGAAAACCGCACCATGCTCGGCGAACCACGTATCCGTCCATCCCCCAATGTCGCACACGCGAACGGGAGCAATTGAGTTGATGATGGTTCCGGTTAGCGAGTTGGTCGCCAATGTCCTATCTCCTCAAAATCTGTTGCGCGCACCTTTTCGGATACGATATCACAGCTCAAACGACTTGGAAATCAATCATCCTGCCGTGATTTGCTATGTGTGCGCAAGCATCGGCGGTGTCGCAAACGGCAAGAAAGCCCTTTTCGAGATCGATACTTCCTGTCCGTATGATCGGGTCCCGTATCCCGAGGCTGATCTCGGCGCAGTGTCTCGGACAGCTTGTCGCGCTCGTAAGTCGGCTCGTTCGTATTCGATTGCCTTCGCCGCGAGACTCGCGCGGAGTCCCGTGCCCTATCTTGCGTCGACCCTGAGACCGGCCGCCGCCACCATGTCGGAGACGGTTTCTTCAATTGAGTACCGCGGCTCCCAGGAGCAATGCTCTTTGATCTTCGCTGGGTTGCCCGCGATGTCCGACTGGGAGGCAATCGTGCTACTCGGAGTGGAACGTACTACGGCCTCGCGACATCCGGCTGCCTGAAGCACGGCGTCAAGAACACCGCGGAGGCCAATGGCCCGCCCACTGCAAACGTTGTAAGGTTCACCGATACGCCCGTAACGAAGAAGTGATACGTAGGCGAGGGCGACGTCTCTGACATCAGTGATGTCTCGTGCTACGTCGAGCATTCCCACTTCGAGCGCAGCGCGGCGACCCTGAACGACCTCGACGGCTTGCGACACGAAATTTCCGAC
>JAJRYZ010000085.1 GCA_024275515.1 Spirochaetota bacterium
CGCCATGACCATTCCGCGTCGACTCGATTCGGCATTTGCGGTCGCTTCAGCTTGCAATACAGCTGATTCAGGATCGTACCGGCTCGCCTCTCTCGTATACCTCGCTCGCCGAAGATATCGACGTCTCTCCGAATACCGCAAAGAAGTACATTCGGATTCTCGAGGCGCTGTTCATCGTATTTCGTGTTACTCCCTACGCGCGGGATATCGCTCGAGCCTTGAAAAAAGAACCAAAGGTCTACTTTTTCGATACCGGAATAGTAGACGACGAACCTGGAAAACGCTTTGAAAACCTTGTCGCGCTGAGTCTTCTGAAACACGTGTATCGCAACAGGACCTCGAAGGCCGTCGTATGCGGCTGCACTACCTTCGTACGAAGGAGCGGCGGGAAGTCGATTTTCTGCTGACCGAGGACGATGAGCCCGTGATGATAGTGGAAGCGAAACGTTCCGGCGACGCGATCCCGAAGCAGGTGCGGTACTTTTCCGAACGGTACAATATCCCGGCGACCGTGATCGTACAATTCCTGTCCGGCGAACGGATTGAAGGCGGCATCGCGGTGAGGCGCGCGAGTGAGTTTCTCCGCGAGCTGTAATGTGTCGGACCAGCACGATCCGATCGCGCGCTCCCGCCCTTTTTGAGAGCCTCTACACGCCTCCGGCGCCGAAGGCCCCGGTGATCGCGAGAATCGAGAGGATGGTTCCAAGCACGCCGAGCACACCGCTCAGTTGGTTGATGTAGTAGAGCGGGTTGTTTATCGGAGCGTAGATCTTCGTTTCCGGCTCGATGTATCTGCCGGCTCGCACCGCTTGGTCGTTGATGTCGGTAATCCTTACGCGGTCGCCGAGGTGCAGCTCGGTGTCGAAGCCGCCGGCGAGGTTGACGTAGTACCGGTAGTTCCGGTCGGGAATATAGGGATAACGACCCGGCGAACGGACCGCGCCGGATACGATGACGAAGTACTGCTTGAACGGGATGACGATTCGGTCGTACGGTTCAAGTCGGATGTTTTCCGCCGACTCCGAGCGACGAAGGAGAGCTTCCATGTCGATCGGGATCGTCTCGCCGGAGTGGCGAACGACGTAGGCGTTCTCGAGGTCCGACACCGCCGAAAAGCGGGACGCGACTTTTTCGAGCGTCTCAGACAGCAGCTCTCCCGAGTGAAAGCGGTAACGAAACCGGCTTGTGCCGAGAAGCTCGGTACCGACGCCTTCCTCCGACTCGCGTTCGAGCACCGCGCCCTCGAAGAATACGTACGGCATAAGAAGTAGTTTGCTCGGCACCGTGACGAGGTCGCCGTCGACCAGTTTGAGCGTGCGCGCCTCGGCGATCGAATAGTCGACATAGACCTTTCGTGTCACCTCTCCATCCGCGGTCAGCGACCTGATCACCTCCACCGCCCCAGGATTGGCGTCGATCGTCAATCCCCCGCCATAGAACGAGACGAGCTCCTCCAACTCCTCCCCCGGAAGCAGCTCGTACGTACCCTCCCGTTCGACTTCCCCCTGAATCGTCACTTTTCTATCCGCGCGTTCAACCGCAATCGTATCTCCGCTTCTCACGTAGGGGTCCTGGTCTTTCCTACCGAACCGCTCGGCGAGAAACAGATCGAACCTCGCGGAAGCCCCGGTTTTCGACGTAACGACGACCGTTCGCGTCGATGAATAGTCGGTGAGCATTCCCTCGACGACCGCGCTCAGCCGGGTGAGCGGCTCCACCGTCATCCACCGCGACCGCGTGACCTCTCCGGTCAGAAAGACTTCCATTGTTCCGTACGGTATGACGACGGCGTCGCCGGGCTCGAGCGCGAAGTCGAGACTCAAATCTTTCTGAAACAGCAATCGCTCCATGTCGATCTCATAGACCTTCCCGTCCTCCCGCCTTACAAACGCACGACTCAAATCCCCCCGATCGTCGATCATCTCTTCCGCTTCGCGCAGTATCGTGTAAAGCGTGTCTCCTTCGCGCAACGCGACGCGGCGTCGAGCCGGCATCTGCGCCGAACCCGGCGTCTGCCTCGAACCCGGCGACGCCGCCGTCGTCGCCGTCGATTCCGCTGTACCCGCCGTACCCGCCGCTTCCCCGCCTGCATCGGCCGGGGTCGTTTCGGGCTTCAGCGCCCCCTCGACATACACCACCGGAAGCAGGTCGAGCCTGTTCGGCACCACGACGCTGTCGAGATTCCTCAATTCGAGATCCTCGATGGCCCCGTCGGCCGAGGCGGCGAGGTCGACCACTATCCGCTTAACCGGTGTTTCCGATCCGGTGTTGCTCCGGATCACTTCCACCTGTGCGAGGTCGGCAAGGTCGGTGCTCCCGTCGGAGTAGTAATCGATCAGCGTGCGGATGCCGTCGTCCGGGAGAAGCTCATAAACTCCGGGCCGCTCGACTTCGCCGCTTATCCTCACCCTCCTGTCGAGGTGCCCGACGGTAATGCGATCCCCGGGCTTGAGGTAAGGGTCCTGATCGATCCGGCCGAATCGCTCGGCGAGAAAAAGGTCGAAGGTCGCTCCGACGCCCGACGCCGAGGCGACGTGGACGCTTCTTTTCGACGCGTAGCGCGTAAGCCTCCCTGTCAGAAAGTCGGAGAGTCGCGTGAGAGGATCGACTTCGACGTATCCCGCCTCGGTTACCTCTCCCTGCACGAAGACTTCCGTCGTTCCGTACGGGATGACGACTGTGTCGCCGGGTTCGAGCGCGAAGTCGAGACTCAAATCCTTCTGAAAACGCAACCGCTCCATGTCGATCTCAAAGACCTTCCCGTCGTCGCGCCTTACGAACGCGCGGCTCAAATCCCCCCGGTCGTCGATCATCTCTTCCGCTTCACCCAAAATCGTGTAGAGCGTGTCTCCTTCGCGCAACGAGATCCGCTTTCGGGCGGGCGCCGGCGCCGCCGGCGTGGTCTGCGCCGGGACCGACGTTTCTCCGCCGGCCTCGACGGGAGCGGTTTCGAGCTTGAGCGCCCCCTCGATGTACACGACCGGCAGCAGGTCGAGTCTGTTCGGCACGACGACGTTGTCGAGGTTCCTCAACCCCACCTCCTCCGACGCGCCGAGGTCCACGACGATGCGCGCAAGCGGCGTTTCCGTTCCCGTGTTGCTCCGGATTACCTCGACCTGCGTGAGGTCGGCCAGGTCGGTGCTTCCGCCGGCGTAGTAGTCGATAAGCTCGCGAATTCCTTCATCGGGAAGAAGCTCGTAGACGCCGGGTCGTTCGACCTCACCGCTTATCCTTACCTGCCGGTCGACGTGCGCCACGTTGATGCGGTCGTCCGGCTGAAGGTAGGGGTCCTGATCGATCCGGCCGAATCGCTCGGCGAGAAAAAGATCGAAGGTCGCACCGGCGCCCGACACCGAGGCGATGTTGACATTTCGGATCGAGGCGTAGCGGGTCAACCGGCCTTCGAGAAAATCGGAAAGCCGCGTGAGCGAATCGACTTCGACGTATCCCGCTTCGATCACTTCCCCCTGCACAAAGACCTCGATTGCGCCGGTGGGGAGCACGATCCGGTCCCCCGCCGCCACCGGAATGTCGAGCGAAAGGTCCTTTCCATAGAGAAGCCGCTCCATGTCGATTTCGATCGGGTCGTCAAAGCCTTCACGCCGGATGAATCCCGAACCAAGGTCCGCGGACGGGGCGATGCCGGCCCGACTCCGCGCAAGAACCGCGTAGAGCGTGTCGTTGTCGTAAATCGGTACCCGGATCCGGGCCGGACGTTCCGCGCTTCCCGTCGTCTCCGCGCCGCTCTCGGCGCCGCCGCCGGTCTGTCCCGCCCCCTCCGGAGTCGCGCCGGACGCTTCACCCGCCGATCCCGTATCCTGCGCCGGGCCGGGCGCCTGCAAGACCGCCCCTTCGAGATAGACAACCGGCAGTCGGTCGATGAGAGAATCCAGGTGAATCAGGTCGCGGTCCTTCGGAATGCTCCGCCTGGCGCCGGCGTCGGTGTAGTCGAGCGTGAGGCGCGATACGGCCGACTTGTCCGGATCGAACCGCGTAATCGCCACTCGCCTCGCGTCGGCCCGCGGAGTGATGCCTCCGCCGTAGAACTCGATAATCCGTTCGAGATTCTCGGCCGGCAGGACTTCGTACAGACCCGGGCGTTCGATTTCCCCCGATAGCTCGATTTTTTTCAACGACTCGCCGACGACGATCGAATCGCCCGGCCGCAAGTAGGGATCTCGTGCGCCCGCCTCTCCTCTTCGGGCGAGAAAAAGATCGTAGGTAACGCTTGCCCCGTCCGCGCGCGTTACCGTGACGCGCCGCTCCGAACCGTGGGCGGCCATACGTTCCGAGACCGCTTCGCTTAAGCGCATCAAGCTCCAGGCGGTGATATCGCCGGCCGTGGTGACGGCGCCTTCGATCGGAACCAGGAACGCGCCGACGCCTGAAAGCGTAACCAGCGGATAGCTGCTCGGATAGGCGCGTCGCACGAGGTCGGAGATCCGCTCTCGCAGTTCGGGAAAACTCATACCGCGTGCATCGATGCTACCGAAAAAGCCCAGGTCGAGCCGGTAGTGGGCGTCGACGACACCGCCGATCGACACGGTCCCCATACCACCCATATACGAGACCTGGAGCGAGTCTCCGGGTGTTACCGGGTAGGCGGGATCGGCCGTTGCGAGAGAAACGCGCTCCGAGACGGAAGGCCGAATGTTCCCGGTCGACGGCGCGGTCGGTTGGCCGGCGAGCCGGTCGGACTGGCCGAAAAGATGAACGGAAAGAGCGAGCATTGCCGCCGAGGCAAGAAAATGTCTTAAGGTCATGATCCCACGATACTACGGCAGATCTTTTAGTATTGTAAATGAGCAGCTTCGGACGTGAGCAATTCGTCGTACCTGGGTGAATACAAGTGAAAAATGACACCATTTTCTGGATCTACCCATCAAAGAAACGAAGCGGGACAAGATTATCGATGCTCACGACCTATTCGCCCGAAAGCGCTATGAACGAGAAGCGGCGCATCACCGCCGACACAGCCCTGCGGTTGTCCCGATTTTTCGGCACCTCCGCCGATCTGTGGCTTGGACTGCAGATTGAATACGAACTGCGCGAGGAACGAGAAGCCAAGGCCGACTTACCGGCTACCATTGCTCCCCATCAACAGGCATAGCCTTTCCGACGGGCTGAAAAGCTTGGTGTCTCCTCGTCTTTGCATGACGGCGGAACCTTTGCATGACCAGGGACCGCTTCTTCGCGCCCTGGTCTTCCTGGTTGCACCGCTTGGGAGGAATTAGCTGGTGTCCAGAGGCGACAGAGGGGCCGGGCTCGTCTCTCGGTAGCTACGGGTCTATTAGGACTACCCCTTGCAGGTACTTTGGCTACTCGTCGCGCGATAGATCGGCGATGGCGTTTCTGGAACTACGGGCCTTGTGGGGATCATGTTGGTTTGAGGAAGCGAAGATATAGACACTCGATGTGCAAGTGGAAAATAGCGATTAGTTCTCCGCTATCTGCTCAGCGGTATCCGATCTGACCTCAGCGTCGGAAATGTCGTTGAAGACCGCTCCCGAGATAACGTGATCGGTCATTTCCGCCAGGTAGCCGCGCAGTACCTCGCTCAGCTTTAGGTACTCCGGCCAAAGCGTCTCATCGACGAATCCTTTCGGAACATTGGCCATTACCGTGGTGTACCGCTGACGGTGGTATCGGAATGGCCGTAATCCATATCGGCGCAGCAGCGCGACAAATAGTTTTCGAGACCACATGTCCGGCATGGAAAATCTATATTCGATTGGCGGATCCGCCTTCTTTGTCTCTTCGAGCCGCCGCAGTATTCTCTCAAGCGCATTCCCTGCCGCCGTGCGTTCGCCGGCGGTTGTCGCGCCGGCGAAGAGATTCTCAATTCGCTTCAATTTCTCGATGAGCAGTTGTTCCTCAGTCATAGCTTCTGATTTCTACTCCTTCCGCTCCATCTGGTAGGCAGTGGGCAGCGCCAAAACTACGCGTCGTCGGGTTACGAAGCTGAACGTATACGCGAAAAAAGCCGTCGCGGCCGATCGCGGCACAAGTTCGCCTTAGAATAGCATTCTGAACCCGTTGTCCAAAGGTGGCGGTCCGTCATCGACACTTGCGATTTTGGCACTGTTTTCATCACCGTTTTCGCAACGATCGCCCCAGATGGATGCATTGGGACTGAACAGAGGCGAAGGACACATGCAGAGCGCGGCCGGGAGGGTGGGAACCAGCGTAGCGTCGGACGGTTCTTCTGATATCATTACCGAACAGACCTAACAAATCGGCGCCGCTCGACACGCAAGAAGGCAGATGGCGAACGACACCGTGAATGCGCGTACTCAGCTTGCATTGGAGGCTATCTCCACAATCTCGTCGGTATGGTCATCGGCGAGATAGAAGACGGGAACGCGTTACCGAAACCAACACTACCGGGGATACACGTCGAGAGCGTCAAGAACAAGTAGCTCGGTTGCAGCAATACCTGAGTCAACGCTCGATGGAGTCTCATCCGCTACGGGAGTCTTGTCGATTCCGCTTGCACAAAAGGACAAAGGCTTCTTTCCGGCACCTTCCCCATTACGGCGACCAAGCCTGCAAGCCGGGTACCAGATCGGCCGGTTCTCTTCCTGAAACCTCCTGCCACGTGTCGTCCATCTCGCGGTCAGGCGGTTCGAGCGGAGGTATTTCACGCCGTATTCGCCAACCTACATACATTGGGCGTCGATTAGAGGATTTACGCTTATGCCTGTCGAGTATGCGACGGTCGGATAGATCACTTGTGAAATGGCCGGAAATCGAAAATACTCTCTGTCACAGAGATACGTGTGGGAGCAAAGGGGACCGCATCAATATCAGCAGGTGAAATATGGAAAACGAGAATGACCGTCGATGTGATGAATGTGGGAAAGAAATAAAGCACAGATCCGTGCACCTGAGAAATCCGGATGGTGATCCCGGGCGATTACTATGCCTTGAATGCTACAATCGGGAGATGGCGGCAATCGCCGACGTAAAATTCGAGCATCCGACATTTCCGACCGTTTTGCTTACTGACGTAGACGGCGAAGAGCATAGGTTTGATTTTGCTGTTCAGCTATTTGGATACCAGGTCTCAATCGAAGCCTACGAGCTTGAGGTAGAGCACGGCTATCGATTCGAGATCGGCGGTAATCCTGAAGAAGTCCAGAAGCTGTTTAACAAACTGCTCGGGAAAATGCGTCGCGGCCTTTCACGCAAGCATATTGACGTCGACGAGTTTGGCGGAATGCCGGGCATGTTGGATGAGATGGCCGCACGGGGTTGGGTAGAATGGGATGATGAATCCGACGGACAATTACCACTACTGGTGATCGATGGGAAGCCGGTTACATGGGATCAATTCGGGCGGATATTGGCGTCTTACGAAGGCTGGCAATTCAAACTGGAGATTATGGAACGTACCGACGAAGTGTGAGTACGCGATGTTGGATAATGAGAGGCCATTCGTAACGGAACCCGACGGCTACGAAAAAACAATACTTTCTTATCTCCAGATCTTGAAAACTTTTGGGTAACCGATGGAGTCTTCCAGCAATTCGAAATCTGGCGCGCCAGATTTCGAATTGCTCTATCTGGAACGGAATCATCAGGGCATCGGTAACCACCTCGTTATTCCTCCACCAGCACCGGAAAATGCAGCGATGGGAAAGTAGAGTGTAGAGAACGGTTGGGTGGATTGCTGAAGTTCTATCATCGACAAGCTGCGTAGCGACACTATTACTCTCACCTACTCTCACCCACGGTCCACCGGGTCCGTCCATGGCCCCGGCTTGAGCTTGTTGAGCCCCTGCTCGGCAGGACGCCGTGCAGGGCGGTGATACGAACGCGCCTCTTGGAATCGCGTAACTTCGCGGTACACTCGCCGACTCAAGGCTCTCATTCCAGGATCATCGCCTGCTATTGCCGTTCATAGCTCGATAAAAACCGGACCTTCGGCGTCGGATGAGGTTTTTGTCCCACGGGAAGATGAACCAAGAGGTCGTTAATCACGGGCGTTTTCGCAACCATTGCTCCAGAAGGATACATTGGGTACGGTCCGTTTCGCTGAACGTCTTTTTATGCCGAAGTGCGGCATAATTGACAGTGTTTGTGGTATTGTATATGATACCGTATGGTGCCGCTTGTAGTGATCGATACGAACGTGATTATTTCCGCTCTCCGATCGCAGAAGGGCGCATCATTCAAGATACTCAGCTTGGTTGGAACCGGCAGGTTTCACGTTGCTGTGTCGGTACCGCTGATCCTTGAGTACGAA
>JAJRYZ010000086.1 GCA_024275515.1 Spirochaetota bacterium
AGCGGATCATCCTCGAAGGCGACGTGCCTTCCCCCGATACCGAACGTACGGGGTGCTATTTCGTCGATCGGTGTCCGAACGCGATGCCCGGCACATGCGATGCTTCCACCCCGTCGCTTCGCGAGATCGAGGCGGGTCATCAGGCCGCCTGTTATCTCTACTTCGGTCGGAACGTCTAATCTCGGGACGCGGCGGCTCGAATCCTCCGAATTTCCCCGTCCGGGCGACCCCCACGGCCGACGTCAAGCGCCTTCGCTGCGTTTGGTGGTTTACGCAGGATTCGGGTCACTAATCAAATTGAGCCGTTTCGTGAAATTCGTCATCGGAGGCTTGACACCCGTCGAGCGGGCGTCATAGCATGCTTCCGAGTCTTCACCCCCGGATTGCCCGCGCGGCGCACACACGGTAACTGCGTTTGAACAGAGACATGACCATCCCCGACTCGGTTGCGCTCCTCTTGCCCGGCGGCTTCGGCGCCGAGTCCGTCTTCGACGCGGCGAAATACGATCTCGATTTCGAGCAGCGCTACCGCGTGGGGTGGCTCGTTCTGCTCGAAGACCGGATCGTCCGAATCGACGGCGAAACGCCCGGAAGCAAAACCGTTTCTTTCCTGCTCAGCGACATCGATGAAGTGCGCTCGGAGTCGCCGGCCGGCTCGGGGCTGATAGCACTCAGAGTCGGACCGGAGTACACGATTCTCTGCCGATATTCCCTTTCGGAAAACAGGCGGATGGCGGCGTTTGCGAGGCGCGCGGAGAAGCGGCGCCTGGGCGAGGAATCCGGAACGATCGAGTCGCCGGAAAGCGAACCGGCCGTTCTCTGTCCGACCTGCGGGCTACGGTATCCCGATCCGGATCGGCCGGTGTGTCCGAAGTGTCTGGACAAACGTTCGGTTTTCGCGCGACTTCTTTCGTTCTTCAGACCGCACGCGCTTCTCGTAGTCGTCATCGTGGCGGCGATGATCCTCCAGGCCGCCGCCGAGCTGTTCGGCCCTTACCTGAACGGGCGGATCTTCTTTGACGATGTTCTTGATCCCGCCGGCCGCTATCACGGACGAATCGTGTCGGTTCTGCTTCTAATGCTCGGCGTGCGGCTCTTTGCCGTCGGAGTGTCGGTGTTGTACGGTCGAATGCTCGCCTCGGTCGGCGCGCGGGTGATTTTCGCGCTCAAGACCGAGCTCTTCACTGCGCTTCAAAAGCTCTCGATAGGCGTTTTCGGTCTCGTCGCAGGCTCTCTTCGATCGCCAACGATTCTCTGACCGGAGTTCGCGTCGTCAAAGCTTTTGGGCGCGAAGAGGAGGAGGTGAGTCGGTTCGGCGCCGCGAACACCGGACTTTTCGACGCGACGCTGTCCGCGCAAAGGCTCTCGGCGACGGTGTTTCCGTTGTTCCATTTGGTCATGCAGGTCGGAGGGTTGATCGTGTGGGCGGTCGGAGGTTGGCAGGCGACCACCGGGGCTCTTTCTCTCGGTACGCTCATCACCTTTGCCGGTTATCTCGCGTTGTTCTATCGGCCGATGGAGTTTTTTACGCGGGTGCTCGACTGGTGGGCGATGTGCATGAACTCGGCACAGCGAATCTTCGAAGTGCTCGATTCGAGACCCGAAATCGCGGACCGTCCCGACGCCGTTTCGCTATCGGGCGGCGGGCGCTCGGGGTTGCGAGGCGACATCATCGTAGATCATGTCACTTTCGCCTACGAACCGAACAAACCGGTTATCCACGACGTTTCTCTCTCGATCGGCGCGGGCGAGATGATCGGCCTGGTGGGGCGTACCGGAGCGGGAAAATCGACGATTACCAACCTCATTACCCGGCTCTACGATGTCGACGAAGGAACGATCTCCATCGACGGTTTGGACGTTCGCTCGATCCGGCTGGCCGATTTGCGCGCCGGCATCGGAATCGTGCTTCAACGGACGTATCTGTTCGATGGGACCATCGCCGAGAATATCGCCTACGCCCGGCCCGACGCTTCGCGTGATGAGATCATGTCGGCCGCCCGGGCCGCCTACGCTCACGGTTTTATCGTCAAACTCGCCGACGGCTACGACACGCGTCTGGGAAGGCATGGTCACACGCTTTCCGGAGGAGAGCAGCAGCGCATCTCGATCGCGCGCGCCATTCTCAAGAATCCGAAGATTCTCATTTTCGACGAGGCCACCTCGTCCGTAGACACCGAAACGGAGGAGCATATTCAAAGCGCGATCGACCGACTCGTCGAAGGACGGACGACGATCGCGATAGCCCACCGGCTCTCCACGCTCAGGCGCGCCGACCGCCTCTACGTGATCGACGAGGGGCGGATCGTCGAGCGCGGCACGCACGCCGTTCTCATGCGGAACCACGGCGCCTACTACGATTTGGTCGTGCGCGAGCGGAAAGCCCTGAAAGTGATGGGAGTAGCCGAATGACGGGAGAGAGTCTCGATCCGCTGAGCGTCGAGTTCGCGATGACCGCCGGCGGAGTGCTCTCTCTGCGGATCGGCGAGAGGTATTACCCCCGGGTCCATCTCTACCGGTCCTTCCCGATCAGCGCCGAGGAGCTCTGGATCAGCGTCCGCGACGCCGAGGAGAAGGAAATCGGAATGATCCGATCGATCGAAGAGCTTTCAGCCGGGAACCGGCGGTTCGTGATCGAGGAGCTCGATCGGCGGTACTTCTCACCGGTCATCGAGACGATTCATTCTTTGACCGAGGAGTTCGGCTATACCTACTGGGAAGTGAGCACCTCCGCGGGAAGGCGGAGATTCACCGTCCAGGTGGAGCAAAACGGTGTCGTCCAGCTCGGCGACGGTCGCGTGTTGATCAACGACGTCGAGGGAAACCGGTTCGAGATTCGCGATGCCCGAACCGTCGAGCCGAAGCGATGGCGCATTATCGAACTGTTGATGTAGGAGTCCGGGCTGTGAACGGAGAAAAGGTTTCCGATGCGGTTTCGACCGTCGTCTCGCGGGAGTATCCCGGCGAGACGATCCGATACACCGCTGTCTCCGACCTGTCGCCCGACGGCGAATTCGGCAGGTCGGTGCTCGTCGCTACCGAGAACCGTCTGCTTCTGATTGTGGGTCGCGGGATCCGGACGATGTTTCCGCTTCGCGGCGTAGCAAAGTTCGAAGCCGTGTCGATGGTCGGCAACGGGGCGTTCGAAATCGAGGACGGCACCGGTGTCCGCTTCCGTCTCTGCCGGTTTTCGAACGCCAAGGCGCCGGAGTTTGCCACTTTCGCACGGAAACTCACTCACGCGGCAAGCGGAGAGGAGCCGGGTGAGGAGAAGGGCGACGCGCCGAAGCGGTGTCCGGCGTGCGGGCGGGTTTTCCCGGAAGGCTCGATGGTGTGTCCCGGCTGCACGAAGAAAACCGCGATCCTCGGCCGGCTGCTCTTCTACGCGAGACCTTATCGGTCGGCTCTCTTTGCTGCGCTCGTCTGTTACCTCGGCGCCACCGGGGCGAGCCTCGTCGAACCACGGCTGTCGCGGGCGGTCATCGACAGGCTGATCGTTCCCGGGAACGCCGATCCTCGGCTTCTCCTCGCGCTCGTCGGCGCCATGGCCGCGGCGCTCGTTTTGAGATCGTTCCTCATGATTCTACGGCGCAGGACACTCGCTCTTATCGGCAACGGCATCGAACGCGACCTGCGGCAGATGGTTTTCGCGCAGATCCAATCGCTGTCACTCGCCTATGTGCATAAGCAAAAGACCGGAAATCTGATGAATCGCATCTCCTCGGACACGGAGCGAATTCAACGATTCATAGCGGGGTTCGCTTCCGAACTGATCGGCGCGGTGCTTTTGATCGTCGTGGTTCTTCTCTTGATGCTTCGCCGCGACTGGCGTCTCGCGGCGCTTATCTTTCTTCCGGCGCCGCTCGTGTTTCTGGGAATGAAAGTCGCGATACGGCGGATGTTTGACGTCGACAGAAGGCTGTTTCGGACCGTCGACGTGGTGCATCA
>JAJRYZ010000087.1 GCA_024275515.1 Spirochaetota bacterium
CCAAAGCACGTAGGCGCCACGGCGCTTGGCTTCCGCGACGACCCCCTGGTTCGCGCCGCCGGCGATCGTAAGAATCACGTCGACGCCCGAGTCGAACATGATCGACGCGAGCTCGGCGGCTTTCGTCGCGTCATACCAATTGCCGAGTACCCGGAAATCGAGCGTTATGTCGGGATTGACCGCCTTCAGGCCGAGCTCGTATCCGACCCTGATGACACGGTTCATGATGGGATACTCCTGACCGGCGATAAGTCCCGCGCGAAGCGCCTCGTTGGCTCCGTCGAGAGTGCTTGTTGTAATAAGTCCGCCCATGTGACCGATCAGGTATGACTGCTCCATCTGGTTGTAGAGCAGAGTATGAATCGCTTGGTTGCCCTCGAGGTAGCCGTCGAGAACGACAAACTTCTGTTTCGGGAATTGTTCGGCGACCGCCGCGCAGATCTCCGGCAGCGCGGGGTTGGTCGTGATAATGGCGTCGTAGGCGCCGGTGGAGGCGAGCGAAGTGATCCCGTCCATCCACTCCCCCTGGTTGAATCCGCCCTCCACGACTTTGACGGTGGTTCCCTGCCGTTCCTCCGCCGCCCGTCGTACGCCGTCGACCAGCATTTCGTAGGTCGGACTTCCGGCGACGACGCCGGGAACGAAAACGGCGAGTGAGACGTGCGACGACTCCGTGCGGTCGTTCTTCGAGCAACCGCCGAGCGCAAGCAGCGCCGTGACGACGAAGCCGGCGAATAGTGTTCTTACGATCCGTTTCACGAGACCTCCCTGAGACGGGAGAGGGGCGGGAGGAGCACGACACGAGCGTCCGCCATTTCTCCTCCCATCCAGACTCTCACTGTCGGTAACGGAATTGCACCGTTTCCGCCTTCGCGTACGAAGGCTCGCGGACTGTACCGCCGGTGGGGACGTGTGTCCCTCCCCCGAAGAAATAGCTGTGTAGATACTAACCGTCCTATGTGTACTCCGTCCGAACATCGGTGTCAAGAGCGTTGTTCGGCGCCTCTCCGATTGACCGCGATTCGTCGCTCGTGCTACCTTGGGGCCATCGTGAACCGGAGTCGACGCCTACTCTCATGAGCATATCCAAGCCTGCGACGCTGGGCGTTATTGCGTGCCCCGGCGCCGAGGCGTTTACTTCCGAGGTCGTTTCCCATCTGCGAATAATCTACAGACGCAAATACACTCGTATGGCCGAAATGCTCGCCAAAAAGTACGGGCTCACTTCCGACGAGGCGATTCGACGTATCAACATCGAGGCGGATCTTCACGCCGCGCGGTTTCGCCACGGCGCGCCCCCGGACGGGATAGTCGCTCCGCGTTTTCGGCTGTCGGTGGGATTCACCCGTTTCGCCAACGGCGAGTTCAAATCGGAGATTCGATCGTCCATCCGCGGGATGGAGATATACATCATCCAGGACGTCGAGAATCATTGTCCGATCGAGTGCAACGGCGCGGGCGAACGATACACACTTTCGGTCAACGACCATTGTATGATTCTCTTCACGACCATAGACGCCGTACTGCAGGCCGGCGCCGGATCGGTCACCCTGATACTTCCGACCTATCCGTTCGCCCGACAGCACGAAAAAAAGGGACGAGAAGCGCTCACCGCGTCGATGTACGGACGGATCGTCGAGTATCTCGGCGTCAAACGAGTCATCACCCTCGATATCCATTCGAAAGAGATCGAAAACTGTTTTCGACATGTCAGGCTGGAAAACCTTCATGCCTCGTATCAGATTCTTAAAAAGCTCAAAGACCTTGTCGATCTGTCCGCGGCCGATATGGTCGTCGTCTCGCCCGACACCGGGGCGGTCGATCGGAACAAGTTCTACGCCGGCAACCTGGGTATGCCGTTGGCGCTGCTGTACAAGGAGCGCGACTATTCACGCGTTACCAGGGACGCGCACGACAACAACATCACGGGGCTTCGTCTGCTCGGTTCGGTCCGGGACCGCGCCGTCTTTATGGCCGACGACCTGCTGGGGACCGGGGGGACGTTGATACAAGCGATGAAGTTTCTCAAGGACCAGGGCGCCCGCGACATCGTATGCGCCGCAAGTTTGCCGCTCTTTACCGGTGAGGCGATCGAGAACTTCGAAACGGTCTATCGGGAGGGGCTTTTCCACCGGATCATCGGCACCAACGCCGTTTACCACAACCATGAGCTCCTCAAGCGTGAGTGGTATGTGCAGGCCAACATCTCCGATCTGTTCGCGAGAATCATCTTCAGGCTTCATCATAATCGTTCCTTGAGCGAGTTGCTCGACAACAGACAGATCATACAGAGACTCCTCAACCGCTGATGCGGGTTCTTGCGGTCGATATCGGAACCTCCTCCGTCAAGGCGGGAATCGTCTCGGAGACGGGCGAATTGGTCGAATGGGGACGTGAAGGGCTCGCCTTTCGCTCCGTCGAGCACTCTTCCGCCGGCCTTGCGGAGCGATGGCTTGCGGCGATCGAACGAATCGTGCGTCGAATGTCGCGCAGAGCGTCGATCGACATGATGGTCGTCAGCGGCAACGGCCCGACGCTCGTCCCCGTCGGCGAACGCGGTCTCCCATGCGGACCGGTCATGCTGTGGATCGATCGGAGGCGGCATCGCGTCGGCGAGTGGCCGTCGTTCTACCTGCCCAAGATCGCGTGGCTCAAAAGGCACGATCCGTCGACGTATCGCGCGTGCCGTCGATTCATTTCGTGTTCTGAATACGTGTCGTTCGTCCTTACCGGGAACGCGGTCACCGTGACTCCGTCACGGGACTTTACTCCGTTCATCTGGACCGACGAATCCGCCCGAGCGTACGGAATCGATCCCGAGATGCTTCCGCCGTTCGTGCCGGTCGGAGCGTTGATCGGTCGCGTTACTCACGACTCCTCCGTCCGGTTCGGAATAACCGCCGGCGTCCCCGTCCGGGCGGGGGGGGCGGACT
Source organism: Spirochaetota bacterium (assembly GCA_024275515.1). Classification (GTDB taxonomy): domain Bacteria; phylum Spirochaetota; class Spirochaetia; order ARS1246; family ARS1246; genus JAJRYZ01. The sequence goes on from JAJRYZ010000087.1 coordinate 2,934, forward strand.
ATCTCATGGGACTGCTCGGAACGGGCACCGTACGGCCCGGTCTGACGTGCGACCGGGCCGGCACCTCCGAAGGCATCAATCACTGCGCTCGCCGTCCGGTGCAAAGTCCCCGATTGCGGACTCTTCCGCACGTGATCGAGGGACTCCACAACGTCGCCGGCATTCTCTCCTCCACCGGACTCATCTTCGAATGGTTCAGACGCATTTCGGGGCAGCAGGAAAAATCATACGACAAAATGCTCGACGAGATCGCCGCCGTTCCGCACAAAAGGCGAAGGCCGGTGTTTCTCCCGTCGCTCCACCGCGGCGACACCTGGGAGTTCGCCGGCGCCGCGTTTGTGGATCTCGAACCCGATCACGGAACAGGTGAAATGGGACGCGCCGTCGTCGAATCGATCGGTTTCTCCGTCCGCGATCTCATCGAGACTCTCGAGCGCAACGGATGTTCCGTCGCCGAGCTCCGGGTCTCGGGTGGGCAGGTCAGAAACGACGTCTGGAACCAGATGAAGGCGGATATGACGGGTCGCCCCATCGTCGTTCCCGAAGTCATCGACGCGGAACTGCTCGGGGCCGCCGTCGCCGGGCTGTTCGGTGCGGGCGTCTTCGGGAGTCTTGTCGAAGGCGCCGAGGCGCTCTACCGGGTCGCGAAGCGATTCGAACCTTCCCGGTCGCAGACGCCGCTATACGACGAGCGGTACCGCCGGTTCTGCGAGACGCGCGAGCGAATCGTCGGCGCCGCTCAACGCAGGACCGAAAGCAGATAGCCGTGCCGGGATAACCACGCGTTGTGTCGTCGGTACTCGGGACACCATTGGGCGACGAGTCGCCAAAAACCGTTCGAATGGTTCATAACGCGTTGGTGGGCGATTTCATGCAGAATGAGGTATTCCCTCACTTCGGCCGGTACCATGACCAGCCGCCAGTTGAGCGAAATGTTTCCGCGCGAGGAGGAACTGCCCCAGCGGGTGCGCTGGTTGCGGACGAATACCCGTTCGACGCGCACGCCCCGTTGTTCGGCGGCTTCGAAAGCGAGAGGCGGGAGTCGGCGTTTCGCGTCACTCAGCAGCCGTTCCCGCAGCAGCTCCTCGAGGTCCTCGGCGCCGGCGCCGAAGACACGAACCACGCCGTCCGACTCGTCGAACAGAACCGACGCCGGCTTTCGGTCCGACGCGTGCCGCTCGACTCGGTAGCGGCGTCCTTCGTAGGTGAGCAGGCGCGTCGCATCGGTGTAAGGAGCTACCGCTTTCGCCCGGTCGAGTTTGGCCTCGATCCACCGCCGCTTCGATTCGATAGCCTCGCGGAGCCGTCGGATGCTCGCCGTTTCGGGTGCGGAGACGCGAATGGACCCGTCGCCGGTTATCCTGATAGTGATATTGCGTAGGCCCTGTTTCCTTCGTACCTCGACGTGAATCGATCGGTCTCCCAGACGCGCGATCATCCGGCGCGCCGGATTTCGAATTGCTCCAGGTGTTTTGATAGAGCGGCCGATCGGCAGTATACTGGATCACGGAGGCGAAACGTTTTGTTCTGGAATCCATTCGGCAACCTGTTCGGGCTCATCCTGCCGTTCATCTTCATTCTTGTCGGTGTCCGGATGCTCAGACACTTTCTCGGCGCCGGTCGACGCACGCATGACGATCACCGGATGCCGCCGCTACCCTACGACGATCTGACCACGACGACCCACTATCCGGCGCGCGCCGATCTTCCCGATGGGGAATCGATCGAGACCGTCATTTTCCGGCTCGCCGATGAAATGAAGGGTCGTCTTACCGTCTCCGACATCGTTATCGGTACCAATCTCGGCCTCAAGGAAGCCGAACGTGTCATCGACCGGCTCGTCGACGGCGCGCACGTCACCATGGAAGTAAACGAGTCGGGCCGGGTCATCTACGAGTTTCCCGAAATCATCGCTCGGTACGAGCAGGACGAGGAAGGGGGAACGATCGGATCCTCTCCTCGTCGGTAGCGGTCGCCTGAGGCTCAACTCCGCCGCCGCCGCGGCGTTCCGTCGCGCCTGCTCGGGCGATTTGCATCCCGGAATGACGCAGGTTACCACATCGTCCCTGAGACACCACGCCGGCGCCCACCCGGCCATGGGTACGCCGTCCGGGATTTCGGTCGTTCGGATCGCTTCGACGTCGTCGAGCGTTTTGCGTATCGAATCGCACTCGCGACGCGAGCGAACATCGGTGAAATCCTTGCCCCATTCACCACCGAACTGCCGCGCACCGATTCCCACCACCGATACTTCGAGCCCCGTTGCGCCGAGCGTTCGATATCTCATCCGTTCCCTCCCGCCACGAGCTTGTTGAGCGGATACTCGATAATCCCGACCGCACCGTCCACGAGCAACACCGGAATGATCTCCCGCACTTCCGACTCCGCGACGACGGTTTCCAGTGAAAACCAGTCGGAGCGGTACAGCTTCGACACCGTCGGCGAAGTAATGCTCGGCAGCTTTCCTACGATCGTGTCGAGCTTGGAGGCGGGAACGTTCATTTTGAGCCCAACCATGGTTTCCGCCGCAAGAGCGCCCGACAGCAAGGTGACTATCTGTTCGATTTTCCTCTGCTTCCACGCGTCGGTCATGCTGTCGCGGTTGGCGATGACCTTGGTGTTGCTTTCGAGAAGCTCGTGGATGATCTTGAGCCCGTGCGCCCGAATAGTGGATCCGGTCTCGGTGACTTCGACGATCGCGTCGACGAGCCCCTCCACGACTTTCGCCTCGGTCGCTCCCCAGGAGAACTCGACTTCGACCGGGATGTTTCGTTCGGCGAAGTAACGTCTCGTGAAACCGACGAGCTCGGTCGATATTCGCTTGCCGGCGCAGTCTTGTATCGTCTCGATCCGCGAATCCGCCGGGACCGCGAGAACCCACCGGACCTTTCTCGCGGTGGCCTTCGAATAGACGAGGTCGCCCACGAGCGCAACGTCCGATTCGTTTTCGAGGACCCAGTCGATACCGGTAAGACCGACGTCGAGCACCCCCGATTCGACGTAGCGAGCCATTTCCTGCGCACGCACCAGCGCGCACGTAAGCTCGGCGTCGTCGACCGACGGAAAGTAGTTGCGGGAAGAGACCGATATCTTCCATCCCGCTCGCCGAAATATCTCGATCGTCGAATCCTGAAGGCTTCCCTTCGGAATACCCAGCTTGAGCGTTTTCGTGCTCATGATGCGCCGTATACCTCGTCGGGATCGAATACTCGTTCTCCCTCTACGACAAGCACGCCGTCGCGCACCACACGATAGAAACAGCTTTTGAAACCCGTGTGGCAGGCGGCGCCGCCGGCCTGCTCGACCTTGAGCACGACGGCGTCCGAGTCGCAGTCGATCCGGATTTCACGCACCTTCTGAACGTTGCCCGACGACTCGCCCTTTTTCCACAGCTTCCCGCGCGAACGCGACCAGTAGTGCGCCGTTCCGGTCTCGACCGTTAGTCGCCACGATTCGGAGTTCATATACGCAAGCATCAGAATCTCGCCGGTCGCGGCATCTTGCGCGATCGCGGGAACGAGTCCCCCCGCTTTCTCGAAGGCCGGTTCTATCATCGCTTCACCTCCTGTTCGGCGGCCCGAGTCGCGCCGCCGGCGTAGCGAGCCATCCTACCGGCTGACCGAGGAAAACGCAAGATTGCTCGTCGGTGACGCCGCGCGTACAATGGCCGCGATGAGCGGAATCAGGCTTACGACACTCCGCACGCGCATCGATCGACCCGCCGTGCGCGGCGTCGGTGAAGAGTTCGAATGATCGAGAAAGAAATGCGGACGACGCTCGGCAAGGTCAGAATCGTACTCTTGCGGCCCTCGATCGGTGAGGAGGTGGGTTCGGTCTGTCGAGCGATGAAGACGATGGGGATAACCGACCTTGCCGTCGTAGGCGAAGCTCCTTTCAGTCGCGAGCGAGCC
>JAJRYZ010000088.1 GCA_024275515.1 Spirochaetota bacterium
ACCGCACCAACTCCATTCTTGAGAAGCCCGACGAGGCGCTTTTCGCGGACGTTTCGAACCGATTTTCGGAGTATCTCATCGAGGCGACCGAAGGGCTCTATTTCGGTCCCGGGACGTGGAACGAGCATCCGGACCGGGCGACGAGATCCGACGGAACGGTGCTCGATTTTCCCAGACTGTCGGCCGGGACCAAAGATCTTTTCGCACTGTGCCTGCGACTCGCGCTGGCAGGTCACTACCTCGACGGCGCCGAAGGGTTTCTTCTGATGGACGACCCGCTTGTCGATCTCGATCCGGTCCGACGGAAAGCGGCCGCAGGGCTTCTCTCTCTCGCCGCCTGCAAGGCTCAGATCGTCGTTTTTACCTGCCATCCGGCGCACGCGGCGCTTTTCCCCGATGCGAACCGCGTCGATCTGTCCGTCGGTTAGTTCGGTGCAGACGGATCCGCGCATTCGACGGCGCCGAGGGTTTCAAGTTTTTTCTTGAACATGGTCGCGTTTTCGGCGGCGTGGCCGCGCCAATGGTTGTTGAACATCGCGACAAGCAGCCGGATATCCGTCGTAATCCGTCCGATCCGATCGACCCATTCGTCGATTTCGGCGTCGGAATAACGATAATCGTAGCGACTCGTCGCGTCCCCGGTCCACCAGTTCTCGCCGTTTCTCCCGTGAAACCGCAGATAGGCGAAGTCCGTCGTGGTCTCGACGCGGATATCGGGAAGATCTTCGAGTTTCGGGTAGTCGGTCATGACGTAACAGACGCTTCGTTCCCGCAAGCCCTCGACGACACGGTCGGTGTGCCACCGGGGGTTGCGAAATTCGACGGCAAGCGGATCGCGAGAAAGCCGGTCGCACAGGCGAGCGAGAAAAGTCCTATTCTCAGGCGAATAGTGAAAGCTGTAGGGAAACTGCAGAAGCACGGCGATGAGCCTCCCCGACTCCGCCAGCGGAGCGATTCCTTCGCTGAACACCGCTGCGTCCCGCTTCCAGTCATCGGTGACAAGATGCGTAAGCGATTTGTGCGCCTTAACCGAGAAGCGAAACCCGTCGGGCGTTCGGTCTATCATTTTCGACACGACGGACGCCGACGGCTGCCTGTAGTATGAAAAGTTGAGTTCGACGACGCCGAACCGGCGCGCGTAGAGCTCGAGGAAGCGGTTCCGGTCGGTGCCTTGAGGATAGACCGGGCCGACCCAGTCGGCGTAGGAGTAACCGCTTGTTCCGACGTACGCTGTGCATGACATTCCGATCAAGAGTATAGCGCCTATCGTAGGAGGCGTCTGGGGTCGGGCGACGGGCGACGGGCGACGGGCGAGCGCCGCCGGACGGGGTCGTTCGTCGGGCCGTGAACGACCGCGCCCGAAGCGAATTGCCACGAATGCTTATTATTGCTATATTAGCCGCCGGAAGAAAAAGTGGACGGTTGACGGGACGGCGCCGCATCGGCGTCGAAGAACCACGCGAACAGTCGGAACATTCGAAACATTCGGAACCTAAGACTGCATATTCGGGCGCAGATCAACTATCTTCAGGTAAGGAATTGCACTTGATGAATCGAAACATGGAGGCGATGCGCAACATCGGAATCAGCGCACACATCGACTCGGGAAAAACCACCCTGACCGAACGCATATTATTCTATTGTCAGAAGATACACGCGATACACGAAGTGCGAGGCAAGGACGGCGTCGGCGCGACGATGGACTCGATGGAACTGGAAAAGGAACGCGGCATCACCATCGCCTCGGCGGCGACCAACGTTTCCTGGAAAGGGCACTCGATCAACATCATCGACACGCCGGGGCACGTCGATTTCACCATCGAGGTAGAGCGTGCGCTCCGCGTGCTCGACGGGGCGATTCTGGTGTTGTGCGCCGTCGGCGGGGTGCAGTCTCAATCGATAACGGTGGATCGTCAGCTCAAGCGGTACGGCGTTCCGCGTCTGGCTTTTATCAACAAATGCGACAGAACCGGCGCCGATCCGTTTCGGGTCAAGGATCAGATCGTCGATCAGCTTGGACTGAACGCGGTCATGATGCAAATGCCGATCGGACTGGAGGGCAGGCACGAAGGAGTCGTCGATCTGGTCACGATGAAGGCGGTCTATTTCGAGGGCGGCGCCGGCGAGACTATCCGCGAATCCGACATTCCCGCAGAACTTCGCGCCGAGGCCGAAGCCCGACGCGAGGAACTGATCGACGCCGCATCGATGTTTTCCGACGAGCTCGCCGGGGCGTACCTCGACGAAGAAGCGACCGAAGAGCAGATCCGGTCGGCCGTGCGTGCGGGCACGATTTCGCGCGAGCTCGTTCCCGTGTTCGTCGGTTCGGCCTACAAGAACAAGGGCGTTCAGGCGCTGCTCGACGGGGTTGTCGCGTATCTGCCTAATCCTGCGCAGGTCGAGAACGTCGCGCTCGATCTCGATCACGACGAAGCGGAGGTCCGGCTCCTGCCCGATCCGCAGGCGCCCACGGTCGCTCTCGCCTTCAAGCTCGAAGACGGACGGTACGGTCAACTGACTTACATACGCATCTATCAGGGATCGGTAAAGAAGGGTACCGAGTTGTACAACACGCGCTCGCAGTCGCGGTTCCGCGTGGGGCGGCTCGTGCGGATGCACGCGAGCAGCATGGAGGATATCGGCGAAGCGAGCTGTGGAGACATCGTCGCTCTTTTCGGCGTCGATTGCGCTTCGGGAGACACCTTTGTTTCACCGGGGATCAATTACTCGATGACGTCGATGTACGTCCCCGAGCCGGTCATTTCGCTTGCGATTACGTCGAAGGACAAGAAGTCGGCGGACAATATGTCGAAGGCGCTCAACCGCTTCTGCAAGGAGGATCCGACGTTCAAAACGTTCGTCGATCCCGAGTCGCAGCAGACGATCATCCAGGGGATGGGCGAGCTTCATCTCGACGTATACGTAGAGCGGATGCGCAGGGAGTATCGGGCCGATGTCATAACGGGGGCGCCGGAGGTCGCGTATCGCGAATCGATTACACGGACGGCGAGCTTCGACTACACGCACCGTAAGCAGACGGGGGGATCGGGGCAGTACGCGCGGATCGCCGGCGCGATCGAGCCGATCGAAGATCAGGAGTATGAGTTCGTCAACAAGATCCGAGGCGGCGCCATCCCGACCGAGTATATTCCCGCCTGTGATAAGGGTTTTCGTGAGGCGATGAAAAAAGGATCGCTCATCGGATTTCCGGTGGTCGGAGTTCGGGTCACGATCGTCGACGGAACCGCTCACTCGGTGGACTCGTCCGATCTCGCGTTTCAAACCGCGGCCATCGGAGCTTTCCGCGAGGTGTATCGGAGCGCGGCGCCCCGAATCCTCGAACCGATCATGAAAGTGTCGGTTGAATCGCCGCCCGAGTACGCCGGAAGCGTGTTCGCGAGCATCAACCAGCGGCGGGGAATCATCGTCAGCTCGGTGGAAAGCGAAACGGTCACCCGCGTAGACGCGGAGGTGCCCTTGAGCGAAATGTTCGGGTACTCGACGGTCATACGGTCGCTTACCCAAGGCAAGGCGGAGTACACGATGGAGTTCCTCAAATACGGCAAAGTTCCGAAGAGCATCGCCGAGGAACTGATCGAGGAGATGACGAAAGACCGGGCGGCGGTCGTCGCGCGGTAGGCAGGAGTTGGAAATGGTAAAGCAAGAGCTGATCAAACGAAGTCCGCTTCGAATCTTTGAAACTTCAATCCACGGAGGACTTGGAACGGGCAACATAGGTATGCTCGTCTCGCCGAAAGGAGTGGGGAAGACCGCGTGTCTCGTTCATATTGCCACCGACAAGCTCCTTCGCGACAAACACGTCATTCATGTTTCATTCGCCGCGCGCGTGGACCACATCATCAGCTGGTACGAGGACATCTTCGACGAAATCGCGCGCAAGCGCTCGCTTGAAAGCGCGGTCGATGTTCACGACGAGATCATCAAGAATCGGGTGATCATGAACTTCAATCAGCAGGGCATCACGACCGAGCAGATTCTGAAAAGCCTCAAGGCGCTCATCGAAGACGGAAACTTCGCCGCCGATACGATCATTTTCGACGGTTACGATCTCGCGCGCGCCGGGTCCGACGATCTTCGCGCTATTCACGATTTCGCGGCCGAGAGCGGGCTCGAAGTCTGGTTCAGCGTTTCGGTGCCGGACGGAGAAGACTCCGCTTCATACGTCGAACCGTTCATGCACGAAGCAACCGTCGTCATCACGCTCGAATACGCCGGAGACCACGTCCAGTTCCGCGCGCTGAAAGACCACGACAATCTCGAACCGAAAGACATGCGGCTCAAGCTCGACCCGAAAACACTGCTGATCGCCGAAACCGAGTAGAGTCGGCGCTCGTCGATCGGGAACTCCGAACGTGGGTCGACACAGAATCCTTCACACGCCGCATCCGGCGGCGTGGCCGACTATCGTCCGCGCGAAACAAACGCAGCCCCCGAGGTCCTTCGGCGATGCGGCGCCCTATCGTCTTCGGGAGACCCCAACCTGCCGACATGCTTCCGCTACGGAACATTCACTGCATTTCGGGCTGACCGGTGTGCAGACCGACCGACCGTAGGCGACGAAGAGGCTGTTGACTTCGATCCAGAGGGCGCGGGGAAGCACCTTTTCGAGTGCGCCTTCGCTCGCTTCCGGAGTATCGGTGTCGATCCATCCGAGTCGATTGGCGATTCGATGGACGTGAGTATCTACGCAGACCGCCTCGACGCCGAAACCGAGGTTGAGCGTCAGATTGGCGGTTTTAACGCCCACTCCCGGAAGTGCGAGCAATTCTTCGCGCGTCGCCGGGACTCGTCCTGCGTGACGGTCGCGAATAATACGCGCGCAGCCGATAATGTGACGCGCCTTCGTGTGATAGAACCCCGCCGGATAGATCAGTCCGGCGACCGTCTTTTCGGTCAATTCGGCGACCGCCGCCGCCGTATCCGCGACATCGAAGAGTCGCTTCGACGCGGAGGCGGTCACTTCGTCTTTTGTGCGAAGAGAGATCATCGTGGAAACAAGAACCCGAAAAGGGTCTCTCGACTCGTCGGCGATCCGCGTAACCGCCGGCGCCGGGTGACCGAAGAGACGTGTGCGCATCGCGGCGAACACGGTTTCGACCGGTGGCGTCACCGGTTTCAGAGCCATTCGTCGTGTTCCGCGTCGTTTTGTTCAAGAAGCGCGACGGCGAAACAGGCGATGGCGCGCTTCTCACCCACCGCATCGAGTCCTTCGTTGGTTTTCGCCTTGATTCCGACGGCATCCGCATCGATCCCGAGGATCGATGCGAGGTTGTCGCGTATCGTCTCGCGGTGCGGCGCGATCTTCGGGGCTTCGGCGACGACGGTGACGTCGACGTTTACGACCCGCCATCCGATCGACAGCGCGAGGACCCTGCGGAGAAGCTCTTCTCCCGGGGCTCCCGCCCATTCATCGTCGGTATCCGGGAAGTAGGTTCCGATGTCGCCACATCCGGCGGCGCCGAGAATCGCGTCGATAACGGCGTGGATAAGCGCGTCGCCGTCGGAGTGGCCTTCGAGACCGAGCTCAAAGGGAACGGTCACGCCGCCGAGAATGAGCGGTCGGCCCGAGACGAGTCGATGGATGTCGTAGCCCTGACCTATTCTGTACTTCATCGGCGAGTTCCGTGCGGCGCCACGTCGTGTGGGAAAGTGATTTTCCTGTTCGCTGGCTCGCCCTTGACGGTGTAAACCGCGAGGCCCATTCGGGCGGCGATCTCCGCGTCGTCCGAATAGGTCTTTTCTTCGCCGGCGACGGCACGATGCGCATCGAGTATATCGCGAAACCGGAACGCCTGCGGCGTCTGCGCCCGGAAAAGCGTGCTGCGATCGAGGTGTTCGATGCATTCGCCGCACGCTCCGATCCTTTTGAGCGCCTCGGTGGAAGGAATCACCGGAATGCACGCGCCGCGTCGTTCGGTTTCCGACATGACCCTCGCAACAAGCGCGCGGGAAACCCACGGGCGTGCGCCGTCGTGAATCAGAACATAGTCGGGGCGCAGCGGCGCCAACACGGACAGACCGTTAAGCACCGACGCCTGCCGCGACGCGCCGCCCCCTACGATGATCGGCGGTTTTGCGTCGGAAAAGCGCGCGAGAATTGCGCGTGCTTGTTGCTCGGCGGGCGGCCGCACGACAAGCACGACCGAGACGACCTCCGGAATCGCCGAGAAGAGCAAGTACGAATGAGCAAGAACCGGCATGCCGTCGAGATCGAGAAACTCTTTTTCTGCGCCGTCCATTCTGCGGCTTGACCCGGCCGCAGGTATCAGCGCCGCCCAGGTGCGTCTCACGCGAGCCATTCGAAATCCGGCGCGCCGGATTTCGAATGGCCGCTTACGGCAACCGAACAGGCGCCGTTTTCATGGCGATTCGTCGATTCTTCCGGCGACACCGCAGAAAATGTGGTAGCGTTTGACGCTCCCGTTGTCATATTTCGAATTGCCGGTTTCATGCTCAGTCCGATTCGAGCTTGCTGAATATCAGCGCTTCGACTTCATCCTTGGGCTTGTCGAGTGAAAAGGAAATCTCATCAACGAGCAACTTGAGCGCGCTGTCGAAAAGCTTACGTTCGAGAATCGGCAGCTCCTTGACCTTACTGCGGTGGTAGAGCGTCCGTACGACCGTCGCGATGTCCATGACGCTTCCGCTTTTCAGCAGATCGAGGTTCATCTGGTATCGCATCTTCCAGTCGGTGGCAACCGGCTCGTAATCTTCGGTAATCAGCTTGAGAGCCTTCTGCGACTCCGCCTTGCTGACGATGGCCCGAATGCCGATTTCCTCCGCCTTGTCGACCGGAACCATCACGATCATGTCCGAAACTTCGAGATAGATGATGTAGTAGAGAAGCATCCGGTCTTTGAATTTTTTCTCTTCGATCGCGGTTATCTTCCCGACGCCCTGAAGAGGGTACACGACCTCCTGATTCAACTTGAAAGTCGTCTTTGGGGTGCTCGTTTTTTTGGAGGATTTCATCGGACGGTGAGTATACTCAAATCGGGCGAGGTAGTCAAAGGCGGCGACCTCGAGTATAGTTCCCCCCTACCGTATGAATCGACCACGACGCAGCATGTTTGCCTTGGTAGGATTTCCGCTCGTGTTCGTAGCCGGCGTGGTCTCGGCGTTGGTGTTCAGGGAGCAAATCTGGAAGGTATTCTCGTCTCCCGAGCGGATTCAAAGCGCCGTGGACGGTTGGGGTTCCTGGGCGCCGCTCGCCTTTATCCTTATCCAAGTCGTTCAGGTAATCGTGTTTGTCATCCCCGGCGAGATTCCACAGATCGCGGGCGGATACCTGTTCGGAGTGGTCCCGGGTTCTTTCTATTCGATCGTCGGAATACTCATCGGCTCCAGCGTCAACTTTCTGCTCGCCCGTCGTCTCGGCGTACCGTTCGTGCGGGCGCTGTTCAGCGAACGACAACTGCGATCTTTCGAAGGGATTGCGCACTCGGCGCGCGCGCAGATAGCCTTTTTCCTGCTCTTCGTCATCCCGGGGATACCGAAAGACATACTCTGCTATGTAGCTGGATTGTCGCCTCTGAGATTCGGGGCGTTCATGCTCATCTCGACGCTCGGACGCATGCCGGGGATCGTCGGAAGCGCGGCGATGGGAAGTGCGGCCGCGTCGAAGGAGTGGGCGCTTGCGCTTATTCTGCTAGCCGCGGCGTCGCTTCTGTTCGTAGTCGGGATGGTGTTTCGTCGAAAGGTGCACGCTTTCATAGAGCGGTTCGCGCTGAAGTCTTCTCCGATCAGCCCGACGGAACGGCCGGAAGAACCGCGATCCCCGGGTTCGGCCGGCGAGGGCGGAAACGCAGATACTTAAACGGGTGAAGGTCGAGAGGATTACCGTACCAACCGGCTATCCTTTCGGTGTCGATCAGATTGACCGCCGACGCATGGCTGATCGGGACCACCACCGCGCTCTCGAGAAGCAGACGCTCCGCTTCGGCAAGAATGTGGAGCCGTTCGGCTCGACCGAAGGACGTCGCGCGAATGAGCGCTTCGTCGTACCGGCTGTTCGCGAAACGGGCGTCGTTGAGGTTCGAATCCGACGCCCACATGCCCAAAAAAGTCAACGGATCGGGGTAGTCTCCCACCCATGTCGACAACCCGACGGTGTAGAATGAATCGTCGGTCCGCCCGGGGTCGGCAAAGACTTCGACATCAAGTTCGCGTTCCCACGTCCGTTCCAGAACTTCGGCGATTCGAATACTTTCGGCGGTTCCCGAGATTCGGATGCGTACAGGCGGCAGCGATCGGCCGCCGGCGTAGCCGGCGTCGGCCAGCAACCGGTGGGCCTCTCCGCGGTTTTGCGTGTCGATGCCGCGGTGCTTCGGGTATCCCGGGATTCGCGGAACCAACACCGACGTAGACCGATAGTACCGACCTTCCGGGCGAAGCTCATCGAGCGGAAGCAGCAGCACGAGCGCTCTGCGCACGTTCGGGTCGTTCCACGGGGGCGCGTCGGTGCGGAAATAGAGGTAGCTTGTGGAGAACAACGTCGTGACTCGAATCGCGTCGGTGTTCGACACGAGGTCCGGTGCGAACTCGTTCAGGGCCCAGTCTATGCGGCCGGAGTTGAACGCGCGGCTCGTTTCCTCCGGACCGAGACCGCGGCGAATCACGATACGCGGAATCTCCACCGAATCGCGGTCCCAGTACGTCGGGCTTGCGACAAGTTCGTAGTCACCCTCGGCGCCGGCGGACACGAGCCGATACGGTCCGTTGCCGACGACGATCGAGTCGTCGTCCGTCTCCGTCGATTCCTTTCGCCCGCTCCGATAGATCGGGACGAGCGCATGATGAGCGAGCGCTTTTAGAAAACTCGGCTCGGGATGCTCGAGCTCGATTTCGAGTATTCGCGCGGCGCGAGCACGAATCCCCACCGATTCCGGATCGGTCGATTCTCCCAACCGATATGCCCGCGCGCCCACCACCGGATCGAGCAGGAAAGAGTACTCGAAGGCGAGGTCGGGAGAGAGCAAACGCAGCCAGCTCGCCCGGAAGTCCTCCGCGAGAACCGCTTCTCCGGTCTCGAACCGCGCTTCGGTGCGGAGGTAGAAGGTGATATGCCGCGCGTCTTCGGAGATTTCCCACGATGTGGCGACTCCGGGGACCGGTTCGAGTGTGAGCCGGTCGTATCCAACCAACCCTTCGTGCAGTGCGGTAAAAAGCTGGGCTTCGGTCGAGCCGGTTGCGCGTTGCGGGTCCAGATCTATTTCGCGCGAGGAAATCGATACGGTCAGCGTATTGGCCGCCACGCCGGCGGCGAGAAACAGAACGGGCAGAACGAAACCTACCGTTCGAGCGGTGAGTCTTATGCGGTCGAACACGCGTTCAAAGATAACGCAGAATCGTCGCTATGTAATCCTGCCCGCGGAGCGGCTTGAGGAACACATGATTGAAGCCCGAATCGTTCAGCAGCGGAACCTGGCTATCGTCGCTGGTAATCGCGATGAGCGGAATCTCCGGATCGAGGTCGCGAATCTTGACCGCCACTTCGTTACCGTTCATTCCCGGCATATATTGATCGAGAATTATCAGCGCGTAGTCGCCCCTCCTGAACAGCGAAAAGGCTTCGACGCCGTCGCGCGCGGTGTCGCAGACGACTCCCTCCCGCTCGAGTGTGTACTGGATCAATCGTCGGTTAGCGTATTCATCTTCGGCGTAGAGGACCCGACCGTATGGCCTGATGGACGTATGCATAGAATACTTTCGCAATCTCCAATACAATAAGTATAGTGCATACCGGCAGATTTTTCAACTCAACGAGCAACCAACACTCCGGCCGCGCCGGCTGCAAGAACGACGGTCTGGACGACGACCAGCGTCAGATACCGGTAGTCTCGTTTGCGCGCGTACAGGGGAGCGACCGCGATCAGACACACGATCGAACACAGCGCGAAAAACAAAAGCGACGCGAAAGCCAGTCCCTCTCCGGTGGAAAACATCTCAAGCCGACCCCAACCGACCGGGCGACCGGTCTGCTCGGCGTAGCTTTTGGCGTCCAAATGCCAAAGACGGGTCACTTCCTGCGCCGAAGGCGCGGAGGGGATCGCTCCGGTTACGTAGAGAACAAACGTCGCGAAAAGCACTACCGTTCCCGACACGACGAGCCGTTGCAGCACCCGGGCGTAGCGAGCCGTCACCTCGTCGAGCTTCACAAACCTATCCCCAATCCGTCAAGCAGCTGGCGAACCGCCGTCAAGAGGAGAATGAGAATCACCGCGATCTTGACGATTCGCGGACGCACCCTCGTAAGAAGCCGGGCGCCTATTCTCGTTCCGATCATCATCCCCAAAACCGACGGAACGGCGATGATCGGAAGCACGGCTCCGCTGTGAAGATACACCCAGGCCCCCGCCGAATTGATCGACAGAATCAACCCGCTGGTGGCGACGGCGACCTTGAGCGGCGCCGTAAGCAGCAGATGGAGCGCCGGTACGCTCGCCCAACCGGCGCCGAGCCCGAACATGCCGGCGAGAAAGCCGATTCCGATAAAGAGCACGAGACCCGGCGCGGTCCGCCTGATGCTCCACGCGGTTTCCGTATCGGTGGTCGCTTCGTGGTACGATCCGCCTATGCGGAGCGCCAGCGCGAGGGGATCGGCGTGCTCGGGGTCGGCCACCTTCACTTTCCGTGAAACGACCATCAGCACGACAATTCCGAAGACGGCCGACCCGAGCAGGACCTGGACCGTCGATTCGGGAAGCGCGAGTCCCACCAGCGCGCCGGCGATCGAACCGATCGAACCGAACAACGCGAATGGAATCGCCAAGCGCAGATTCGCCAGTCCGGAACGAAGCAGGTGTGGGCCCGCCGACAGTGCGCCGGTAAGCGCGACCATGAGCCCGGCGCCGCGGACGAAATCGAGATGAAACGGGAATAACGCGCTTACAATCGGTACGAAGAGTACTCCACCCCCGACTCCGGCGATTACCGCGACGATTCCGAGAAAGGACGTAAAAACAAACAGGATGAGAGACCAGCTCCACCATGGGATCGCCTCGAAGATCACACAAAGAACTCCTTATGCCGCCTGTCGGTATGGGGATCGAGTATACAGAGACCACCGGAGGCTATCAATCGACGCTCCACCGGCGAGCGGCGTCCCGAGTGAGTAACACACGAACGCACTTTTTGGAACTCATGCATTTTCCGGCACTCACCATTGGCGGAGCGACGGGACGGCACAATTGCATTATTTGCTAAAAGAAAGAGAATTACCATACCGGATGGGCGAGAGATCGTTTCATTTTCCGTAATCATCGGGTAAGTTAATAATGAGAGATCGAGAAGGATCCACACGAGAGCGTCCGGAACCGAGCCGGCGAAAATGGCGCCGTCGTTTCGCACCTGTGGAGTAAGCGCGCGAGATCGAATACGACGAATGAAGGGTGTGTGGTTCGCGGATATGCGCGATGTGTGGTCTTGAAAGGAAATCGTGGATCAACGAGTTTGTGAAAAGGATGGTTCAGTGATGCTACGGAAGGAACCCTTTTGCCCGGGCCAGATGCTTTCCGGCTCGCTTTTCAACGAGCCGATGCGCGTTGAGACCGTGCGGGGCGGTGGCGACGGCACCTGGACCCTGGGGCTCGTCGGCACGCAGTCGGAGCGGTTTCGTAAGGTAACCCTCACCGAAAGCGACATCAATACCCTCACGATCTTGGATTCCGCTTTCAGCTACGACGGGGACGGCCGCCTCCTCCGGCTGGGATTGCAGGCCCACTCGCTCAGGATAGCCTACGAGTTCGATCCTTACTTCGGCCTCTCCATCTCGCGTGTTGACCCGCTGCCGCACCAGCTCGAGGCCATCACGCTCGCCGGGAAACTGGGCGACGCGGATCTTGAGGAACGACTGCTCAAGGACGTAGACGAAAAGCAATTCCGAGCGATCTGCCAAAACGCCCTCGAAGGACTTGCTTCCAAGAAGCTCAACCTGGAGATGCTGGTCGAACGTCGTGCACGGGCTCAGGAACGGCGTGTCGTGCCGGAAACCATTGCCCGATTCATTCGGGAGGCGGCCGAATATGTTCCGCTCAAACTCAAGATTGTGGACAGTCTCCCCTATGCTTTTGAACCGGCCCGGACGCCGTCCGTACTGCGACGTTATGAAAGAGACCCGGACTGGAAACTTCCAACGCTTGCGAACAAATACCCGCGCTGCTCGGCCGAGCGGGACACTGCGGAGAAGAACAACCTGGAATGGGTCACTCCCGGCCATCCGCTCTTCGAGGCCGTCCGGCGTCACACAATACAATCGGCTCATGAACCGTTTTCGAAGGGCGCCTGCTTCTATTCCCTACAGCATGAGGCGCCTTCCAGGCTCGACTTCTATCGTGCGCGGGTCGTGGACGGTCTGGGCCACGTGGTCCGCGAGCGCCTTTTTGCGGCGGAAATCGCAGGAAGCGGCGACCCCGTCCTTCGTGAACCAGGGATGATCGGGGACTTTTCTCCGGCCAAACCGCCCGAAGAGCTACCCGCTGTCGCGTCTGCTCCGGAAGCCACGACGTGGCTGCACGAACATGCCATGAAACCTTTCATCGAGGAAACTAGGGCTGAACGCTTGGCCGAGGTCAAACGTGTTGCAGAGCATGTGGAGCTTTCCCTCACCGAACTGCTGCAGCGCGCAGACGAGGAAATCGGGAAGGCGAGCGAAGACAAGGAAAAGGGCATTCCGGGCGCCGACGGCCGCCTGGCCCAGGCTGAGAATCGCCACGCGGAACTTCTGGCACGGCGGGAGCGGCGCAGGCAGGAGCTGGAGCGCCGGCGTTCGTTGTCGCTCCAAGCGGTCGAGCGGATCGCAAGCGTCCTGATCCTCCCGCACCCAGAGCGCGAGGCCCCTGACGTTCGTCGCATGAGGCCAACCCTCGAGACCGAGGACACCGCCGTGCGGGTGGTGATGGAATACGGGCAAACCCGGGGCCGCCGGATCTACGACGTCCACGAGAAGAATCTGGGTTATGACATCACGAGCCTTGACCTGGGCTCCGGCGAATTGCGCCTCATTGAGGTGAAGGGCCTGGCCGCCGCCACCGGGACGATCCTGCTTACACCCAATGAACAGCGCGTGGCCGAGGATCGGCGAGACTGCTACTGGCTGTACATCGTGACGCACTGCGCCACAAAGCCGACGCTTCAGGAGCCGGTCAAGGACCCGGCTCGGCTCGAATGGCACGAAGTAACCAAGGTGGCCCATTACTACCTGTCGGTGAACGGCATACGTAAGCCGATGCAGGTGCGGGAGGTCGAAGCACCGTACGGGGATCAGAAACCATGATGACCCTGCGGCTCTTTTCCGGTACCTTTGAATCCGTTCCTGCCTCGACAGCCTGGTATCTTTCCGATATTGCCGAGGCTAAAGGCAAACAGGATCTGTTCACCCGGCAATCCCCCCAGCGCCTCCGGTTGCTTCGGGAGCATGCTCTGATTGAAAGCGCGGTTTCTTCAAATCGAATCGAGGGTGTGGAAGTCGACCAATCCCGTGTCGGCACGATCGTATTCGGCGAGCCCCTGTTGCGTGATCGTGATGAAGAAGAGGTGCAAGGGTATCGACGGGCCCTGGACTTGATCCATGAGCAGGGAGTGAAGCTTTCGATTTCGGAAGAAACGATTTTGACACTGCAGCGATTGGCGCGCGGCGAAATATGGGATGCCGGCAAGTACAAGGAAAAGGATAGCGATATCATAGAGAATTATCCGGATGGACGCTCGCGGGTTCGTTTCAAGACGGTCCCGGCAGTGGCCGCGCCCGACTACCTGAGGGAATTGATCGAGCTTTATGATGTCGCTGTCAAAGATCGGAAGATTCCGCATGTTGTCCTCACGGCGGCCTTCAACCTTGACTTTCTTTGTATCCACCCTTTCCGTGACGGAAACGGGCGTGTCTCCCGGCTTCTTTTGCTTCTGCAATCTTACCATCTCGGGCTTGAGGTCGGACGATATATCAGCCCGGAACGTCTGATCGAGCAGAACAAGGAACGGTATTACGAAACCCTGGAACAAAGCTCCCATGGTTGGCACGAAGGAAAACACGACCCCTGGCCATATATCAATTACATTCTTTTCATCATCAAAACGGCGTACAGGGAATTCGAAAATCGCCTGGGCCGTATCAAGACACCTCGTGGCGCCAAGACCGAAATGATCCAAACGGCTGTCAATGGGTTTACCGGCGAATTCACCATGACTCAACTGGAGCGCGCCTGTCCGGGGGTGAGCCGGGAGATGATCCGGCGGGTCCTGCGCCAACTTCAGCAGAGCGGACGCGTTGAATGCCTCGGCAGAGGTCCCGGGGCACCCTGGAGGAAAAAGGGTACTGCCTCGAAAAAGGGGTAAGAAAGAGGGCAATATGAAGACAAGGTTTTCACCGCAGAGGCGCGGAGAGCGCAGAGACCGACAATGAAGAAACCGGATCTTTCTTTCTGGCCGGGGCCGCGGCGCCTACTATAAAGTGCCAAAGAAACGGCTCACAAATGGCTCAAACGGCTCATTCGTATTTGAAGACGAAGGCTCTGGGAATGTGGCAAACAGGACATAAATTGGACAAGCAGGCCATTGGATTCCTCTGATGTGATCCTGAAGGCCCGAATCCACGATTCGAGGCGCATCGAAAGATGTCTTGACGGCATGCTCGGCTTCTGTTTCGACGAGGGGATGGTGGTTCAGTATAAAGAACTCTGCCGCTGCTACTTTGCCATTGACCCGGAGGCGACGGCTTCGTATGTGCAGATGTATCGGGAGATGTGGGAGGAGGGAAGTAAAGATGATTGAGGCCACAAAGCCAACGCTTCAGGAGCCGGCCTGCCTGTCGCGAGGTTCGGCCTCTAGGCGCAGGCAGACGCAGAACGAGTGGCCACCATCTCGATTAATCAATAGCGCTGTTCGGTACCTTCGGTCTCAGGACAGAAACTTGAGGACCATCAATGACAGACTGTCGACTTTTTTGATCGATAACAAGCTGCTTTTCCCTTATCAGGAAGCTCACTGCTTAATGGCCTTGAGGTATCAGCGAGATGTCATGTCGGAGTTATGGCTGGAGGCCAAAAAAAGACTTAGGTGTAAACAGGAACATTGGTATGTGCGACAGTGGGCGGCGCAATTGATCAGCCTGAAGCGGCTACCCAAGAGGGAGCTGGACAGTCTCCGCAAACTAACCTTTGCAGAAGATAATATCGAGGTTAAGCGAGCGCTGGTACAGGCCTTAGCACAATTACCGCAAATTGAGGTCATCGGATGATACCGAAAGAATGCAAACGGTTAGCAGAGGTCGATTTTCCCATTGCGGTAGTCTCCAAACATTCCGCAAGGGAAAAATCAATAAGGCATGGCCATCCCTCGACTCTCCATCTTTGGTGGGCGCGTCGGCCGCCGGCGGCGTGCCGGGCCATGCTTATGGCACTGCTGTTGCCTGATCCGTGTGATGCTAAGTGTCCCGAGGAATTCAGAACCAAAGCGAGGGAATTGTTACTCAAAATGCCGGGATGGAATACCCCGCGAATGAACAAGCAGGTGAAATCGGAGGAGGGGCTGCGCAAAGCGATCCTCACTTTCATCGGGGATTTCGCCAACTGGGACAATGCCGCGAACCCGGAGTACCTTGCGGCGGCCCGTGCCCTTGTAAAGGCCGCCCACCCCGAGGAGACGCCGCTGGTGGTGGACTCATTTGCCGGAGGCGGGTCTATTCCGCTGGAAGCTTTGCGGGTCGGCTGCGAGGCGTTCGCCGGCGATCTCAACCCGGTGGCCTGTCTCATTCTAAAGGTCATGCTGGAGGACATTCCACGGTGGGGAAGGAAAAAGGTAAAAGTAAAAAGGAAAAATGGGGAAGAGATTGAGGCGGATGGTCTGGCTGAGGCATTGCGGATTGTCGGAAAAGAGATAAAAGAAAAAGCGGAAAAAGAGGTAAAAGAATTCTACCCGGATGATCCTGATGGAGCAAAGCCCATCGCCTACCTGTGGGCACGGACGGTGAAATGTGAGTCGCCTAACTGTGGAGCGGAGATTCCACTCATGCGCTCGTTCTGGCTATGCAAGAAGGCGAATCGCAAACGGGCGCTTCGTTACAAGGTAGTCAAAAGTAGCACAGGCTTCCAGCCTGTGAATCCATGGAAGCACCCCGATCTCGGGATTCAGAAGCGCAACTTTCCACATCTTCAAACACCCGATGCGACCTACTTCGTATCTTTCCGCTGCCGAGAGGATCTGGTTCTATCGGACGACGCCAGGGACGCCGTTGTATCTGCGATCCTCCATTGGGATGGGAAGCGGATGGATTTGGACTCGGCCGTAGTCATGCCCGATCACGCTCACGTTATCTTCCGCATTGTCGACGGCTCAGCCCTCGGGGAAATCCTGCACAGTATCAAGAGCTTCTCCTCCAAGCAGGTCAACAAGATTCTCGGGCGCAAGGACCCTCTCTGGCACGAAGAGAGTTTCGACCATATCATTAGACACGAGGCCGAGTGGGAAGAGAAGACTGAATATGTCCGACAGAATCCTGTGAAGCGCGGCTTGGTCCGAAAGCCCGAGGAATACAAATGGCTCTATCAGAAGGGCCACAGGCAAGATGCCTGTGCTACTATTGAGTTCGAGGTTTTCGAGCCGAAGTCTGACAAGGAAGTACCAAGCGGAACGGTGACAAGGGGCAACGCGGCCTGTCCATGCTGCAACATGGTATTACCAGTCGAACGTGTCCGGGTGCAACTCGCCGAGCAACGGGGCGGCGCGGACGTGATCTTCGACGAGAAAGGCAATCGTATCGGCGGCGCGCGAATGACAGCCGTCGTAACCTTGCATCCGGGAATGCAAGGCCGTCATTACCGATTACCGGCCGAGCGCGACTACCAGGCCGTATGGAAGGCACAGAAGCGGGTCCAACAGATGCTCGATGAATGGGAGCGCGGAGACAAGAAAGGCCTATGTCCCGTGCCGGATGAGCCCGTACTACCCATTGGTGCCCTGGGCTTCCGCGTCCAGCGATATGGCATGCTTAAGTGGGGCGACCTCTTTACGGCGCGGCAGAACATTGCTTTGATGGCTCTATCGGCGGTTCTTGGCCAATACTGGCAGTCAAGAGATACGAATCTGGGCCCGATTGCTGAAACTCTCTCCTGTTGTGTAGGCAAGCGTGCTGACTATGCGAGTTCGCTTACCAGGTGGCATCTGACTTTCCAAAAGACGACTTGTACCTTCGGAAGGCAGGCGCTGCCCATAACATGGGACTTTGTAGAACCAACAGCTCTTGGCGAAACCTCTGGCGCTTACGGTGCTGGCTTGAGCGCAGTGCTTTCTGCAGCATCTACACTGGGCAATTCAACAGATATGGCTGGCCAAGTTCAACAAGCAGATGCAGCAAAACATCCTCTTCCTGCTGAGTCTGCTGCCGTGTTTTTCACTGACCCACCATATTATGACGCAATTCCATACTCAGATCTTTCAGACTATTTCATGGCATGGTTGAAACGAGCATTGCCTGGACATATTTTCTTGCGCGATCCATCCGACAAATCGAACCCACTGTCTCCCAAAATAGGGGAGATCGTCCAGGACGAGACCAGACAATTCAAAGACAACCCGAAAGACCGCGATTTCTTCGAACAACAAATGGCAAGTGCTTTTGCCGGGGGCCGCTGCATCCTCCGTGATGATGGTATCGGTTGTGTCATCTTCGCTCACAAGACCACGGAAGGCTGGGAAGCCCTCCTTTCAGGACTCATACGCGGCGGTTGGACAATTACCGGCTCGTGGCCAATCGCTACGGAAAGACCCGGTCGATTGCGATCTCAAGAATCCGCAGCCCTCGCCACCAGCGTTCATTTGGTCTGCCGCCCGCGCCCGGAGAATGCACCCGTTGGCGATTGGGCAGACGTCCTCCGAGAACTTCCGAATCGCGTCGGGGACTGGATGGAACGGCTCCAAGCGGAAGGAATTCGCGGTGCGGACCTGGTCTTCGCCTGTATCGGTCCGGCACTGGAAATCTTCAGCCGCTATTCCAAGGTCGAGACCGCCGAGGGCCGGGAGGTGGAACTGGCGGAATACCTGGAAAAGGTCTGGGAGGTTGTAGGTCGTTTGGCCCTGGAGCAGGTTCTCGGCACGGCCGAGGCAAAGGCGCGTAACGGCGCGGTCGGGGCTATCGAGGAGGATGCTCGACTGACTGCGCTCTTCCTTTGGACTCTCCAAAGCACCAACGGGAAAGTGGACAACGGCGATGCCGACACCGAAGAAGAAGAAAACGAAGAGGCCGCTCCGCGCGGCAAGTCCAAGGGGTTCAGCCTTGTCTTCGACGTGGCGCGTCGGTTCGCTCAACCCCTGGGCATCGACCTACCCAAGTGGGAGGGTCGTATCATCGAGACGAAAAAGGGCGTGGTGCGCCTCATGGCCGTCTCCGAGCGAGCCAAGCAACTCTTCGGCGAGGACGGCGCGGACGCTGTGGCCGACTTGATCGAGCACGATTCCCGCAGCGACTACCAGCAACTGCTCTTCCCGGAGTTGGAGGAGGAGCGCGTGCCGAAGGTTCGCGGTCGAGGCCGACGCCGGAAGGCCATCATGCCTGCCTGCCGCGACGCACGTGGCGCAGGCAGGGATACATCCGACCTGCCTACCGGACAGGCAGGCGTTGAACTCCAGAAGGATCGCGAGGCCACGACACTGGATCGGGTACACGCGGCCATGCTTCTCCAGTGGGGAGGTCAGGCCAACGCCTTGCGTGCGCTCATCAAGGCAGAGCAGGATCGTGGCCCGGTTTTCTGCGCCTGGCCAACGCCCTTTCGGCCCTGTACCCCAAAGGCAGCGAGGAGAAACGCTTGCTGGACGCGATGCTCCCGGCGGTCCCGAGGTAGAGGAGAAGGCATCCGATGAAAAGAAAGTCGGTCACAAGAGACATTCAAAGGATGGTGAATCGCATCGTAAAGGAGTTTCAGCCCGAACGGATTATTCTCTTCGGGTCCCACGCTCGAGGCGAGGGTGGTCCGGACAGCGACGTGGACCTCCTTGTCGTATTGCCGGTTGAGGGATCCAGGAGGGATAAGGCAATTGAGATTGGAGTGGCCCTGCACGATGTCCGCATCCCGAAAGACATTATTGTGACCACGCCCGAGGACTTCGAGTGGCGCAAGGAAATTGTCGGAACGATCGAAAGGCCTGCGGCTATGGAGGGAAAGACGCTTTATGCAAAGGAATGAGCAAGTAATTAAAGTTGTCCGTGAGTGGATTGAAAAGGCGGAGAACGATCTGAAGAATGCCGCGTATACATTGAAAATGGGTGAAGACTGCCCCACGGATACAACCTGCTTCCATGCCCAGCAGTGTGTGGAAAAGTACCTTAAGGCATTCCTGACGTTCAAAAGCATCGATTTTCCAAAAACACATGACGTTCGGGAATTGCTTGCGCTGATTTCCAGGAGCGCCCGGCCGCAACTGGCGGTCGAGGAGCAAAGGAGATTGACCGCCTATGCCACGGTCACGCGCTATCCGGGGGATTATGAACCTATCCCGCTTTCAGAGGCCAGGAGGGCGGTTGCAATTGCCAGACGGGTGCGCAGGGAGGTGAGGGCTCTAATGCCGAAGGAAGCCCTCCGAAAGAGGAGAAAATGATGGAACCTTGGTACAAAGTCGCTACACCGCGCAAGGAAGTAAGGGAAGGCCGATCGTTTAACCCGGACGAGTTTGCCATCCACCTGGAGCAGGTCATTGCGAAGACCGCGCCGGAGGATTACCGGGAGCCCGAGCAGTTTTTTGCGCGGACCTGCTTTACGCGGGCGCTGTGCGAGCACGCGGGGATGGTACTCCGAAGGCTTACAGGCGAGACAGCCAACACCGCGCCGGTTATGACGCTTATCACTCAGTTCGGCGGCGGCAAGACCCACACGTTGACGGCTCTCTATCATCTCGTCACGAACGGGGCTGAAGCCATGGATTATCCGGGCGTTAGTGATCTGGTCAAGGCAGCGGGTATAAAGCACCGTGCCCCAGGCCAGGGTCGCTACCTTTGTGGGCAACGCCTGGGACCCCCAGCAAGGACGGGAGACGCCGTGGATCGATGTCGCCCGGCAGCTTGCCGGCGATAAGGGCGTCAAGGAGCTCGGCGCGGCGGCGAAGACCACGGCGCGGGGGACGGAGGCGCTTGCCCGCGTCTTCCAGGCCGCAGGCGGTCCGGTGCTCTTGCTCTTCGATGAGGTGCTCAACTTTCTGAACCGGCATCGGGGC
>JAJRYZ010000089.1 GCA_024275515.1 Spirochaetota bacterium
CAATTCCATCACCCTCATTCTCGCAGGACAACCGGAAATCATCCGCCGCATCAAGATGGAGCACCTGCGTGCTCTACGACAGCGCATTCGCCTCTCGGTGTTCATGGCGCCGATGAGCTGTGAAGAAAGCGTCGGGTACATCGACCATCATACCCGCATCTGTGGAAATGAGAACACGTTGTTCACCGAAGCAGCGAAGGCCGACATCTTCAAGAAAACCACAGGTGTCGCACGAAAGATCAACACCATTTGCTACAACACCCTTCTTCAAGGCGCCGTACGCGAGTTGAAGATCATTGATTCAAACGAGATATGTATACCTGAGCTAATGGATGATTGAATACCGGTCACGGCGTTTGGCAATACTGCTGTTCTTCGGTTAGGCGCGAAGTCCGGTTTTGGCAAGATCGAGAGGCAGGGCGGTCCAGGAAGGCTGAGAGACAACATCAGAAACGACAAGGACATCCTGAAAAGCTATCTTCGGGGTCGGATGGGCCGCATTCCCCACCTCCTATCCGCACAATTGACGGGCAAACAGGAACCGAATAGGTCTTCCTGATGGCGAATCGCAGGAAATTCACGCGACGTATCGTTCAACGACGATATCGCAAGATGTTTGTGCTTTCGAGTGAGGGAACACATACGGAAGCGCGAAGACGGAACTGGAACGAAGGAGCAATTCGAAACTCGGCGCGCCGGATTTGGAATTGCCCATGATGCCTCATGATGATTGACAAACGTTCGGCGAATGGATATGTTGGTATCGGTTTTCGGGGCGGGGTGCGCCGCTTGGCGGCAATTCCCCACCGGCGGTTATAGTCCGCGAGTATCGTTTGACGATGCAGAACCGGTGAAATTCCGGTACCGACGGTATAGTCCGGATGGGAGAAAGCCAAATGCAGTTGACCATCCTGAAACTGCTTGGGTAAGCGCTGCTTGAAGAACGACGCAGTGGGATGTCAATCGCACAGGTCTAGCCGAATCGGCTGCATGTCTCCCATACACGGCGCCCCGGGCAATAGCTCGGGTTTTTTTGTGCCTGCGCAGATCGTATCCCACTTCGAGCCGGGAGGTAGGTATGAGCACAGCGATTCGAAATGTGACGCTGCGAGCATCGCTCGATGACCCGTTTTCTGACGTTTCGGCGGAAGAATCGCCGAATCGCCACGAAAACGGCGTCTTTTCGGTTGCCGCCGGCGGCAGTTCGAAATCCGGCAGGCCGGATTTCGAATTACTCGTATGAGCAGATTCCGGAATCAAGATCTGCCGGCGTTGACTCTTTCGCTTGCCCGAAAGGGGGCCGGTTCCGTCGCTCCTAATCCCATGGTGGGTGCAGTCGTGGTCAGGGACGGAACGGTAGTGGGGAGGGGTTATCATGCCCGGTATGGAGGCGCACACGCGGAGGCGGTGGCGCTCGCCGATGCCGGGCTGCGGGCACGAGGAGCCGTCCTATACTGCAATCTGGAGCCATGTTCGTACGATCTGCCGGGGAAACATCAGCCCCCTTGCACGCGAGACATCATCAACGCAGGAATCACGCGCGTGATTATCGGCCAACTCGATCCTAACCCGCTGGTGCGCGGAAGTGGTGTTCGACAGCTGAGAAGGGCCGGTGTTGAAGTAGAGATAGCCGACGACAACGCCCGATTCTGGAATCTTAACGCGGCATTCAACATCTCAATGGCGCTGCGTCGGCCTCTCGTACATTTGAAAGTAGCAATGTCTCTGGACGGCAAGATTGCCGCCGCATCCGGTGAGAGCAAGTGGATTACAGATGCAGACGCACGCAAGGACGCACATCGGTTGCGCCGGAGGCACGATGCGGTCGCGGTAGGAGTCGAAACAGTTCTGGCCGACGATTCTCGACTTACCGTACGGCAAGAAGGGACCGTCGACCATGCCCGGGCTCAGCCGCGTGCGGTTGTTTTCGACTCTCGCCTGCGTACGCCTCTCACGTCATATTTGGTACGGCGGCGGGCCTCTGATCTCGTGATTCTCACGTTGGAATCGAACGCCGTCGAATGGACGACCCGCCGCGAGGCATTCGCGGAACGAGGCGTCACCGTGGTTGCCGTTTCGCCGGAACCGGAATCTGAGGAGCCGCCGAGATGCCGCGCGCGGCCGATACCGCTGCGCGGGGCACTGGGAATCCTGCACCGGTTGGGGATTCAGTCCCTTCTGGTAGAAGGGGGAGCAACACTTATTGCGAGTTTCATCTCTGCAAGGTGTTTCGATCGATTTACCGTTTACATCGCCCCCCTCCTCATGGGCAACGGAATATCACTCCACGGAAATCTTGGAGTGGAGAGTCCACGGGACGCGCTGCGATTTACCGATGTCAACTGGCGACGAATCGGCGACCAGCAAGTGTTCGAAGGAGCGCGTGCCGAGTGGCTTGACGAGGTTCGCGGAGTTGTTCGTGTCGACGCAGAGGAGGCGGCAGATGTTCACGGGGCTGGTTGAGGAAATCGGCAGTGTTACAGGTGTACGGAAGAGTTCGGGCTACCAGTTGTTACAGATTCAGGCGGATCGAGTTCTTGAGGGCGCCTCAGTCGGTGACTCTATCTGCATCGACGGCGCCTGCCAGACGGTGACCCGACTCGAAGGTAATCGTTTCTCGGTCGAGGTCCTCGCAGTCACTCTGGAAAAAACAACCCTTGGGACGTTTCGGTGCGGCAGGCGGGTGAACCTGGAGCGCGCGGTGACTCCGTCGACACGGCTCGGGGGCCATTTTGTTCAGGGACACGTCGACGCAACGGGATCGGTGGTGGCAATCTCTCGGAATCAGAAAAACGTCTTTCTCACAATCGAGCTTCATTCGGGACCGGCGAATTACTGCGCGCGCGAAGGATCGATCGCGATAGACGGCGTGAGCCTGACCATCGCAGAGCTGTGCGGAACACAGGTAACGGTCAACCTCATTCCGCTGACTTTGGAGCGCACCGTTCTTTCCGAGCGTCGGATCGGCGATCGGGTAAACGTCGAAGTCGACATTATCGGTCGATACCTAGCCCGCATGCTGGAAATCGAACGGCGGCGAAATCACGACCGCTCGACACCCTCAGCAGGGCGGGTACATCGTCTATCTCCGCCAGGAGGGACGCGGGATCGGCCTCTTTGAGAAGGTCAACGCCTATGCGCTCCAAGACGACGGGATGGATACCGTCGACGCGAATCTGGCGTTGGGGCACCGAGTCGATG
>JAJRYZ010000004.1 GCA_024275515.1 Spirochaetota bacterium
CGCGTTATCGACCGGATTACCGAGCCGTTCGCCGTCGACGTACAACAGTCGATCGGTCAGATTCGCCTCGGCGTGAGCATCGGAATCGCCGTCATCCCCGAGGACGGAACCGACGCTACGGTATTGCTCCGGAATGCCGATGCGGCGATGTATCGAGCGAAAGAGCGCGGGAATCACTTCGTTTTTTTTACGGAAGACATTAACAGTATGGCGATCCAGCGCCTCGTGATCGAGCACGGCGTCAGGCGCGCGCTGTCGAGAAACGAGTTCAGGCTCTACTACCAGCCGATCGTCAACGCGGCGGGCGAAATCGAGTCGATGGAGGCGTTGGCGCGATGGGACCATCCGGAAAGGGGAATAATCAGCCCGGCGGTCTTTCTCGACGCCGTCGACGACGTCGGCCTGACGGTCCCGTTCGGCACGTGGGTGCTTAGCGTCGCGTGCCGCGATCTGGCGCGAATCCGGAAAAACTCGCGCCCCGATCTGAGAGTCTCGGTCAACCTTGCGCCGGCGCAGCTCGATCAGCCGGGAATCGCCGAGATCATCGAAAAAACGCTGGCGCGGCATTCGCTCGACGGTTCCGCGCTGACGTTGGAGCTTACCGAATCGGCGATCATGGAGAATCCCGAGCGGTCGTTGCGGAAGATCGAGGCGATCAGACGTCTAAACCCGGGTGTTACGATAGCGATCGACGATTTCGGCACCGGGTATTCATCGCTGGCCTACCTGACCAACTATCCGGTCGACGGTCTAAAGATCGACCGGACCTTCGTTTCCCGCTTAAGCTCGGAGAGCAACGCAAAGGTGGTTAACACGATCATTGACCTGGGAATCATTCTTAACCTCACAATCGTGGCGGAGGGCGTCGAAACCGCGGAACAGCTCTCGACACTCGTCGAGCACAGGTGCCGCCTCTTTCAAGGCTACTACTTTCATCGCCCGGCGCCGCTCGACGAGTACGAATCTATGGTGAGTGTTCGCCCGGGATAGAGTCCGTCGGCACTATTCGGTGTCGGCCTTTTCTCCGGCCGGAGGCGTCACTTTTTCGCGCAGGTACTCTTCGATCGTCGACAACGCGCCGAGGTCGATAATCTCGAAACGACCGACCGTGTGTTCGCGGACCTCCGTAACGAGCACATCGAACGATTCGTATTCGTTCGGGACCGTCACCAGCCGGTCGTCCTCCTCGTCGTAGATGAACAGCGCACGTCCGCGCTTCGGTTCCGAATAGACGCCGCAATGGCTTATCCGATTCCAGTCGAACTCGTTTCTGTGGCCTTTTCCGAAATCGAAAACGACTCCGGAGGCATTCGTCCGGATACGCGAAGCCAAGGTCGAGCGAACAAGCTTTATGAAGTTGTATGAAAAAAACAACCCGGCTCCAAGGATGAGAACGGCAACGATCACCGAGGTGAGAAGAAAAGCGACAACGCCGGCCGCCGGGAGCGCGACGATGATAAGAAAAAGTCCGATCAGCCTCGGATTCGAGCGCACGGTGATCCGATATTCCATGGAAGGATGCTATCGATGAGGTAGGCAGAGGTCAACTCGTCCGCGACGATCGGTCAGGTAGCGCGAAGCGCGGCTTGACGTTTGTACTGATCCTCAAGAACTAGCGCCGCCATCGCCTCGACGACCGGCACCAATCGCGGGCAGATGCACGGATCGTGCCGCCCTTCGGTCACGATCTCTTTCGCGCGGCCGCGTGTGTCGACCGTCTTTTGGGGAACCGATATCGAAGAGGTCGGTTTGACGGCAACTCGAAAGAGTATCTCCTGACCGGTAGATATTCCGCCGAGTATCCCTCCCGCGTTGTTCGACAAGAAACCTTTTTCATCGCGCCAGTCGTTGTGTTCGCTTCCCTTCATGTCGACGGCGGCGAATCCCGCACCGAACTCGATTCCTTTCACCGCGCCGAGCGAGAGCATGGCGTGCGCGAGCATCGCGTCGAGCTTGTCGAAGACCGGATCTCCGATGCCCGGCCGGACCCCCGAGATTCTGCACTCGATAATTCCTCCACAACTGTTCCCGGCTTCGCCGAGGGCGACGACGCGTTCGACCATGATTCTCGCGGCATCTTCGTCGGCGGCTCGCATCGGATTTCGCTCGATCTCGGCAAAATCGATCGTGGCGCACGAAACGCCGGCCGCGCGGTAGGTGTAAGCGGTAATCGAGACTCCGCGCTCGGCGAGCAGCTTCTTCGCCACCGCCCCGGCGGCCACCCGTCCCGCGGTCTCCCGACCCGAGGCTCTACCGCTCCCCCGGTAGTCTCGGAGCCCGTATTTCATCCGATAGGTAAAATCCGCGTGGCCGGGACGGTATAGATCCTTGATCTGCGAATAGGCTTCAGGGCGAGCGTCCCTGTTGTAGAGAAGCATCATGAGCGGCGTCCCGGTAGCCTTGCCTTCGAAGAGGCCCGAAAGTATCTCGACGGTATCGGTCTCACGTCGTGGAGTCGTCACGATCGACTGGCCGGGTTTGCGCCGGTCGAGCTCGCGCTGAATGTCGTCTGCCGCAAGCTCGATCCCGGGCGTCACGCCGTCGACCACGACGCCCACCGCGCCGCCGTGAGACTCGCCGAACGTGGTGACTCGAAAGACGACGCCGAAGCTGCTACCGGGCATGACGATTCTCCAGAACAACGGTTCGAAGCCGCGAGTATGCCTCGTCCGCCTCGGCGCCGTCAATATCGATCTCTACGTCCGCCAGGCGCCTGTAGAGCGCGTCGCGTCGAAGGTAAAGCTCGTGGAAGGCCGCGGAAGGGTCGTCCTTCGGCAGAAACGCCGGTAGCCCTCCGCGCATAATGCGCTCGAACAGTCGCGCCTCGCCGTCGCGCAGATAGACGATGAGCGCGCACCCGACAAGGGCCTCGACCGCGGCGGCGTTGTCGCACGTTCCTCCGCCGAGCGCCCCGACTCCGGGACGCTTCCGCAGGGCGAGCGATAATCTCTTGGCGGCCTGTGTCTCGAGACTCATGAAGTAGCGCCGACCGTGCCGCCGATATATGTCACGGCACGCAACGAGTCGGTCGGTGCGGTACTCGGTTTCTATCAGCCGATCGAGATCGAAATAGGGCAGGGAGAGCTCTTCGGCCAAACGCAGAGCGAGCGTCGATTTACCCGAATGCTTCAATCCGGCCAGTATAACGCGTGTGTTACTCACCTGAGCCGACACTCCTTTCGAAAGTTTCGTTCGTTCGACCGGCGCCCCGTGATCGTCCCGGTGATTCCCCCGGACGATACGTAGATGCGCAGGTCGTCGCCGAGCGTGAAACCGGACGGATCTCCGGTTCTCAACCTCACAGCCGCGCCGAGCGCGACGGGGAAATGAACCGTCTTCCCGATTCCAAACTCGATCTCGACGCTCGCGTAGAGGGTCGGATCGACCATAGGCGAGGCGGTGAGCGACGCGTACCCCTGCGCCGAAAGCCGCGCGCCGATCGAGCCGAGATGATAACCGAAAGGAAGCGGAAGATCGGTCGGCAGCGTCGGGGGCAGGTAGGAGAGCGTCGCGAGCGCGTCGGTGGATCGCGCGTCGATTCCCGGACGCCAACCGCCGTTGGGGACGGCGACCGGTTCGGACACGGGCGAACTCCGGTATCCGGCGACGACCGACGCCGATACAAGGTGGTTGGTTCGTCCCGGAGGGAGAGTACCGGTCGAGGTAAGTTTCGCCGAAAAGACGGGATAGGTTTCGTCGGGACGGACCACCGTCACCTCGGCGCGACCGTCGACCGACAGCTCCCACGGGGGTCGCGCGTGCAGGGAGCTCCCGCGACGCAACAAACGCGCCGTCGCGTCGGCCCCGACGGAGAGTAGATGGTGCGCGGGAACCCCGGCGGCGAAGGGCGCAAACGGCAGCTCGTCTTCGAGGTCAACCCGATAACGCGCCGACCACCCGGCGCTCAACGAACGCGATATCGGGAAACGGGCGTAGGCGAGCAGCGGCGCCGAGTATCCGATGCGAAGCTCGGTCGTCTGTGCCGCGCCGCTCTCTTGTTCCCGATACGCCTCCGTCAACGAAAAAGAAAGCGCCCCCTTCCCGATCGAAACGGCGACGTCCAGCGTCCCGGTAGGTTGGCCGACGTCGGGGAGGACTCCGCCCTCAAGGGTGACGGTGTGCCCGCGGACGGGCGATCGGAAGAAGAGAAGAAGACCGGGGGCGAGAGCGAAAGACTCCAAGGAGACCGCTTCCGAAGCGGCCGGGTCGGCTGGGAAAGGGTTGGGGGCGAACGGCAGCGGAAGCCAGAGGACGAGCCGCGGAAAGTCGACGTAGCGCTTCGGCGCATCGACGACGAGACCGACCGCGCGCCGGCCTCTTCGGCCTCCGCCGGCGACGATGTCGGGCGGTTCCGTCGAACCGGTCGTTTCGATTTCCGGTGCGACGGGCCTGCGAAACACCGCGAAACCGTCGGCCGAATAGCTTGCGTATACCCACGAGCCGGAGTCACGAAACCCGGCGAAAGCGCCGACGGGATCACGAACAACCGTTCTCGTTTCACCGTCGGGTTCGCGTACGCGAAGTTCGAGGCCCGTCGCGCCGTCGGCGCCGAAGGTCACGACTCCGTCGGATTCGACCGGATAGTACTCGGCGATGCGCGGTGTGTCGGTGATCCATTCAACGCGTTCGACGTTCCACGCGCCCTCGATCTCGCGTCCCCGGGGAACATCAAGGGCGAGCGCGCCGATATCCTGGACTCCGGCGCGATTGGCGGAGAACACGACGCGGCGTCCGTCGGAACTGATTCGCGGAGTGTACAGATTCGTTTCGGGTATTCGCAGGAGAAGCGTCTCCGTTGCGTCTTCCCGATCGATTTCGACGAGCGACGCGAAACTCGCCTCCTGCTTCACCGCCACAAGAACCGCCCCGTCGGGAGACAGCTCGGGATGTCTCAAGCCCGCCCGCCTGGTGAGGCGCTCGGTAGTCCGGCGGGCCGTGTCGTAGAGGAACAGGTCGCTGGTGAGGAAAGCGTTTCGGGCATCGTAGCCGAATACCGGTGAAGCGAAAACGATGAACGACCCGGTCGCGTCGGCCGTGAAAGAATACGCGTCGCTCAAAGAGACGACTACGATCTCATCTTCTTCGCCCGTCTCGGGGTCGAAACGAACGATCGCGCTCGGCCGATCGAGGCGCGTACGATACATATACCAGCCGGCGCGGGTCCGGCGCGGCAGATGATAATCGCCCACCCGCGCAGGCGTCACTCTCCCGCCCCGCCCGGGCGGCGCGTCGCCGAAGTAAGTGCCGGCGATTCGTTGCTTCATCGAGCCGAAGATCTCCCTCGCCGAACTCCCCGTCACTACCCGAATCGCGCGCCAGGGGCCCATGAAAGGAAAGCGAAAGAAGCGAACGACGATATCGCGAAACGCCTGCTCGCCGTAGGTGTCGAGCAGGTAGTCGCTGATGAGGTATCCGGCGAGATAGATCCGACCGGGGGGAGGAAAGCGCGATTCGTTCGCCGCCCTCGCCAGATTAAACAGCCGCTCTTCGAAAAGCAGTCCGCGCGCGTAGAGGTGGAAGAAAGGGTTGCGCCCCCGACCGCCGTCGGTAAACAGCGTTTCGGCGGCCACCGCCGGCCCCTCGATCATCCAGCCGGGGGTGAAAGCGCCGGTCGCCGCGGCAACGCCGGGACCGAGCGCGCGGGACATCGTCCCGAACAGTCCGCGCTTTTCGCCGAACTGGACGTAGTGAGCGAGTTCGTGGACGAAAACCGCCTTCAGCCAACTCTCGGTGGACGCGCCCAGCCACGGACCTGCCGGAGCGGTCGTGTTGATCTCAATATGCGGAGGATCGGGACGCGAAAGACCGTTTGCGAACTCGGTGTCGCTTCGAAGCACGCAGAGCACCGTTTGCGGAGATGAATCGTAGAGCGACGTCACCTGCCGATAGACGGTCTCCGCGAAACCGGCGATTTCCCGCGCCGACGACTCATCCTTTTGCTGATACACGATGCGAACGTGTTGCGTCGCGATCTCCCGCCACCGCGCGTCCAATTCGCGCGGCGAAGAGGCATCCTGGGCAACGAGTCCCGAAAACCGGAAAAGTAGCAAAACTGCAAGCATTGACGTGCGGCGCCGCATTGCGTACAGATTACTACACCTTGGTATGAGGAGGAACAGATGACCAGTCGGTCCGGCGAATCAACGCGGCGCGAGTCCGATTCGATGGGCGACGTCTCGCTGCCCGGCGAGGCGTATTGGGGTGCGCAGACGCAGCGAGCCTCGGAGAATTTCAACGTCTCGCCGTTGCGGATACCCGTCCCGATGCTTCGCGCCGTCGCCCGCATCAAAGAAGCGGCCGCGTATGCGAACGTTTCTCTCGGACTGCTCGACGCCGGTCTGGGGGACGCGATTCGCACCGCCGCCGACGAAGTGGCCGACGGCCGATGGTCCGATCATTTCCCCGTCGACGTCTTTCAGACCGGATCGGGGACATCGTGGAACATGAACGTAAACGAGGTGATCGCCAATGTCGCAAACGTTGCGCTCGGTTCGGCGCTCGGGAGCCGCAAACCCGTCCATCCGAACGATCATGTCAACATGGGGCAATCCTCGAACGACGTCATTCCGAGCGCGATAAATGTCGCCGCGCGCATCGAGGCCGAATCGGCGGCACGGGCTCTCGACGGTCTCGCGGCGGCGTTTGCACGCAAAGCCGGGGAGTTCGATTCCGTCGTCAAGCTGGGGCGAACACACCTTCAGGACGCCGTCCCGATGACCCTCGGCGACGAGCTCTCGGGCTACGCCGAGCAGATGAGGAAGGGCGGCGAGCAGATCCGACGTTGTTTCGCATCTCTCGAGAG
>JAJRYZ010000090.1 GCA_024275515.1 Spirochaetota bacterium
CGTCGCGTATCCGGACGACCTTCATTTCGGAGACCCTCCGCTTGCCCGCCAACTCATCGACGTGTACGAGCGGACCGGCTGCTCGGTGCTCGCGACGGTCCACGACCCTCCCGATATCGATCGATACGCCAGTCTCAAGCTTGCCGACGACGGATTCCACGTTCTCGACATGATCGAGAAGGCGCCGCCGGGGACCGAACCGAGCAGGGAAGCGTCCATCGGGAGATTTCTCTACAGCGAGGGGTTTCTCGATGCGCTCGCCGAAGGCTGGGAACGTCACGACCGCAGGGAGGAATACTATCACGTCTACGGACTCAAGAAGCAGATGGAGATGGGAAAGGTCGTTCATTGCCGCTTTTCCGGAGAACGGCTCGACACCGGCGCCCCGGAAGGATACCTCAGGGCGCTGATCCGCTACGCATCGACGATTCCTGAGTATCGCGACGCGCTGCGCGACGAGTTAACGAGGCTCTGAACGGCGTGACGTATTTCCGACGTCTCGCGCCAAAAAAACCGACCGATGTGGGCGGCCGGTGGACGTGAACGGCGGGCGCCCCTTGGCGAACGCCGCCGGAGACGCAAATCCGATCGGGAGAGCCGGTCCGGGCGGGCGGGCGAACTCGGGCGGGCGGGCGAGTACCGTCGGGTCGGTTCTTAACGTAACCGGCTTGCTCGCGATCGTGTTCGCGGCGTTGCTTCTTCTGCCGATACTCATCGCTCTCATCTACCGCGAACATTCGGAAATCCCTGCGTTTCTCTTCGCCGCCGCGCTTTCGAGCGTCGCCGGCGTCGTTTTAAGAGTTGCCTTCCGTCCGGGGCAGCTCCGTTTTCGGCAGGGGTTACTGATTTGCGGAATCGCGTGGATCGTCCTCTGTCTTTTCGCGGCCGTGCCCTTCGTCCGTATCGCCGGAATGAGCTATCTCGACGCGTACTTCGAATCGGTAAGCGGCTTCACGACGACCGGGATTACCGTCATCACCGATGTCGAGTCTCTTCCCCGGTCTCTCTTGTTCTGGCGTAGCCTCATTCAGTGGCTCGGCGGCCTCGGCATACTCACGCTCTTTTTGAGCATCACCATCAAGTCCAACAACGCCTACTTTCAGCTCTTCGCCGCCGAAGCCCATAAGATCGAATCGGCAAGACCGACGCCGAACATCTATCGGACGGCGGCCGTCCTGTGGCTGATGTACGCGGGATTGACGCTGGTCGAACTCGTCGTGCTCCGCATCCTCGGTATGAGCACTTTCGACGCCCTGTGCCATTCCTTAACGACGCTCTCCACGGGCGGTTTTTCGACCTACGACGCGAGCATCGACCATTTTCGACTCGCCGGATACACCAACTATCGACTGATCGAATACACGATTACCGTGTTCATGCTTGCCGGCGGCATCAACTTTCTCCTCCACTACAAGATGTTCACCGGTCGCTTCAGGGAAGTGTTCCGCGACGTCGAGTTCCGCTCGTTCGCCGGCATCGTGTGCGCGGTGGTGCTTCTGATTCTCCTGGACCGGACGGTCGGCCGCTCGGTGCGATTGTTCACGAATGCCGGGACGGCGGAGTCGAACGTGCGGGCGGCGTTGTTTACGGTCTCGGCGATCATCACGACGACCGGCTTCGGAACCGTCGACATCAACGATCCCTTTTTCCCCACCCTGTCGAAACAGCTCCTGCTCGTACTCATGCTCGTCGGCGGGTCGGTCGGTTCGACCGCGGGTGGAATAAAAGTTCTCAGGATCGTCGTGCTCTGGAAAGTATTTCGAAATCAGGTGAAACGGCTGAGACTCCCGCGACGTGCGACGAGCGGCGTCGTTATCGATTCGAGAATCTTCCCGACCGCCGAAATTCATCGCATCACCGGACTCTTTTTCGGGTGGCTCTTTCTGATCGTCGTAGGCGGTGCGGTGACCGCGCTGTTCACCGATCTCGATCCGTGGCAGTCGTTCAGCGGAATGTTCTCCGCGGTCGGCAACATCGGCCCCGCTTATTTCAGCGTGCAGCAGATGTCGGAACTTCCGGCGATCGTAAAAGTCACCTATGTATTCGGGATGCTCGCCGGAAGGCTCGAAATACTGCCGATACTTATGATATTCAGCCGGAAGGCTTGGGACGGATAGGAGGCGGTCATGTTCATCACCATCGCCGGAGGGGGAAGGATCGGTCGGGGCCTCGCGAAACGGCTTGTCGACGCGAAGCACGACGTCGTTATCATCGACCGCGACAAGGAAGTGTGCGAAGCGATCTACTCCGAGTACGGCGCCGTAACGATACACGGCAACGCCACCGACCTGAAGACGCTCCAGAACGCCGGAATCGAACGCAGCGACGTCGCGGTCGCGGCCATGCGATACGATTCGGCGAACCTTACCTTCGCGCTTCTCGCGAAACATTTCGGCATTCCGAACATTCATGTACGGATGGCCGATCCGACCTATGAGCCGATCTACAAGAGCGTTGGGGTCACAAATATCGGACGGGTATCCGACCTGTTGATCGAGCAGTTCATCGTCAATATCGAGACGCCCGAGCTTCGAAAAGTGGTCGGTCTCGGAAACCTGGAAATCGGGATCGTCAAGGTTCCCGACGGTTCGCCGTGCGACGGCCTCACGATCGAACGGTTCGCGAAGTCGAAACGGTTTCCGCGGGACGTTCTTGTTACCGCGTTGTTCCGGGGGTCGGCGCACGAGTTCGTCGTGCCGCACGGCGATACGGTAATCGCATCGGGCGATCGACTCTTTCTGTGCGGTTCGCGCCCGGACATCCGAAGCGTCACGAAGTTGCTCTGATCAAGAGCGATTCGTAGGCTTCGCACGGCTCTCGCGCCGTCCGGTCGACTGCCGATTCAACCGGCGTCGGCTCGTCGCGCCATCTCCTCGTAGCGCTCCGCCTCTTCCACTCGGCCCCGCTTTCGCGCGCCGGC
Organism: Spirochaetota bacterium; assembly: GCA_024275515.1. Taxonomy (GTDB): domain Bacteria; phylum Spirochaetota; class Spirochaetia; order ARS1246; family ARS1246; genus JAJRYZ01. The sequence continues at coordinate 2,921 of JAJRYZ010000090.1, forward strand.
GGAGTAGATGCGGCACTTGCGCGCAAGCTCCGCCGCCGCGAGGGCCGACCGGCTCGCACACGACCGAATGGTCGCGACGTCGCCGTCCGCGGTTCCAGACATGCCCGTCCGGCTTCCGCCGGGCCGGTATCCGGCCGTCTCGCACTCCCCGACGAAATACCCGCGCTCAAAAAGGTCTCGAAGCGCGGCGATACGGAATACTTCGATGTGCCCGTACTTTTCGCTCAACTGGTCCCCGTGACCGGCGCGCTTCGTCGTGAGCGGCTCATCGACGTATCCCACGGGCTCGCGGGAGGTTACGCGGAGCCACAGCTCGTAGTCCTCGCCGATTTCGACGTCTTCGCGAAATCCGCCCACTTCCTCGAAAAGGCTCCGTTCGAGAAGCACCGTGGACGGCCCGATAATGCACTTGACGAGCGAATCGGCGAACAGGTCGCCGTCTCGCCGGTGGCGCCGGCGCCCTTGCGATATCTCGCGCCCCGCGCGAAGCCAGCGTTCGCGCGTATGACAGATTCGGTAGCCCCCGTTCACGATGAGCGGCAACTGCAGTTCCAGTTTCTGAGGATGCCAAAGATCGTCCGAATCGAGAAACGCGAGAAGGCGACCCCAGCTTGCCTCGACCCCTCGATTCCGCGCCGCGCCGGGTCGCCCGGTGTGCGTGGTTTCGATCCATCGTACGCGCGACTCTGTGCGCGCGAGCTCGACGAGCCGGGCAACCGTATCGTCGGTGGACCCGTCGTCGACGACGACGATTTCGAGGTCGGCGAAGCTCTGCGCGCGCACTGATTCGATCGCTTCGACAACCAATCGCGCTCGATTGTAGGTCGGGATGATCACCGATACCGCAGGGCCTCCGCTCGGCCCCGCCGCGTCGCGGGGAGTCATGGAAGCTAGTGTACACGGTCTACGATCATCGGGCGAGCGTCGGCCATGCGCGTCGAGCCCCGATGAAAGCAGCAGTTCCCAGTTTGAGACTGAAGTCCGCGCTCGCTTTGCCTTTCTCTGCGATATCGCCGGTCAGCACCGGCGAATCGCCACGAGAAAGTCTTACTCACGTACTGCTGCCGGGCAATTCAGGCTGTCCCGCAACCCGGCGTGACGGGCGCCGGCCCCCGTCGATTCGCCGGCGGTATCATAATGCAGGCTGTCGGACGGCGGCGCATGGCGTCCGCCTCCGCCGCGTTCCTTGTGTATTTCCTATCCAGGTTCATACGCTTCTTATGTTACCTGCATGGCAAGCAGTTCGTCGGCCTTGAACTTGATGATCTTTGCCAGGTTTGCCGCAATACGAACCAATACGAACTCCGCCGTCGCCTTTTCCAGCCCCCGCAGGTGATGTTGCCTCCACTTCCGGTTTTTCTGATCGTCCCCGTGACCCGGCTCCACCACTCCTTGACGCTTCATGTACACTTCCCGACCTTCCTCGCCGCGTAGCTTTTCTCTCATCTTCCGCCGATACGGCTCTCGGGTATCGATCTGCAAGCGACGCGCCCTCGCCTTCGTGCACTTCACCTTCACCGAACATCCTTCACAGCCCGTTCCCACGTATCCGTCCAAACGAGAGCCCTTCGCATCGTCGAATCTCCCCACGTACTTCATCTCATGACCGGCCGGGCACCGATAGTTCCCGTCCTCCCCGCGTTCGAAGTCTTCGGTGCCGTACTTTTTCTTTTCCCCGGCATCCTTCTTCGATTCTTCAAATCGCCTGTCCGGAACGTAAAACTCTTCCGCTCGCCGCTCGATGCTCTCCAACATCTCGTAACTACAAAATCCGCTGTCCGTGCTCACCTTCTCATGGCTACCACCGGTGTTCTCTTTCGATGCATCCACGATCGCTTCAAGATCCTCAGCCTTGTCACTCGCTTGACTCGTTCGCACCGCCGTAGTCACTCCATATTTCTCATCCACCGCACTTTGATGATTGTAACTCGGCTTGCTCGTCCCGTCCTTGTGCCTCATCACCGGCGCGTCCTCATCGGTCATGTTTATCCGTTTCTCTTCATCTTTGACCGCTTCCAGCTTCTTCTGAAACTCTGAAAGCTTCTCAAGCTTCTTCTTCAACTTCGCCGCCCGCTTGTTTATCACATCCTGCGATACGTACTCGCTGATCTCCCGATTCACCAGTTTCTCCAGCCCCGCTTTCACTTTCTCGTATTCGCTTCTCAGTCCTTTGAGGTTTTTGCTCTTCTTGAAGTTCGCGTTCGCCTGTATCTTCTGCCCGTCGACCGCCAGATGCTCGAACCCGATCATCCCCAATCGCCGGCACAGCAACACGATCTCGGCAAACAGCCCACCCAAACGAGGCAGGTGACGCAACCGGAAGGAGTTAATCGTGCGGAAATTCGGCACCTGCCCGGCGGCAAGGTACATGAAATCGGCCCGGTTGATCACGCAATCCCAAATAGTCCTGCTGCTCATCACCCCGATGTAATAGGCATAGAACAGTACCTTCAGCATCATCTTCGGATGATAGGCCGGGTTGCCCTCGGCGGAGTACTGCTCGTACAATTCCGACAGATCCATTCCTTCCACGATCAGATCAATGATGCGCGCCGGATGTCTTTCCTCAAGGAAACTATCTTTCGATACGTCCACGAAGAATCGTTGTCGCTGATCGTAGCGACGAAAGTTGTTGTTCCGATCGTCGATCCTCGGCTCCTCCTCCACGGCAAACCGCTCCGCATCAGCCTCAAAGGCCTCCTGCATCGCCGCACGCATCTCCTCGGTGATTTCGATCAATTGACGATCTGTTGCCGCGTTACGAATCTCGGCATGCGTTTTCTCGTGTGACATCTCCCACTCCCATCACGCTATCACATCAGCATAGCACACACGTCACCTCATGTATATACTATTATGTGTGAACCGGGCCCTGTGTTTCAGCCGTCACGCCGGGTTGCGGGACAGCCTGAATTGCTCACATGAAACTCACCGTGCTGTGGCCGTTCGGGGCGAACCGGCCGATTCTGCGAAGCTTCGGCGCCGGGATCGGCAAGTCGGCTCTCATCTATCCTGTTTCCGCCCTCCATTCGATCGCGCTGGGAACGGCGAACCTGGGGCTCGTGTACTATCTGCAGGACTACTTCAACGCGAGTCCCGGCGAAGTGGGACTGATCGCGGCGCTGTTTTCGACCGCGTACTTCGTCGGATGCTTCGTATTCCGCCCGTTTTCCCGATTGCTGCTCCCGCGGTTCTCTCTGCTTCTTTCGGTTGCGCTAAACGCCGGATTCGTCATGGGGATACTGCTTTCCCGTCGGGTCGCGTACGTCGCGGTATTCAACGCGCTCTTCGGCTTCGGCGTCTCGCTGTTCTGGCCGCCGATAATGGGTTGGCTCTCGATCGGCCTTGAAGGGAAAGAGCTCGGACGCGCACTGGGTAGGTTCAACCTCTCGTGGAGCGTAGGGCTGATCGTGAGCCCATATTTAGCCGGACTTCTGACCGAGCGCGACGCACGGCTGCCGTTGGAGTTTGGAATCGGGCTGTTCGCGACGATATCGCTCCTCGTGGTGACAGGCTCGGTCCTCATCCGAAAGGTACGAAACGATCGGCACCGAGAACCGCATCCGAGGCTGGGCCCGACGGTGAAGGACGCGAGCTCGATACTTCGTTTTCCGGCGTGTATCGGGCTGGTCGGCGCGTACATAGTGATGGGCATATTCAGCGTGGTGTTTCCGATGCATGCGCGAACGCGTCTCGGGCTTGCAGAAAGCACGATCGGACTGCTTCTTCTGCTGCGTGCGGTAGCGACGACCTTGGGCTTCATGGTGGTCGGGCGAATCGAGATCTGGCATCATCGCTCGGCGCCGATGATCGGCGTGCAGGTCCTGCTGGCGGGCGGCTGCCTCGTGCTTGGATTCTTCGACGGCGTCGCGGCGTACCTCATTCTGTTTCCGGCCGTCGGCGCGTTGATCGCTCTGGCCTATTCGCAGAGCGTCTTTCACGGCGTCTCCGGTTCTCCGCAGCGCGCGAAGCGGATGGCGATCCACGAAGCGCTTCTCGTCGCAGGGGTTGTTTTCGGATCCTCCGGAGGCGGGTTTCTCTACCAAACCGCGTCGGTCGGGACGATGTATTTTGTCGCGGCCGCGCTGTTGGGCGCGGCTGCGCTCTCGCAGACGATCTTCGTCGCCATCGTGCATCGAAGGAAGGGATGACGGCGTCCCGGCTCGATACGGGGCGGTTCTATTCCCGACAGGCGTAGGCGAAAGCGCGAATGGCCTGCACATTCCCGACCATACATCATGCGGCAGAATGAGTACCGCGCACGATCTCGGTGCAAGCATGGACGGCGCGTCCGCAGAACGAAAAAGCTGCATGGAACCTACGTGCTCCGTTCAGGACCGAGAGCGGATGAGGTTTTTTCGCTGAGCCGGCCGTCCGCGCTTAATGCCCTATCGTTGTCTTCGCGTCGTATGCGTCGATTCCCGCGTTGATGCGGTCGCTCGCAATCGACGCCGATCCGGGACTAACAAGCAAGCCACTCCTCGCGGCGGCTTCTTGCCGCCTCCGTCGCGTAGGAAAGCACCGAAGGACGACAGGGGGGTTGACATGTGGATTGTCCGCAATGTACAATTATTCCTGAGCTTGTTTCTCACACTCTTTCGGATCGGATCGGGTCGGGAAAGTGATAAGGAGCCGTCATGGGAGAGCTTGCGTGGAGATTCGACGAACGCGAACTGCGCAACGTGCGACAGGTGCTCGAGTCGGGACTGACGAGCGGAACCAGTGGAAGCATGAACAGTCGGCTCGAACGTGCTTTTTCCCGACGCCTCGGGTTGAAATACGCCGTCACTTTCAACTCCGGAACAACGACTCTTCACGCCGCGCTGTGGGCTCTTGGCGTTCGACCGGGCGACGAAGTGATAACGACGCCGCTCACCGTCATCTCCTGTATGAACGCAATTCTGTACTGCCAGGCGATTCCGGTGTTCGCGGACGTGAACCCGGAGACCTTTCTCATCGATCCGAAGGATGTAGCGCGAAAGGTCACCGATCGTACGAGGGCGATCATGCCCGTACACCTGTACGGGCAAGTCTGCGAGATGGACAAGATTGTGTCGATCGCAGAACGGCACGATCTCGGAATCGTCAAGGATTGCGCCCAGTGCTTTCTCGGGACGTACCACGGCAAGATGGCGGGAGCCTGGGGTGATGTCGGGAGCTGGAGTTTCGAAAACTCCAAACATCTGACGACAGGCGACGGTGGAATAGTGGCCTGCAACGACGAAGAGCTCGCGGTGCGTATACGGCGCGCAGGGACGCAGGGGTTTAAGAATGTCACGGCGGAAAGCGGGCGCGTGCGTCTGGATAAGAGTGTTTTCCAGGATCCTTCCTACAAAAGGCATTCCGCGTTCGGATTCATGTACCGTCTCCCCGAGGTGGCTGCCGCGATTGGGCTGGCACAGTTGGAGAAGATAGACTGGTTCAGCGAAAAACGGCAGAAAATGGCGTTACGGTATCGCGAAATCATCGAGAACTGTCCACTGTTCGCGGCGCAGAAGCCGTGGCCCGGCGAGACGCATGCGTATTGGTCCTACGCGGCCCGCTTCGTGGCCGCCGACATCGCGTGGAAGGATTTTCGCCGCACGTACGTGGAAAACGGAGGCGACGGGATCTATGCCGCGTGGACGCTGTCCTACCTCGAAGACTCGATACCCGATGTAAAGGAGTATCTACGGTTACTCGGGCTTGAGAAGCGCTTTTCAGCCGCCCCGGGGCAGTGCCCTAACGCTGAATTGATCCAGCCGCAAATCATGCAATTCACTACCAATCAAGGCGACGAGGACGGAATGGAAAACCAAGTGCGCGCTCTCGAGAAGACAATCAAGCACTTCATCGGATAACGCCGCGCATGACGAATCGCGGGGGAGGCTGAACGAATGAGCTGTGGAAGCTGTCGATGAGACGGCCGAACGCGACGAAAGAAGATATGTTGCTGTCACAGCGCTTTTTGAGTGAACGGAGACGGCGCGCAAAGCGTATGCGGCTTCTTTATGCGCTCATGCTTCCCGGTATCCTGCAGCTATTCGTTTTCAGATACGTTCCGATCTACGGGTTGTTGATTGCCTTCAAGGACTTCCGCTACGATCTGGGAATCATCGGCAGTCCGTGGAATCATCTGGAGCATTTCAAAAGGCTGTTCGTCAATCCCTACGTGTGGCGAGTCCTCAAGAACACCGTCGTCATCAGCGTACTTCGGATCCTTTTCGGTTTTCCTGCGCCGATCATTTTCGCTATTCTCCTCAACGAACTCAAAAGTCCTCTGTTCAAAAGAACCGTTCAGTCCGTCAGCTATCTGCCGTACTTCCTCTCCTGGGTCGTATTGGCTGGAATCTTCGTGGAGATGCTGTCCCCGCAGCGTGGTATCGTCGGATTCATCTGGACGCTCTTCGGAAAGACGCCTCCCTTGCTTCTCACGAAATCAAGCGCGTTTCGCCCCATCCTGATAGGCACCGGCGTGTGGAAGGGTGTCGGATGGGGGTCCATCATTTACCTGGCCGCGATGACGGCGATAGATCCCGCGCTGTACGATGCCGCGCGAATCGACGGCGCCAATCGGTTTCAGGAGGCCGTCCACGTGACCCTTCCGTCGCTCGTCCCCATCATGACTATCCTGTTCATTCTGGGCCTGGGCTCGATTCTTAACGCGGGGTTTGATCAGGTTTTTAATCTGTACAATCCACTTGTTTACGATGTTGCCGACATAATCGACACCTTCGTCTTTCGAGCCGGGATCATGGAGCAGCGATACGGGTTTACGACCGCGGTCGGGCTTCTCAAGAACATCGTCGGCGTGACTCTGATCGTTTCGAGCAACTTCGTGATCAGAAGATTCAGCGAGTACGGATTGTGGTAGACGACGGAAAAGGCGGGCATATGTCGAAACGACTCTTGGAGGGTGATCTTCTCGTCGCCGACAAAGCTCTGCGAACTCCAAAGAGCGGTCCCGGCGTTGGTCGACGCATTTCGCTCGGAGGAGCGATCTTTGACTCTCTGAATGTGCTCTTCTTCGTTGTGTGCACGATAACGTTTCTCTATCCCTTTTGGTACACCGTCATCGTGTCTTTCTCGGACATTGACGCGTCGAACTCTCTCGGGTTGCACATCTGGCTGCAACGCTGGGATGTCACGGCCTACCGCTACATCATCCAGGACCCTTTGACCCCGCGCGCGTACTTCAACACCATTGCTCGCGCGGTCGTCGGCACCAGTTTGACGATTCTCGTCACGATCATGTTCGCCTACCCCCTCTCGAAGAAAAACCTGCCGGGGCGGAACGTTTTTACCGTTTACCTGCTCATCACGATGTTCTTTTCGGGTGGACTGATTCCGACCTACCTGCTCATTCGGCGGCTTGGTCTTATCGACAACCGTTGGGTGTTGATACTTCCGGCGCTCGTGAGCGGTATGAATGTAATAATCGTCCGCAATTTCTTCATGACTATCGATTCGGCGTACGAAGAGTCGGCGTTTATCGACGGCGCGAACTACGTGCAAGTTTTGTTCCGGGTGATTATGCCGCTGAGTGGAGCCGTGCTAGCCGTGATTACGCTATGGAGTGCGGTCGGCCACTGGAACGCATGGTTCGATTGGCTCGTATACATGCGTTCCAACTCGAAAATCGTGCTTCAGATGCTCATACGAAAACTATTGGCTCAGGAACGGGAAGCTCTTAAGAATATTCTCGAGTTCAGCCCGGATCAGGACAGCCCTTTGCCGTCTCAGGCGGTCAAGGCGGCGACAACGATAGCGACGATCGGGCCCATCATACTCATGTACCCGTTTCTGCAGCGGTATTTTGTGAAGGGTATTTTCATAGGATCACTCAAGGGATGAAGAGTAAAGACCGCGCCGGTCAATTCGGCGTGTAATGTCCGGCCGGTTTTTATGAAGGAGGTGAGTAGTTTTCGATAGGAATGCCGAATCGGGAGCTGCTTCACGCAGAAAGCGACGCGCGGTCATTTCGCCGAGACGGTCCGGGTCAAGTCTACGCCGTCGGCGGAGTGGTCTGCGCGACACACAATGCACCAGCTCGGAAAGGGAATTGCTGGAAGGGGGCGGAACGGAAAAAAGATTAGGACCAAGGGTCGGACGCATTTCGCGAAATCAAAATCATGCAGGAGAGAGGAATGATGAAAAAACAAACCATCGCGGCTGCCTCAGCCGTGGCATTCTTGCTTGTTACCGTTCTCGGCGCCTTCGGCGCCGGGGAAGCCGAGCCCGCAACCCAGGGCGAAATAATGACCATCGTGTGGCACGATCCCGCGGATCCGGAGAATCCACCGTGGATTCTGGGGGAGCTGGAAAAAAAGTTCAACGTCAAGATCGTACCGAACGGCGTACCCAATGAACGGGAGAAGCTCCAGCTTATGTTGGCGTCGGGTGAGTTTCCCGATTGCGGCGGCGGACTTCCGGAACAGGCGTACAAGTTGTACCAGGACGGCGTGATCCAAGCCATTCCCATCAGCACGGTGCGGCGGTACGCGCCCGGTTTCGCGCGAGTAGCCAACTCCTACGGATACGCCTGGATGAGAATCGCAAACCCGGACGACGACTCCGAGATTCTTGGATTTCCGAACATTACCGCCAACGTCGCCGGTCCGAACTGGTTTCTCGCGTTTCGCAAGGACCTCGCGGAAAAGGCGGGTCTGACGGTTCCCAACTGGGACAAGAAAGTGTCGCTCGACAACGTCGGCGAAGTGTTTTTTCTGGACGAACGGCTACCGTGGGAGTGGTTTCACGACTATCTCATCGCACATCGTGATTCTGATCTGGACGGCAACGGCAAACTGGACAGTGTCGGCCTATCCGGGATCAAACTCGTGCACCCGTGGAGCTTCGAGCCATTTGCCAACATGTTCGGCTTCAGCATGGGAAAAAACCTCAAGGAGAATGGGCGCACGGTGGACTCGTATATCTCGATCAGGTATCGGGATTTTCTCAAATGGGCGCAGGACTTATATAACGAAAACCTGATCGACAAAGAGTTCCCTACGCTCGACGTGCGCAAGATGTGGGAAAAACAGACGATGGGGCAGGTGGCGATCGCCGTTGCGCCTGCAGGATACGCACAACTGAACGGGGAGCATGTTGGGCCGCCGAGCAACCTTGCCTCCGCCGCCGACGTCGCCAACGGCGCCGAGACGGCCTTGGTCTGGCCGCCGGTCGGTCCCACGGGCATCGCCGCGAACGGGATCTATTCTGAGTTTGTGGTGGGAACCCCCGGATGGTTCATCAACCGCAAAGTGAGCGAAGAAAAACTGCAAGTCATCCTCCAGATCTTCGACTACATCAAGTACGATCCCGTGGGATCGGTGCTGGCGAGATACGGCAAGCCGGGCGTGCACTTCGATTGGGAAGGTGAAGAGTGGAACTCGTCGGCTCTTGCGCGAAAACCGGAAGACGTTCCCGCCGGATATCCCACGAAAGGTGGGATGTTTCAGTATCCCTATGCCTACACCACCGACTATGTCAAGTTTTTGTGGAACGGCAAAATAAACGCCTTTCATGCCAAGTATATCCTCACCGGCACCGGTCAGGAACACGCGATCCGGAGTTTTCGGACCGACTTGTTCGGTGAGACGAATCTGGCCAAGGTCAACGCCGAATATAGTTCGACCGTCAACGCCATAAGGGACGAGTTCTATTTCAAGGCCATCACCGGCGAAATCGACATAGATGCTGAATGGGATGCATACGTGCGGGCGTGGCTCTCAAACGGCGGATCCATGATTCTCGCGGAGTTGGAGAAGGCGCCCAAGGTGGAAGGCTTGCTTCGAGGAGAACGGGTCTACTAGCCCGCCGACGGCGCGTCTTACACACGACGTGCGGCGGAAGGTCCGCCCGCTCAGCCTTCCGCCGCCACGAAAAGCGTATGCTGCCGCGGATCCAAGCCGTGGAAATTGCCGGTCGTCGGAAAGCCACAAGGCGCTTTCCGACGACCGGCATCACCGGAGGTGGAGCACCAATGAAGGTCGAATATAGACGGTGCCGGTGTCCTATCCGCCGCGGGGCTCAACTGTTCCGCCTTGCTGTGCCGGGTGGACGAGCGAGCGGACACGGTGGTATACAATCATCGGGCGCAGCGCAGCCGTCTGTGCATGTGAGGGGCACGGGATGATCGTCCGGGATGGAACTCTTCGTGGGTATTTGCACGGTGCGATTCCTCCGAGCTCTCCGATGATTCATGCGTACAGATCCGTATTCTTCGAATTCACAGCGGCACGTTCTTTGTGGGGTCGGATTGATCGCGCGCGATGCGGCATTTCCCGCGGGATACGCTGCGCGGAATTCGCGCCGGGACGGCTGATATGAAGCAACGTGAGATATTCATTTGCGATTTTCGGCCTTACGCGAAAGGCCGACCCGATCTCGCGACACGCCCGTACAAGCAGGGAAGCCGTGTGGGCCACATGCTCCTGTGGAGGGTGATGACGGATAAACCGGTCGCAATCAACCCCGACGCTTCCGGTTTTCATAGAATCCTGATCGGATTCTGTGGTGCTTCGGGCTTTCGGATCCGCGTCTCCGGCGAATCGACATATCGATGGGTTCAAAGCACGACAAGGTGGAATCGCGGGGACCTCGACGGCGAGGAGGCATATCTTCGGACGGTGGACCTCACCGGTCGCTTCTTGGAGCTCCTCCCGGAGCCGATCGAACGGCAGCACGATCCGCGAGTTTCTCAAATAGCCTATCTGCGGTTGCTCGCCGTCTCCGACGATGAAGGCCGATCGGGAGTCGCGGCTCTGAGGGACCCGGCGCGAAAAACGGCCGGAGCGGTCGTAGACGGCCACGAGGCGCTCGGCGCGTTCCGTCCGCTGTCGGTCGACGAAGTGAACGCGATGATTGAGCCTTTCGAGGAGAGCACGTTCAAAAGGATCTACTGGGGCTGCACGATAACGAGCATGCGGATGTGCTATGTCAGCGACGTCGGTTATCACCTGGGAAAGAACCAATGCATAGAGGATCTGCACTCCGAGCACAATCGACGGTGCGCACGGAGTCTGCAGACCGCGGCACGAAACGGCTACGATCCGCTCGAAGTACTCATTCACTTCGCAGATGATAGGGGGCTGGAGCTCTGGCCGTCGTTTCGAATACAGCAAGACTATCCCTTGGACTACAACGGCGGCTTCGGCCGCGATTTTACCTCACCGATCTTCTCAAAGAATCAGGATTGGCTTCAGGTAGACCGCGCCGGTATGACCTCGACGCATCTCTTTAGTCATTTCCACGCCGGCTGGGAACAATACAAGCTCGATCTTCTTGCGGAGATCGCTCGCAAGGGGCCGGTCGGCATTCACCTGAATCTGATGTGTGAAGCAGGCGCAATTTGGGATTTCGCTCCGCATGCGGTTACCCGCTTTCAAGAGATTTACGACATGTCGCCGTACGACGGGGACGAGATTCGACCTGAATGGTATCAGTTCCGGTGTGATCATCTTAGTGCCTTTATGCGCAGACTGAGGGACCGGACTAACGAGATCGCCGGCGCGATCGGTCACCCGATACGCATAGCGGTCCAGGTGTCGGGCGATTGGAGTATCCTGAAAGGGGCACCCTTCGGCGCACGGGCCGTCGCAGCGAACTTCATCTACGGTTTTGACATAGGGCGCTGGGCGCGAGAAGGCTTGGTCGACGTAATCGCCCCCTCATTTCGACGGACCCACAGACCGATGTTTCTCGACCACATCAAGGAGGAGCTTGGCGACGCTCGCGGGCTCGTAGAACTTGCTCCCTCGCTTGGCCAGCACGTAAACGAGCTCTTCCCGAGGAACTACGAGTGGGCACTCTATTTCACGGACGTTGGGAAAGGCCGCGCGGACCTGACCCCGTTCGCCGATCTTGATCCGTGGCGAATACTGCGGGAAGCGAACGACCTCTACAATCAGGACGCGGATGCGGTGGACTGCTGGGAAATGGGGGAAGCGTTTGTGCGGCTGGGACGGTGGAACGTCCTGAAACATGTCGGCGACAGGGAAATGCTGCGAGCGGAGTTCGGCGACCGAATCGACGGAGTATCGGGCAGGTGGGAAAACAGATTAACATTCGATCATCTGCGGGAGAAGGCGTGATGGGCACGCGAGGCGGTTCTCGAACCTCGGCGAGCTTGGAAGAACGGCCGGTCAAAGCGCGCCCGCTGTGGCAGCAAGCGGTTGAGAACATCCTCGGTGAGATACGCGGGGGGCAACTCAGGAGCGGACAACGAGTCGTCGAAGCTCACCTTCAACGCACGCTGCGCGTCAGCAGAAATCCTATCCGCGAGGCAATTCGTCAGCTTGAGCAACGTAACATTCTGGAGTACAGGCCCAATGTGGGTACCGTAGTCGCCACTTACACACGCGAAGACGCCACGATCATCGTCGAAAACAGAATCTTTCTTGAAAAGAAGGCTATGCAGTTGATCACCGAACATGATCGTCTTGCCAATCTCGCCGGCTTGGAACGAATCGTGGATGAAATGTCCAAGCGCAGCCCGGACGCGCCGATCCAGTCGGTCGAGCGTCTGGATTATGCGTTTCATGATTTCCTTGTCCAGGCGGCGGAGAATACGATGCTGCGGAAGCTCTGGGAAACGCTGGATCCGGTCACTAAGATGATCATTTACACGTGGCAAACACACGAACAGGCCTTCACCGAAGACCTCGCGGTGGAATACGAGAGTCATCGTCGCCTTCTCGAAGTGCTTCGTGGATCGTCTCTCACGGTCGCGCAGGACGCGATCGACGCTCATATCCAGCGCTCCTGGCACACCACCGTTTCTTATGGCGAAGAGTGCGCCGGAGAGTAGGCGCCGTTGATCCGTGAAGTTGGTCGCAGCGCGCCGGCGTCGTGCCGACGCGCTACGACCCGGGCTCGACCGCTACCCGTCCGTCCTTGGACGGGTGCGCTCCCTTTTCGGTCGCGCCGCGGTCTCGCGTTCAAGTCCTC
>JAJRYZ010000091.1 GCA_024275515.1 Spirochaetota bacterium
CGACACGGTCGCTCAGATTGCGCGCATGGGACCGGAATGGCCGATGGTCGCCGCGCTGGCGTCGGTGCGGTTCGACCGGCCCGAATTGACCGACCCGTTGCTCGAAGCCGGAATGACCGCACTACGCGGTCCTTTCGGTCTCATGTACGCCGAGGCGCTCGCGGCGCACAGACTTCGGCACGAACGTTTCGCGGAAGCCGAAGAGGTGACCCGGCGACTTGTCGACATCGCCCCGGACGACGTCAGGTACCTCCGAATGCATCTCCTCGCGCTCTACCGCCTCGATAAGGACGACGAAGCACTGGAGGTCCTCGACCGACTTGGTTCGGTCGATCTGTCGACGCTTTCGCGCGAGGCGGAGGAAGAACTCTCGTTGATCGGTGCCGCGATCGCCGCGCGGCAGGGCGTGGAGAATTGGCGCCGGCGATTCTTCGCGCTCTTCACCGATTTGCCCATCTCGCCGCTGCACTACCGGGGGTTCGTTTTTCTCGCTCGACGCGACTTTGCCGGGTTCGGCAAGCCCGAAGTCGACATCATGCGCTCTTTGGCCCTTGCGGCCGACGGCGACTACGCCTCAGCCGCCGAGGTCTTCCCGGCCGACGCGATTCCGGCCGCCGTCGAGCCGACTCCGACGCTTCTGGACTCGTTGGCAATCATATACCTGAGATCGCGGCGGTCGGTCGACGGGTTCCGAGTTTTCGTCCGCTTGGCCGATACCGACGATTCCAATATCCGGCGGCATGCATCTTTTTGGACCGGGCGCTTCGCGCGCGCGGCCGGCCGCAACGACGAGGCGGTCGCGTGGTTCGTCGAGACGCTCGGCGTCGGCGGCTCCGATTCGTGCGGGTCGCTGCCGAGCGACCGGGTACTGTGGTATCTGATCGACTCTTCGCGGGCGCTTTCTCCGAAGGCGGGCATTGAAGCGGCGCTGCAGTACGGGGCGAAGATCGAAACGGCGTGGTATTTCGACGACACGTTCGAACGACTGATCTCCGCCGTCGTCGAGCGACGGGCGTGGCGGTTGATGCCGCGGCTCGGCGAGGCGGTGGGGCTATACGGCAGCGCCTATATCGGCGCCCTATTCGCCCATCTGGCGACCGGGCTCGTCGACTACGGTTTTGCCTCGCGCGAGCTCCTCGAAGCGACGCCGATTCGCGCTTCTTCCGGAGAAGTATCCGCGGGAGGCCGGACGACGGGGATGCGTTACTATCGGATGGTCACCTCCGGAAAGCTCGTCCCGTGGAACGTCGACGATCGTGATCCCGGCGCCGCGGCGAGCGAAGTTCGCGTCACGATCTCGGAGTCGGGACCCCGAGCTCCGGAGGAATCGGTCAATCCCGATCGACTCGTGTTGCAAAAACTGCTCGACACGGGGCGGCTTCTCATCGCCTACGACTGGATACGCGAAGGCGGATTCTCGGGTTTCCGAAAAGTCGACAACGACGGAATCGAGGCCGCGGCATTCGCGCTTTCGGCGGCGGGCCGTCATACCGAGGCGATGCGTCTTGCCGATACGCTGATACGAAAATCCGACGATACGGTATCCAAGGACATGCTTGCGGTTTCTTTTCCGCGCGCTTACGCGTCCATTCTCGAGCCGGCGGCCGAACGGGCGGGAGTACCGATCGCGTTGGCATACGCGGTCGTCCGCGAGGAGAGTTATTTCAATCCCGAGGCCGTATCACGGGCCGGCGCGATCGGACTAAGTCAACTGATGCCGGAAACCGCGGCCGATATGGCGCGCCGGCTGCGAATGCGGGCGGTGGACCTGCGGCGCCCCGAAGACAATCTGTCGATCGGCTTGGAGTATCTGGCCTATTGCATCCGACTGTTCGAGTCGACGTCTTTCCCCACGTTTTTCGGAGTTCTCGCTTACAACGCCGGACTTGGCAGGGTCCGGAGGTGGATCGAGCAATTCGGGGACCTGCCGCCGCCGATCTTTCTCGAAGCTTTACCGTTCGCCGAAACGAGGCTCTATCTGCGCAAAGTAGCGACCGCCGCCGCGTTCTACGCTTATGTGTATCCCGACGTTGCATCCGACGCCGGATTGCCGGTACTATTGCCCTCAATCGGAGGCGGCACGTGACGCTACTTCAAGCTGTACTTCTCGGTGCGCTACAGGGGGTGACCGAATTCCTCCCCGTTTCGAGTTCCGGCCATCTGGTGCTTGCGCGCGAGCTGCTTGGAATCAACGAAGTTCCGATTCTCTTCGATATTCTTTTGCACGTGTCGACGCTCGCGGCAATTACCGTGGTGTTCCGGAGCCGGATTCTCGCTATGCTCATCGCGGTCGTCCGAATCGGGCGTCCGGATTCGTCCGGCGAAGATCGTACGAACCGGCGACTCGTGTTGTGGCTGCTTGTCGCGTCGGCATTCACGGCGGTGCTTGGTCTGGCGTTCTCCTTTTTCCACATCGAGGTCCTGCCGCGTGTCGTTTCGGTCCTGCTGGTGACGACGGGTGTTCTTCTCATTCTCGCCAGGAATCGCCACGGCAGCGTCGGTTACGACACGATCGGTTGGAAGCAGGCGATCATTACAGGCGTCGGACAGGGGTTCGGCGTCTTTCCCGGAATTTCGCGTTCCGGAATCACTATCTCCGCCGCGCTCTTCTCCGGGATGAAACGAAGTCAGGCCGGCGAGTACTCGTTTCTTCTTGCCATTCCCGCCGTCCTCGGCGCTTTGCTGATCAAGATCGGCGAAGCCGACGAGCTAATGACCGTCGTTTCACCCGGGGCCCTCACGGCGGGACTCGTTGCGGCCTTCGTAGTCGGCTTGCTGTCTCTGGTCGTGCTGCTCAGGATCGTTCGGCAGGGAAGACTTTTCGTATTTGCGTTCTATCTTATTCCACTTGGAATCGTGTCCTTTTTTCTCCTCTGACCGGCGGCTTCGTCGCCCTTTATTCTCCCTCGATCCGGGCCGATAGTGAAAGCAGGGAGTTCTTCTACGTTATGCAGATTCACCGCACACTGTCGGCGGTTCTCACGATCGCGAGCGCCGCGTTGTTTGTTTCTCTGCTCTTTGCCTTTACCGGCGAGAGGCTCGGTGCGTCCGCTCTTACGGCGCCGGGAGGATTTCTCGCAGGGGCGTTTTCCTACGCGGCGTTCTACGTTCCTCTTTACCTGCTCGCCGCGGCCTACCTGCTCGTGCGAAACGGCTTTCGTCGTCGGAGTGTCGTCGTCCTGACGGCGTCGATACTACCGTTTCTCAGCGCAAGCTTGGCGTGCAAGGCCGCGTTCGAAACGGTTCCGTCCGGTCCGGCCGGCGCGCTTGTCGATCTTTTCGGCCGGGTCGGAGGAACGGCGCTCTTTTCGCTGCTGACGGCGCTCCTCATCGTGCTCATTGCCGGATCGCGCCGCGGGCTGTCGGGAAACGGCGCCACGCGTTCGGTCGAACGGCGCGATGCGGAACAGGAGGAGCTCGTGAGTCCGGAAACGTCGGCCGACGCTCCTTCTTCGGTCCCCGGGCTTCGTCCGATACTTTCCTCTTAGACCTTCTTTGCCGACGCCCGATCGTCGCCGGCGACATCGGATCCGGCGCCGGCGATGCTTGATGAGCCGCGATGCGACGAGTACGGGGGAGGGGATGATCCCGTCGTCGAGGTCGTGGACGACGAGGATGAGACGGGCGAGGATGAGATGGATCGGCCGGAAAGCGGGTTCGCCCCGCCCGGCGCGTCGGAAGACGCGCCGGAGGAGCTTGTCCCGGTCGAATTCGTCGACACGGCCGAAGAGAGCGACGCCGCGTCCGCGGTCGACGAGGCGGCCGCCGACGACGACGTCGAGTCCGGCGGTTCGCCGGCGCCGGCGTCGGTTGCGGACTCGAACGAATGGTCGGAGCAGGTGGAATACGAACTTCCCCTCGACGGCCTGCTTGACCAGTACCCCGACGGGCAGTACTGGAAGATCGACGCGGAGACGCAGAACGCGGCCGAGGTGCTCAAAACCACGCTCGAGGAGTTCAGGATAAACGCCGAGGTGACCGGCATTCGCAAGGGCCCGGTCATTACCATGTTCGAGATCCTGCCTGCCCCCGGAGTCAAGCTCTCGAAAATCGTCAACCTGGCCGACAATATCGCGCTGCGCCTCGCGGCGTCACGCGTACGCATCGTCGCTCCGATCCCCGGGAAGCACGCGGTCGGAATCGAGGTTCCCAACCGACATCGCGCGATCGTGTCGTTCAGGGAGATGATCCTCGACGAGACTTTCGGCGACGACGATCAGGTGATACCGATCGCGCTCGGGAAGGACATACCCGGTGAGGCTCCGATCATCGACTTGACGAAAACTCCGCATCTCCTTATCGCCGGCGCGACCGGTTCGGGGAAGTCGGTCTGCGTCAATTCGATAATCTCTTCCATTCTGTACCGTCGAAAGCCGTCGGAAGTAAAACTCATGCTTATCGATCCCAAGATCGTCGAGCTCAAGCTGTACAACGACATTCCCCATCTATTGACTCCCGTGATAACCGAACCGAAACGCGCCTATCAGGCGCTTCAGTATTGCTTGACCGAGATGGAGCGGCGCTACTCTCTGCTCGACTCGCTCGGCGTCAGGGACATCGCATCCTACAACAAGAAGATCAAAAAGAAGCGACTCGCCACGCTGCCGCTCCCCTACATCGTTATCATCGTCGACGAGTTCGCGGACCTGATGTCGAATCTGGGGAAAGACCTCGAATCTACGCTCGCGCGGCTTGCGGCCATGTCGCGCGCGGTAGGAATCCATCTGGTGCTCGCGACGCAGCGGCCGTCGGTGGATGTCATAACCGGGTTGATCAAAGCGAATATCCCTTCACGGATCGCGTTTATGGTTGCGAGCAAGTTCGATTCGAGGATTATCATCGATTCGATCGGCGCCGAGAAACTTCTCGGACGCGGCGATATGCTGCTCACCACCGCCTGGAATCCGGTTCCGGTCCGCATACAGGGCGCGTTTCTCTCGGAGGACGAAGTGGAACATGTGACAGATTACGTAAAAACGCTCGGTGAGCCCGATTACATAGACGAAGAGATTTTTATCGATGACGACGAGGAGGGCCCCGGGCTGTTCGTGGAGGGTGGAGACGACCCGCTGATGAACGACGCGCTGGAGATCGTCGTGCGGGCGGGTAAAGCTTCCGCCTCGTATCTCCAACGAAAACTCAAGATCGGATACAACCGGGCGGCGCGGCTCGTGGAGGAGATGGAGGAGCGCGGAATCGTCGGACCGCAGCAGGGCAGTAAGCCGCGCGAGATTCTGCGTGTCCCCGATTAAGCCCGGCGGAAGCGGAGCCGCCTGTTTCTCTCAATTCCCGCGCGCGAGCGCCCCGCTCGAGCAGCGCTTCTCGCAGTCGGCTTCCGTCGCCTGCTCGGCGGCGATTCGTCGGGGCGTCCGCCGGGATGTTGTGCATCGATGTGTTTCGATGTAGAGTACGCTAACCCAATAGTTGAGGAGCGTCTCATGAAAGTCAGAATAGACTCGGAACTGTGTACCGCTTGCGGACTGTGCACCGACGATGTCCCCGACGTATTCGTGATGGGAGATGAAGTCGCCGAAGTGACGAATCCGGATGTTTCCGCAGAGCTCGAAGACGCCGTCAAAGACGCTGCGGACAGCTGCCCGGCCGAGGCGATTATCGTCGAATAGTCGGCGGCGCGGCATATTGGTTCTTCATCGGCCGGGAAGCTTCCGGGCGGTAAGTATTATTCACCCAAACGCCTTTACATCACGGATCCGCTCGTTTTTGAACTGACGCGTATAGAGAGTGTGGTAGTGCCCTCCTTTGGCGATTAACTCTTCGTGCGTTCCGTCTTCGGTAATCCGACCCTTTTCGATCACGAGAATCCTGGAGGCGTGGCGAATAGTCGAGAGCCGATGGGCGATGACGAAGCCGGTCGTGCCCGAGAGGAGCTCTTCGATGCCTTTCTGGATGAGCCCTTCGGTAATCGTGTCGATCGAGCTCGTCGCTTCGTCCATGACGATGATCTGCGGTCGCGCGAGTATCGCGCGAGCCAGACCGATGAGTTGCTTTTGTCCGACGCTCAAAAGAGCGCCGCCCTCGCCGACTTCCTCCTCGTAGCCGTGCTCGAGTTGCGCGATAAACTCGTGTGCGTGAGCGGTTTTTGCGGCCGCCACGATCTCCTCCTGCGTGGCGTCGAGCCTTCCGTACCGAATGTTCTCCCCGACGGTTCCCGAGAACAGGTGCGGAGTCTGGAGAACGACGCCCAGATGCGACTGCAATGAGTCAAGAGTATAGTCGCGATAGTCGCGCCCGCCGATTCGAATTGAACCGGACTTCGGTTCATAGAATCGGCAGACCAGGTTGACGATCGTCGTTTTACCTCCGCCCGTCGGGCCGACGAGCGCGATCGTCTGTCCCGGCTCGACGACGAGAGAGACAGAGTCCAGCACGACGTTGTTCTCCTCGTAGTAGAAGGTAACGTTTTCGAACTCGATACGGCCCGCCACCGCCTCCCCGATCGGCGCAGCGTCGGCGCGGTCGGTTATTTCGGGCTTGGTGTCGAGAAGCGAGAAAACCCGTTCGGCGCTCGCGATCGAGCGCTGCATTTCCGCGTAGACCCGAGCGAGGTCCTGTACCGGCCACAACATGAAGGTGATGTACCCGATAAAGGCTTGGATTCCGCCGATCGTCAAAGCGCCGACGCGGGCCTGGTTCCCGCCGTACCAGAGAACCGCGCCTACGGCGATTGCCGCGACGATTTGCACGACGGGGAGAAACAGCGCACTCAAAACCGCGGCGCGATACGAAGTGCGAAACATCGAGCCGGTAAGGTCGTTGAACCGTCTCAGGTTCACCCGTTCCCGGACGAGCGCCTTCACCACCCGAACTCCCTGGATATTCTCGTTGTAGGCGCCGGTAATCTTCGAGTTGATCGATCGGACCTTGCGGTATTCGGTGATGATGAATTTCTTGAACCAGATCGAGAACCCGATGAGCAACGGAAGGATCGCCGCGACCCAGAGCGCGAGCCGTGCGTTGATGATGAACATGAACACCATTCCGGCGGTGATGTTCGTAATCGACCACGTCATGTCGAGCAGCATCCACGTGGCGAAATCGGCGACTCGGACCGTATCCGACGTTACGCGCGACATGAGCCATCCGACCGGTGTACGGTCGAAGTACGAAAAGGACAGTCGTTGCAGATGCGCGAACAGTCGTTTCCGGAGGTCGTAGGCCATGAGCTCTCCGAGATAGCCCGCGCAGTAGATGAATCCGAAGACAAGACCTCCGGACAAGAGCGCAAGTCCGGAATAGCCGGCGAGGCCGCGCGCGAAAAAAGTCCGGTCGCCCGCAACGATACCCCGGTCGATGATGAGTTTTACGATATAGGTAAAAAGCGACTCGGTGACCGAAGTCACCCCGATGAGACCGATGAAGCCGACCAAGAGCGGCCAATGCGGTTTCGCCAGACCGATGATTCGCAGAACGGTCTTGCCGTTGAAACGGCTGTCGAACTCTTCCTCTTCGAAATGCAATTCAGCCATTATGAAGTTGCTCCTGAAGTTCGATCTCGATCTGGGTCTGAAGTTGGAACACCTCGTTGTAGAAACCCGGCTGATCGATAAGCGATTCATGGGTTCCTCGCTGGATGATCCTCCCGTCTTTGAATACCAGGATCAGGTCGGCGCGCATGAGACTCTGAACACGATGCGCGATAATAAATGTCGACCTTCCTTCCATCAGCGCCGACAGCGCACGACGAATCGCGTCCTCGGTCTCCGCATCCACCGCCGAAGTAGAGTCGTCGAGTATGAGAATGGCAGGATCCTTGAGCAACGTCCTGGCGATCGCTATCCGCTGTTTCTGTCCTCCCGAGAGCGTGACGCCGCGTTCGCCGACCATCGTCGCGTACCCGTCGGGAAACGACATGATGCTCTCGTGTATCGCGGCCGCCTTCGCGACCCGCTCGACCTCTTCGTCCGACACGTCACGCTCGACCCCGTAGGTGATGTTGCTGCGGATGTCGGTTGAAAACAGGAACGGTTCCTGCTCTACGATTCCGATCTGCCGACGCAGATAGTGTCTCGAGTACTCTTCGATGGGCCTGCCGTCGATCAGGATCGTCCCCTCGGTATGATCATAGAATCGCGGAAGGAGATTGACCAAAGTGGTTTTCCCCGACCCGGGCTCTCCGAGCAACGCGATGTGCCGGCCGGGGGGGCACTCGAAGCTGACGTCGTGCAACACCGGCGCGCTCGAATCGTAGGCGAACGAAACGCCGTCGAACCGGACCGCGCCGTCGAGATCCTTCGTTTCGGGGGTGCGTCCCGACACGACGTCTTCCTCGCGTTCTCTCAGGACGACGCCTATGCGATTGTACGACACATTAACCGTCGAAAGCTGAGCGATAAGCCTGCCGAGCTGTTGGAGCGGCCAGATGATTCCTTTCGCCATTCCCACGTAGGCGACGAACGTACCAATCGTCAAGGCGTGGTTCATTACCATGATTCCACCGGCCACGAGCCCGATAATGACTTGAAGACCGCCGAGAAACTCCGAGAAAGGCCAATAAGTTGCATGCGACATCATGAAGCGATACCCGAGATGCAGTTTTTTCCGATTCTCCCGTTCGAACTTCTCTTCCTCGAACCGCTGTCTCGAAAACGCGCGCACAATGCGAACTCCGGTCAGATTCTCCTGCAACACCGCGGAAAGGGCGCCGTCCTGGCTCTGATACGCCTCGTAGGCGTTGTGTATTCGGCTGAAGAACTTGACCGACACGTAGGCCATCGCAGGGACGACACTAATCGTCAGCAGCGCAAGTTGCCATTTGAGCGCCGCAATAACCGCGAAGTTGATCGAAAACAGAAACACGATCCGCGCAATACCTCGTACCATTTCGCTGTAGAATCTGCGCAGCGTGTCCACGTCCGACGTCGATCGCTGGATCAGCTCCCCGGTCTTCATACGGTCGTGATACGAGAACGACAGCCGTTGCATGTGATCGTACAGCGAGTTTCTCACCGTTCGGATAACGCGTTCGGCGGCGTAGGCGGAGAACTTCCCCGAGACGAAAGAGAACGCGCCCCGCAGCAGAGCGAACCCGAGATAGCCACCCGCAAACAAGGCAACCGGTAGCGCCCAGTTTTCCTTCGAGATAATCTCATCGATGTAGGTGCGAAGCAGCAGGAAACCGCCGGTTTCCGCGCCCACGGCGACGCCGAGACATATCAGCGATACGAGATAGGCGACCCGATGCGATTAGAGCAGGTACCAAAGCCCTTTGACGGGGCGTTCAGGCAGGGACCTTCGCCCGTTCATGGCGTTACTCCTGATTACGACGGCACTGAGAACAATAATACGTAAGCGGCGCCGCGGAGGCTCGAATCAAGGCCGCCGATTATCTTCGGTCTCCCGCCGCTACGATATCCTTAGCCGACACGCACAAAAAAAGCCGCAGTCCGACTGCGGCTTCCCTCAAGGCCGTCAATTCGACCCATTCTAGCGCGCAGGCACAACACTCCCCGACATAGTTGTTTGCGTTACCGGATCAAAAAACCGAATTATCATGCCTACTCCTTACACCATTATATCATGCTTGCATAGCACGCGGTGCGTGATTCCGTCAACCGAACGGATGCCGTTTTCGTGGCGATTCGCCGGTTCTTCCGGCGACATCGCAGAAAACGCTGAAGCGGCCGACGCACCGGGTGGCCATATTCGAATACCTGGCCCCGTCAGTGCCGC
>JAJRYZ010000092.1 GCA_024275515.1 Spirochaetota bacterium
CGGGGATAGGAAGCGCGACACCCAGCCGAAAAATGATGAGCATAAAAACGGTAAAGAGAATCCGGTCGCGAAGATCCTTGATCCTGAATACGTCAATGAGCGGATTAGTCGCCATTCGAACGCGCCTTTTCCGTGATCGTTACCGTGCCGCCCGCTTCTTTGATTTTTTCGCGGGCCGACTGCGACACTGCGTCCACCTCCACGGTCACCTTGAGTTTCAAGACGCCTTTGCCGAGAACCTTAATCGGCCGGCCCCTGCGTTTGACGATGCCCTTGGCCACGAGCGTCTCCGCGTTGACGGCGTCGCCGTCGGAGTACCAGTTCGCGAGATCCCCGACATTGATTATCTCGAACCGTTTGGCGAACCGCTCGTTGCTGAAGCCGCGCCGGGCGATTCGGCGATAGAGCGGCATTTGGCCACCTTCGAAGCCGGGTTTGACGCCGCCGCCGGACCGGGCATTCTGCCCTTTTGTTCCGCGGCCGGCGGTCGCTCCGCGGCGAGCCGACGCTCCCCTTCCTACAACGCGCTTCGTTTTCCGTGAGCCTTCCGGTCGTTTCATCGCATAATCGCCCATATGTTTTACAACTCCTCTACGGACACCAGATGCGAAACGGTCTGTACCATTCCACGCACCGAGTCGGTAGCCTCCATCTCGTTTACCGACCCGATTCTTCCCAGACCCAGAGCCAGAACCGTGCTCCGCTGATTCGGCTTTCTCCCGATCGGGCTGCGGATCAGGCGTACTCGTATGGTCGGATTTTTCTTCTTGGCCATAAGCGTCAGCCCCACATCTCCTTCAAAACCTTGCCTCGCGCCTTCGCGACGGCGCCGGCATCCAGCAGTTCGTCGAACCCCGCGAAAACGGCCTTTACGATATTCAGTGCGTTGTCGGAACCGAGAGACTTGCTGAGGATGTCGGTAACGCCCGCCGCTTCCATCACTGCTCGCACGGGTCCGCCGGCAATAATGCCGGTCCCGGGCGCCGCCGGTTTGAGAACAACCTTGGCACTCTTGAACCGACCGACGACCTCGTGCGGAATCGTGGTTTTCTTCACGGGCACCGAAATCATGCTGTTTCTCGCCTTTTCCATTCCTTTGCGGATCGACTCCGAAACGTCGTTGGCTTTGCCGAATCCGTATCCGACCCGTCCTTTTCCGTCGCCGACAACCGTGAGAGCTGAAAACGAGAATCTCCGCCCGCCTTTTACCACCTTGGCCACACGGTTGAGCCGTACGAGGTTTTCGACGAACTCGTTATCGCCGTCGCGATTCGACCGTCTGTTTCTATTCCGATTCACCTACAACTCCCTTTACAGTTCTACGCCGGCTTTTCGGGTCCCGTCGGCCAGCGCTTTTACGATACCGTGATATGCGTAACCGTTGCGATCAAAAACGACACGGGTAATTCCTTTTTCGATCATTCGCTTCCCGAGAAACTCGCCCAGGTACGCCGCGCTTTCCACACTCGGATTCCCTTTTCCACTTTCGGCTTCTTTGCTCGAAACGCAGACCAGCGTGTGTCCGCGTGTGTCGTCGATAACCTGCGCGTACACGTGCCTGTTGCTCTTAAAGACCGAAAGACGAGGTCTCTCCGCCGTACCCTTGATCTTTTTCCTGATATGCCGCTTGCGCCGCAACCGCTTTCTTCTTTTGTCTAAGACTCGTTTCATCGTCCAACTACCTACTTAATGGTGACGCCCTACTTAATTCCGGCCTTGCCGATCTTCCGCCGAACATACTCGTCCTCATATCGCACGCCCTTACCCTTGTACGGCTCCGGCGGCCGAAGAGACCTGATCTCCGCGCATGTCTGACCGACTTTTTCCTTGCTCGCCCCGCTTATCGTCAACCGATTGTTTCCTTCGATCGTCGCCGTCAACGCTTCGTCCAGCGGATACTCGATCGGATTCGAATACCCGAGGCTGAATACCAACGACGCACCGTTCTGCTCGACGCGGTACCCAACGCCGTTGATCACCAAGGTTTTTGAGAACCCGCGACTGACGCCGTTGACCATGTTGTCTATCAGTCTGCGATACAACCCATGGAACGATTTCGCCCGTTTGCTCTCGTTTTTTCGCTCGATTACCACGCGACCGTCGTCCACCGTCACGGAGATTTCGGGTCGGAACTCTTGCTCGAGCCGGCCCTTGGGTCCCTCCACGGTGACGGTCCGACCTTCGACGGTGACGCTTACGCCGTCGGGAACGTCTATCGGTACATTTCCTATACGCGACATGCGGTCACTCTCCTCGTTTTCCCGGTCTACCAGACCGAGCAGATTATCTCGCCGCCGACCCGTCTCTCGGCGGCCTTGCGGCCGGTCGTTACTCCTGATGAGGTGGACACGATCAGCGTCCCGTATCCGTTGAGCACGCGCGGAAGCCGTTTGTACCCGGAGTAGATGCGACGACCGGGCTTTGAGATCTTTTGGATCCCGTGGATGACCGGCTTCATCTCCTCGTCATACTTCAAGAACACTCTGATCGCGCTGCGGCCGTCCTGAGTCACCTTCTTGAAGTTCTTGATGTAGCCCTCGTTCTTGAGGATCTTGACAACTTCGAGCTTGATCTTCGAGGTAGGCACGTCAACACGGTCGAACTTTTCACGGCTCGCGTTGCGTATTTTTGTCAGCATGTCTGAAACAGGATCGGATACTGCCATATTCTTCTCCCTACCAGCTAGATTTCGTGACTCCGGGGATCATGCCCTTGCTCGCCAAATCCCTGAAACAGATTCTGCACATCTCGAATTTGCGCATATACCCGCGCGGTCGACCGCAGATGCGGCACCTGTTGACACGCCGCGTCATGAATTTCGGCTTTCGCTGTGCCTTGATGATCATCGATTTCTTCGCCATGAATACCCCTTACTTCCGAAACGGCATTCCGAGCTTCGCGAGGAGGCTACGCGCCTCCTCGTCGGTCTCCGCCGTAGTAATGATCGCGATATTGAGCCCGCTTATCCGTTCGATCCTGTCGTAATCGATTTCCGGAAAGATGGTCTGCTCGGTCACACCGAGCGAATAGTTCCCGTGGCCGTCGAACGAGTTCGAGTTGAGTCCACGGAAGTCTCTTACCCGGGGAAGAGCGACGTTGATAAGCCGATCGAGGAACTCCCACATGTACGAGCCACGAAGCGTTACCTTGGCGCCGATTTCCATGCCTTCCCGGATCTTGAAGTTCGAAATCGACTTTCGAGCCTTCGTACGCACCGGACGCTGTCCGGTGATCAGCTCGAGTTCCTTGGCGGCCGAGTCGAGCAGTTTTTTGTTGTTAACCGCCTCGCCGACGCCTACGCTTACGCTGACCTTTTCGACCCGCGGCGTCTGCATCGGAGACGAGTACCCGAATTCCTTCTGCAGTTCGGCCGCGATAGAGTCGCGATAGAGCTTCTTCAGCCGCGGCAGCTTTCCGTTTTCCATCAAAGAGCCTCTCCGCACTTTTTGCACACCCGCTGCTTCTCGGCGCCGCTCGTGTCCATGCCGATTCTCGTCGGACCGCATTTTCTACACACGATCATCACGTTGGAGATCGCAACGGGAGCTTCGATGTCGATGATACCGCCCTTATCATTCTGCTTGCGCGGCTTGACCGCCTTCTTGACCATGTTCAGCCCCTGCACGATGACGCGACGCTTTTCGGCGTCTATCCGCAGTATTTTTCCGGTCTTGCCTCTATCTTTTCCGGCGATAATCCGTACGGTGTCATCTCGCTTAATCCGCACTTTGCCCATCAGCAACCTCCTAGAGCACTTCGGGCGCGAGCGAAACGATTTTCATATAGTCCGCGTCGCGCAGCTCCCGCGCGACGGGGCCGAAGATTCTCTTGCCCTGCGGCGCCCCGGTTCCGTCGATCAACACGCACGCGTTATCGTCGAATCGAATGTAGGTGCCGTCGTTCCGCCGGACTTCCTTGTTCGTCCGCACTATGACCGCTCGTTGAATGTCACCCTTTTTTACAGGTGCGTTCGGAAGGGCGTCCTTTACGGCGACGACGATCACGTCGCCTACCGACGCGGATTTCCGCCTGCTTCCCCCGAGTACTTTGATACACTGAACGCGTTTTGCGCCTGAGTTGTCGGCAACGTTCAGATAGCTCATCATCTGAACCATGGCGAACCTCCGCTATTTTGCCCGCTCAACGATCTCGAGCAACCGCCATCGCTTTTCCTTGCTCACCGGTCGGGATTCGATAACCCGCACGGTGTCTCCGGTATGCGCTTCGTTGTGCTCGTCGTGAGCTTTTACTTTCTTCGTGTGCACCATGTATTTCTTGTACAAGCGGTGCATTTTGCGCGTCGTGATGGCGACGACGATGGTTTTCTCCATTTTGTCGCTCACCACGCTTCCGGTGAAGATCTTTTTTCCCGATTTGACAACCGGCGTCCCTTCACTCATTTGTCGCCTCCACGGATACGAAGGTGATACTCGTGAATGATCGTTTTGACCCGGGCGATACGTCGCCTGAGATTCCTTAACTCGACCGGGTTTTCCAGATGACCGATTACCTTGTCAAACCGTGCGTCTCGGTACCGCCTGGTGAGTTCTTCCTTCTTCGTCAAAACCTCATCGTATGTGAGATCGTTGTATGAATCTTTCATTATCTACTCCGCACCCGCGCGCACGACGAACCGACATCGAATCGGCAGTTTGCTCGCGGCCAGTTCGAGAGCTTCTCGGGCGAGCTTCTCATCGATGCCCGCCATTTCGAAAAGTACTCGGCCCCGGTTGACCACCGCGACCCAATGTTCGGGCGTGCCTTTACCCTTTCCCATGCGGGTCTCGGCGGGTTTCTTCGTATACGGCTTGTCCGGGAAGATTCGAATCCACACCTTCCCGCCGCGCCGAACGTGGCGTGTCATCGCGATACGAGCAGCCTCGATTTGCCGATTGGTTATCCACTTCGGCTCCAGCGCGATGAGTCCGTAGTTGCCGTAGACAAGAAAGTTGCCCTTCTCGGCCTTGCGTCGAAACGAGCCGCGTTGCTGCTTCCGGTATTTCGTACGTTTCGGACTAAGCATCCCGATCAACTCCTCTCGTCATCCGATCGATCGCGTCTTCGGCGAACCAAGAGCCCGGCGTCGTCTTTCCGATCTCTGCGAAACACCTCGCCGTTGAAAACCCAGACCTTCACCCCGATGACTCCGAAGGTCGTAAGCGATTCGGCGAACCCGTAATCGATATTCGCGCGAAGCGTATGAAGTGGGACCCGCCCGTCCTTGTACTGCTCCATCCGCGACATTTCAGACCCACCGAGCCGTCCGGCGATCTTGACCTTGATCCCCTGTACGCCGGCCTTCATCGCGTTGCTGACCGCCATCTTCATCGAGCGTCTGAACGAACCCCGCATTCGCAGCTGTCGAGCGAGGTTTTGAGCGATTAGCTGGGCGTCCTGCTCGGGACGCTTAATCTCTTTGATCTTGATCTGGATCTTCTTCTTCGCGACTTTCTGAAGTCTCGCGCCTATCTTCTCGATGTTCGAACCCTTGGCGCCGATGATTATCCCGGGTCTCGACGTCTGGATAACGATCGTGATGCGCTGAGGGTGTCGAATGATCTCAACGTCGGAGATCTCGGCGGAACGCGTCTCGGGACACGCATCGAGGGTCCGTCGCAACAACAGATCCTCGTGCAGCGTGTCGGCGTACTCTCGCGGATCGACGTACCATTTCGACTTCCAGCTTCTGTTAATGCCCAGGCGAATGCCTATCGGATTGACTTTTTGACCCACGCTACTCCTCCATCCCCGCTATCTCGTCGACGACGACCGAAATGTGACTCATTCTCTTGAGGAGTATGTCCCTCCGACCACGCGCACGCGGCCACAAGCGTTTCATCCGAGGCCCCTCGTCGATCCGCAAATCCTTGATATACAGCATTTCTTCGTCCAGCGCGTTGTTGAGCGCGAGAGCGTTCGCGGCCGCCGAACGAATGACCTTGTTGAGGTAGCGCGCACCTTTATGAGGCAAAGTATCGAGCAACGCGACCGCTTCGACATACGGCTTGCGACGAACGTTGTCCGCTATCCGTCTGAGTTTGGTCGGAGCGATCGTAACGTGCCGCGCTCGCGCCGAATATCCCGTTTTTTCTTCCATTCTCGTTACATCCGTTTTGCGACTTTCCTGTCCGAACCGGCGTGCGAGCGAAACACCCGCGTCGGCGCGAACTCACCGAGCTTATGGCCGACCAGATTCTCGGTTACGTATACCGGCACCCATGACTTCCCGTTGTATACGGAGATCGTCAAACCAACCATCTCAGGGATAATAGTGGAGCATCGCGAATAGGTTTTGATCATCCGCTTCGAGCCGGCTTTGCTCATCTCGACCACTCGTTTGTAGAGTTTCTTCTCAATGAATGGTCCCTTTTTAATCGATCGTGCCACGAGACTCTCCTATGATCGCCTTTTGACGATGAATTTGCTCGATTGCTTTTTCTTCTTTCTGGTCTTGAACCCTTTGGTGGGAGTCCCCCAGGGAGAGACCGGATGCCTACCACCCGACGACTTTCCTTCGCCGCCTCCGTGTGGATGATCGACAGGATTCATCGCGACCCCGCGCACCTTCGGACGTTTGCCCAGCCACCGACTCCGTCCCGCCTTGCCGCGCGAAACGTTCATGTGGTCTTCGTTGCCGATCTCCCCGAGAGTCGCGTAACACTTACGGAAAACCATTCGCATCTCGCCCGACGGCAGACGCAGCGTAGCATAGTCGCCTTCCTTCGCAACGATAACTGCGCCGGCGCCGGCGGCCCTGGCGAGCTGCCCGCCCCTTCCGTACTGAAGCTCGACGTTATGCACCGTCATTCCGAGCGGAATCGCTTCGAGCGGGAGCGCGTTGCCGGGTGCAATGGGCGCCGAAGGGCCGCTCTGGACGGTGGCGCCCACGACGATCTTCTTGGGCGCGAGGATGTATCGCTTGTCGCCGTCGACGAAATGGACGAGCGCGATATTGGCGCTGCGGTTCGGATCGTATTCGATCTCGCGGACGGTTCCGGGCACGCCGTGATTGTCGCGCTTAAAGTCGATGATTCGATACTTCCGCTTGTGTCCGCCCCCGCGCCGGCGAACGCTCATCCGGCCGTTGTTGTCTCGGCCGCCGCTCGACGAAAGTCCTTTCGAGAGTCTTTTTTCCGGACGGTTACGCGTGAGCTCGTCGAAGGTCAAACCGATCGTGTACCTGAGCCCGGGCGTCTTCGGTCTGTAGCTTTTCAATCCCATGAACTGTTCTCCTGCAAAAGGCGGCTCAACCGCCCTCGAACACGTCTATTCGCTCGCCATGCGCGAGAGTGACGATCGCTTTCTTCCACGTGCCCGTATGGCCGACGCGAAACCCGGATCGCGTCCTCGCCGATCGAGGTTTCGCCTTGACGTTGAGCACGCGACACGAAACGGGGTTGACGGAGAAGAGCTCATGAACAGCTCTCATAATCTGCATCTTGTTCGCCTTCGGGTGCACTTTGAATACGTACTTCCGCTCCTCGGCCTCGCGCATTATGTTGGTCTTTTCGGTCAGGACCGGTTCGATGATCACCGTATCGGCATCCATACTCATCACTTCCTCCCGTAGAACTCGCCCAACCTATTCGCGGCGGTTTCCAGCACCAACACGCATCTGCCGTAGTACAGATCGTGCGCGCTGAGCCGGTTGAAACTCTGAAAATGGAGCCACGGGATATTCCGGCCCGCCCGCTTGAGCATCGGATCGTCGTCCTTCATTACGATGACCGTCCGGTCGGAGTCGACGAAATTGCTCAGAATCCGTACCAGGTCGCGTGTCTTTCCGGACTCGACCGAGAAATCTTCCACGACCTTCAGCTGATCGCTCTTCGCCTTCATGCTGAGGATCGACCGATACGCGACACGCTTCATTTTCTTGGGGATCCTGTACGAGTAGTCGCGCGGTTGCGGTCCGAAGACTACGCCGCCGCCGACCCAGACGGGTGATTTTCGATCGCCCGCGCGAGCGCGTCCGGTTCCCTTTTGAGGCCACGGTTTCGCGGTGCTGCCTTTGATTCGTCCGCGCGTTTTCGTGGACGCGGTTCCGACGCGCTTGTTGGCCAGCTCGTTCGTGACCGCGTAATAGATAGCGCCTTCGGATACTTTCGAGCCGAACACTTCATCTGAAAGTTCAATCTCGCGGACTTCCTTTCCGTCAATCGAATACACTTTCGCCTTCATCTATCAATCACCTGCCCGCGCCATGTGGGTCGTCGCCACGGCACGTTAGTATTTCTTTTTCGCCGCCTGCACAACGACGACGCCGTTTCGAGGTCCGGGCACCGCCCCGCCGACAAGCAGCAGACCGTTATCCGTATCGATATCGACGACCTTCAGGTTCTGAACGGTCGACCGTGCGCCGCCCATACGTCCCGGCATCTTCGTTCCCTTATGCACCTTCGACGGCCACGCCGCCATACCGGTCGAACCGGGCGCCCGATGAAACTTGGACCCGTGACTTTTTCGCCCGCCGCCGAAGCCGTGACGCTTCATGACACCCTGATATCCCTTGCCTTTGGAGGTGCCGACTACATCGACATACGAGAAGTCGGAAAACAGATCCACGCCGAAAGTTCCGCCTACTTCGTATTCCCGATCGAAATCTCGGAACTCCACCACACGCTGTTTGGCGCCGATGTTACCCGGAAATTGTCCCGCGTACGGCATGGAAACTCGCTGTGCCTTCATGTCGAACGAACCAAGAACGCAGGCGCTGTAACCGTCGCGTTCGGGTGTGCGCGCACCGACAACCACGTTGTCCTCGACCTTGATCACCGTAACGGGCGTCAAGACACCCCGGTCGTCAAAAACCTGGGTCATACCGATTTTCTTTCCTATGAGCCCAATCATCCTTCGCTCCCGTTTCGCCGATGCACCCGGGTCCGGTCCGCATGCCCACGACCCGCCTAACACGACGTTTGCAGCATAACGTTCGAGAGAAACCGGAGGGTTGCGGAATACGTCGACGACGTTACTGCTTAATCTCGACGTCTACACCGGCGGGCAGTTCCAACCGCATGAGCGCATCCATGACGTCGGATGTCGGATCGAGAATGTCGATCAGACGCTTGTGCGTTCGCATCTCGAACTGCTCTCTCGATTTCTTGTTCACATGCGGAGACCTGAGCACAGTGTACTTGTTGATGCGAGTCGGAAGCGGAATCGGTCCCGCCACCTTGGCGCCGGCTTTCGACACCGTCTGTACGATCGCCTTCGAGCTCTGATCGATAAGCTCCACATCAAAGCCTCTCAAACGTACTCGTATTCTGTCACTGGCCATGATTTCTCCCTGAAAAAGTGAGTCCCGTCGACCACCGTCCAACGGGACTCACGCTTCTGCTACTCAATGATCTCTATGACCTGGCCGCTTGCAACGGTACGACCTCCTTCGCGTATGGCGAATCGAAGACCTTTCTCCATCGCGATCGGGTGGATCAACTCGACGTTGATCTCCGTATTGTCGCCCGGCATGACCATCTGCTTATCCTCCGGCAGCTCGATCGTACCGGTGATGTCGGTCGTCCTGAAATAGAACTGCGGCCGGTACCCCGTAAAGAAGGGGTTGTGACGACCGCCCTCTTCCTTGGTCAGGCAGTAGATCGTTCCTTTGAATTTGCGATGCGGGGTGATCGTCCCCGGTTGCGCAAGCACCTGCCCACGCTCAACTTCGTTTTTTTCGGTTCCCCGAAGCAGCGCGCCGATATTGTCGCCGGCTTCGCCGCGGTCGAGAATCTTGTTGAACATTTCGACGCCGGTGCACACGGTCTTTTGCGTTTCGCGGATACCGACGATTTCCACCTCGTCTCCGACCTTGACGACGCCGCGGTCGATACGTCCGGTTACAACGGTGCCGCGACCCTGAATTGAAAAGATGTCTTCAATCGGCATAAGAAACGGTTGATCGATCGCGCGTTCGGGAACCGGGAAATACTCGTCCATGACTTTGAGAAGCTCGAAAATAGGCGCCGTCTTCTCTTCGTCGTCGGGATGCTCCATCGCTTCGAAGGCCGACCCTTTGATGATAGGTATCTCGTCCCCGGGGAACTCGTACTCGTTGAGAACTTCGCGAACTTCCTCTTCGACAAGCTCGATCAGTTCTTCGTCGTCGACCTGGTCGGTTTTGTTCAGAAAAACACACATCGCCGGGACGCCCACCTGACGAGCGAGGAGAATATGCTCGCGGGTCTGCGGCATGACCGAATCCGGCGCCGATACGACCAGTATCGCGCCGTCCATCTGCGCGGCGCCGGTGATCATGTTCTTGATGTAATCGGCGTGGCCGGGGCAGTCGACATGCGCGTAGTGACGATTATCGGTCTGATACTCCACGTGCCGCGTATTGATCGTGATACCTCGCGCCTTTTCTTCGGGCGCATTGTCGATATCGTCATACTTCATGACCTTGTCGCCGAACTTCTTCGCGCACTGCATGGTAATCGCAGCGGTAAGAGTCGTTTTCCCGTGGTCAACGTGTCCGATCGTTCCTACGTTGACGTGCGGTTTGGACCTTTCAAACTTCTCTTTTGCCATGGCTTCCTCCTTAAAAAGCTAAACCGATTGCCTTCACACGTATTTCATTCCCGACGGTCGCCGAGCCCCGGCCGCGCGTGTCGACCGCGACGCGTGGACCTCGTCTACCCGTTGGTATTGAGCGAAACCGGATGTAAGAAACGGCTTTTGACGAAAACAGGCGGGCTTGGAACAGACTGCACACCACACGAGTCTTCATGCTGTTCCGCCACCTGATCATCCGTCAAGAGTTCATCGAGCAGTTCCGCCATACCCGACAGGAAACCGCGGTCAACGACCACCTGCTCGTTTATCGGCACAACCCTGATGACCGGTTTGGCTACACGCACTTTCTTACAGCGCCCGAAGATAATACCAAGAACCGCGCCGATAGAACAAGTGCTTTTTTTGATTTTCGTGCCCGTCGTGCCCGAACTACCAGCGGTAGTGGGAAAACGCTTTGTTTGCCTCCGCCATTCGGTGTGTATCTTCCTTCTTTTTGAAGGCGGTCCCGGTCGAATTGTAGGCGTCGAGCAACTCATTACTCAGCCGCACGGACATCGCCGACCCGCTTCGCGCGCGCGCCGCCTGAATTATCCAACGCATCGCGAGCGCCTCTCGCCGCTTGTCGCTGATTTCCACCGGCACCTGATAAGTGGAACCGCCGACCCGTCTCGATTTGACCTCCACCATCGGTTTAACATTATCGAGTGCTTTGAGAAAAACGTCGAGCGGCTGCTCGTTGGTCTTTTTCTGAAGAACGTTCAGGCTATCGTAGATAATCGCCCGAGCGACCGACTTTTTCCCCGACAACATCATCCTCGCAACAAACTTCTCAACGACCGCGCTATGATACTTCGGGTCGGGGTTTATGCTTCGTTTTGGAGCGACCTTTCTTCTTCCCATGCTCGAGCCCTCTACGCCTTCGGCTTCTTGGTACCGTACTTGGAACGACCTTTCTTCCGATCTTCCACACCCAGAGTGTCTTTGGCGCCGCGAATAATATGATATCTGACGCCGGGCAGATCCTTGACGCGCCCGCCACGAACGAGAACGACCGAGTGTTCCTGCAAATTATGCCCTATTCCCGGGATGTAGGCGTTGACTTCCGTTCCATGAGACAGTCGCACCCGGGCGATTTTCCGAAGCGCCGAATTAGGTTTTTTGGGCGTCATCGTAACGACGCGGGTGCACACACCGCGCTTCTGCGGACACGACTCAAGCGCCGGCGCCTTCGTCCCCTTTTTGATGCGCTTTCGCCCTTTGCGCACGAGTTGATTGATCGTCGGCATATAATCTGTTTCCTCTTTCTCCTATCTCCCGGTCACGATCCGGCCGCTTCGCCGGCGAGCACGGACGCCGAACATACCAAAGCTCACCGACATTGTCAATACAGAGCGTCCGATGTGAGCAATTCGAAATCTGGCGCGCCAGATTTCGAATTGCCGCCCATAGCAACCGAAAAGACGCCGTTTTCGTGGCGATTCGGCGGTTCCTCCGGCTAAACGTCAGAAACGGCGCAGCGTCCGGCGTTCCCAGGGTCACATTTC
>JAJRYZ010000093.1 GCA_024275515.1 Spirochaetota bacterium
CGATGTTCCAGGTGGCCGGCACCATTTCGACGTCGTCGGGTGACAGTCCCTCGCGTATCAGCACGGCTCGTAGCAGCACTCCGGTTTCCCTCGCGGCCTCGGACATGACCTTGCGCCCGATCAGGTCCGAGGGCGTGCGGATGTTTTTGTCGCCGCGACTCAGGATGACGTACGGCGAATGCTGGAAGATGACCGCCAGGATGACAAGAGGTTCTCCCGCGACGCGTTGATTCAACAGCTCGCTTCCCCAGACCCCGTATTGCGCCTCTCCCGCCAGAACAACGTCTATCGCCAGACGTTCGGAAGTTGACTCCTCAATCGCGACGTCGAGCCCCTCTTCGCGGTAGTAACCTTTCTCTCGGGCGGCGTAGTACCCGGCGAACTGAAATCCGTGCCTCCATTTCAACTGAAGGGTGACTTTCTCGAGTCGATCGGGAGCGAAGATCTGCGCGGCACCCGGCGACGGAATCAGAACCGCGAGGAAAAGCGTCAGAATGGTCGTCGGAATCACCGGCCTGCTTCTTACGGCGACCGATCGTTTTACAGGTCCGGGGAACCGTTTCACAACAGATCACTCCACGTCGCGCGGTTTACCCCACGACGCTCGCGTAGCGGCAATACGGCCGGCGACAAAGTATAGTGTTCGCGAGGCGCAGCGACAAATCTCACTCGCGGCAGGCGGCGCCCGGCGACTCACCTTATTCGGCCGGCCGCACGTCGACGAAAACGGTGTGCGTTCGCGCCCCGCGGCTGGGCATGGTCGGCTCGGTCGAGGTGAGATAATTCGGCGCCCCCGACCGGTCCGCCCGCGCGTCGTCGCCGTCCGGCTCGGCGGCGGGCCACATCCCTGCCGGCAAACACACGACTCCGGGCATGATCCCGTCGGTCACCTCGGCCTCGACGCTCACCGCCCCGATCTCGCTTTCGACGACGACCAACGCGCCGTGCCGCACCCGTCTCGCCGCCGCGTCGTCGGGATGAATGACCAGCCGTTGCGGTTCCCGTCGAACCGCCCATTCGACGGTCGCATTCTGCGAGTTGATCCGGTACCTCGCGTGCGGTGAAACAAGCATAAGCGGATACGCCCGGTCGGGAAGCACGCCGCGATAGACCGGCGCCTCGGGACCTCCGGCCGAAGCGTATCGCGCGGAGGCGAGCTCGATCTTTCCCGACGGCGTGGGAAGCGGGGAGCCGGTCGGATCGGCGAAAAACGACGATAGTCCGATCCGCTCATGATCGCCGCCGTCGTAGACTCCGCAGGCGATAAACTCCTCGATGTCCCCGACTTCAGAGTCTTTAAGCAGAAAGTCGAGCCAGTCCGAAGAACTTCGTCCCTCGGTGAATCGGTCGTGAAAACCCAACCTGCCGGCCAGCTCGGCGAAAATGTCGTAATCGTCGCGGGCCGCGCCCGGAGGGTCGACCGCGCGCGCCGAATAGAAGAGGTAGTTTCCGGCGGGGAAGACGACGTCGTCGCGTTCGAGAAACGTCGTTGCCGGAAGCACGACGTCGCACCGGCGCGCGGTCGGCGTCAGGAAGTAGTCGTGACACACGGAAAAATCGAGCGCGTCGAAAGCCCGTCTGTTCTTCGTAATATCGCTTCCGGTGCACAGATAGTTGGCGCCGACCGCGTAGACCGCGCGTATCGGGGGGGAAGTCGGCGATTCGTTCCCGAGAATCGCGTCGGGCCACCGATAGACGGGGACCGATCTCCCGGCGGCCGTGTTGCCGACGGGATTGGCCGGAATACGACCGAACCGCGGCCCGGGCAACCGACCCCAGACGTTGCAGCCCGGAGATCCGCCGGGAACGCCGATATTCCCCGTCGCCGCCTGCAGCGCGACGGCGAGGCGTACCGCCTCCTCGCCGCCGACGGTCCGCTGGATCGACAACCCGGTGATAAGCGCGGTCGGCTTTGTCGAAGCGTAACGTCGCGCAAGGCTGCGAATCGATTCGGCGCTCACCCCGGTGATCGACGCGGCCCATTCGGGCGTAGCCGCCCCGGTGTCGCGAGCGCCGAGCAACTGAGATTCGAGCATCTCGAAGCCGGTGGTATGTCGCTCGAGATAGTCGCGGTCGACGAGATCCTCGTTTACCATGGTGTGGAGCATCGCGCTCATGAGCGCCGCGTCGGCGCCCGGTCGAATCGGGATCCACTCGTCGGCGAGACGCTCGACGGTTCGAGACCGCCGAGGATCGACGGCGATCACGGGAACACCTCGTGAACGCGCGCGCCCGACCACGGTTTCGAGGTCCGCTCCGAAGCGCGTGTCGACGATGTTGGCGCCCCACAGAAGAATCAGCCGCGACCGCAAAAGAGTAAGCGGATCGATTCCGACGTCTGGGCGCCCGAAGAGGTAGGGCAGCACGAAGCTCTGCGCCGCCGAACTATACGACCCTTTCGTACCGGTATACCCGTCCGGTCCCAGGCATGAGAGGAACCGATGCGTCAGGATCGCCGTGTTGTGCACGGCCCCCCGGCATGACCCCGACCCGGCGAACCCGAGCACCGCGTGGGAACCGAAAGTCCGACAGATCCGCTCGATCCGCTCGGCGACCAGATCGAGAGCCTCCTCCCACCCGGCCCGACGAAACCGCCCCGAACTCCGCGGGCCGTTCCGGATCAACGGCTCGGTTATTCTTTCCGGGCCGTATACCGCCTCGTGGGCCCGATATCCCCGCACGCAGCCGCGCATGTCCCGCGGGCGACGGGGGTTGTCGAAAACGCGGGTAATCCGCCCCCCTTCGACGCGCGCGATAAGCGCGCATCCGCCGCCGCAGTCCTTGTTGCACGATACCGGTATTTCTTTCGTAGCTCGCCTCCGCCATTTTGCGAGACCAGGATCGCGCATAATACCACGCTCGCGCCGAGTTTTCATTCGAGCGCGGAACGAAACAGCGATTTGATACTATTAAGCTCTCCGCCTTGGGAGGTGCGGTACAATCAACCGCATCATGGATATCTCCCCCCAAAAGAGAGGAAACAGAAAGCCTAATGCGCTTCTACACGCATCAACATCGATTCAATGGCGGGATCGACCTGCACACAAGAGCCATGTACCTCTTTCGTACTGACCCGAATCCTGTGGATTGCGGCGTCCGGACGCCGGCGGTAGCGCCTCAACATCCTGAACCTCGTTCCATATGGTGGTTTCCACAGGATTCGGGCCACTAACCACCTCTTTCCCTGAAGTTCGAAATATGGTCGCTTGCTGCATCGGCCGATTCGACATTTCCTGATGATTAGTCGGAAGAACCGTCGAATGGTTGCGAAACTGAAGAGCTTTCGGCCACTTCGGACTCCGTTTCGAAATCTGCGTTGCCAGATTTCGAACAGACGGGGGCAAGATTGCGCGATACATTGTTAGGAGGAAAAGGACGTGACGGCAGAAATAGCGATCTTGAACAAAACCGGCGTTGCCTTGGCTGCGGATAGTGCGGTTACGGTTTCCGTCGATGGCGGCGTCAAGGTATTCCCCTCCGCGAACAAGATCTTCGCTCTCTCCAAGTTCCATCCCGTTGGTGTCATGATTTACGGTGCTTCGGAGATGCTTGACATTCCGTGGGAGACGACAATTAAGACATTCCGTTGTCCGGCTGTGACGTCTTTTGAGATCTACGGCAACTTGGGCGGAAGGCTGCGGTTCATACAAAGCAAGACAAAAGAATCGAGAATCGATCCCGAAAACACTGCAGCGATCGTGCCGTTCGCACAGTCAGAGATGGTCACGATGTTTATGGAAGAAGTTGATCCCTCATACCAACGCACTGTAGACGACGCGGTGTACACCGCCATTGAGGCGACGGCACGGTCGCTGATCTATTCAACGGATGAGGACGCCGACGATGAGACACAAGCTACCGTGGTCGCAAATGTCGTCGAAAGAGTGATGAAAACGCTTGCCGAGACCTTGACCTCTGCTCGGTGGAGGCATTTCGTAAATCCAGTCTTGTCTATAGTCGGAGCACTGCCCAAGGTTGAGCTCGCCAGTATGGCAGAATCGCTTGTCAACT
Organism: Spirochaetota bacterium; assembly: GCA_024275515.1. GTDB lineage: Bacteria > Spirochaetota > Spirochaetia > ARS1246 > ARS1246 > JAJRYZ01. The sequence goes on from JAJRYZ010000093.1 coordinate 4,012, forward strand.
TGACATCCATGAAACGGCACATATCATCATTCACAGAGACAGTTGGTGGTCCTATCGATGTTGCTCTCATAAGCAAGGGTGATGGGTTTGTGTGGATCAAGAGAAAACACTACTTCGACAAAGATTTGAACTACCATTTTTTCGCAAACTATTTCCGAGGAGGGACTGCCGATGAAAGCTAATTACAGAGGGGGGATCCGTAACGACAAACGGCATGGCGTTGACGATAATCTTATCGAACAACTGCGTCGAAACTCGGTTCCCGGCTATTTCACTGATGCTGATCGCAAGTCCCTTTCAGATCGAATCAAAAAGACCGTAGACAAAGCGCTCAAAAAATAGACTCGGCAAGCCAAAAACCAACGAGATCCACATAACCTTCGGTCCGTCCGAGCAGACATGGCTACCGTCACGGCGCTTGCACGTCGCTTCGCTCCGGCGCCTCCGCCGTTCGGCTACCACTCGTATTGGGACGGGGCTTCTCCGACACTTTCCACCAGTCTCGGATAAGGCGCCTTGGAATCCTCTATTTCAAAGATATCCAGCACCGTTATTTTGTGCACAAGCTCGTCTCCGTAGTCGAATAAATACCTGAACACGCTCCCCTTTCGTAGTGAAAGATCTCCTATTTCGGTTTCACCGGCCGGTTTGCTGGGATTACCGAATAACGACGGCACATGTTCTCCCAACGGATTCGCCGAGTATTCGCTTTCTTGATCCCATATCTTTCCACTCAAGAAAAACGAGAACATATGATCATCATCCCAACCGAACCCGCGTTGGATTTCCCTATGCAGATCGTACAATGAATCGGTCGCTTCGATGTCGAATGTTCGCGAAACCAGCGAATCGATGCGCTTCGGTCCCATAGACTCGAGGCGCACCTCCAATCTGAAGGCCCGAGGAACTTCGTTAAGAATCTTTTGGACGTCTTCCGGCCGCCGAGCTCTTGCGGCCGCACGAAGCAGTTTCGCATTCTTCGCGTCGTCCAGGTAGCAGCAGTGTTTGTACTTCTTGCCGCTTCCGCACGGACAGATGTCGTTTCTCCCAATCTTTACCATATCTATTCCAACTCCCATATCCGGCTGCGCGCCGTGCAAGCATGTGTTCAATCATCCCCGGTCACGTGCCCGAAAGCGATCCTCTCGGCCGACGCGAAAAGGGACGGTCGACGCCTTCGAGAAAACAGCAGCGTTCGAGGCCGTATTCACGACTTTCCGACGGGTTAGGTAGTACGTATCTCTTTTTCGATTCGTGCGTACCACCTTCACCTCACCGTCAACTATAGCGAGGAACGCGGGGTCCGTCACGCGGCGGGGGACATGAGACCGCGCGCCCGGACGCGCCGCGGGGTACGAGCGGATACGCCCCGGAGATTACGACGTGGGATCGCCCGCTTGAAGACATTTTTCGCTCGGGAGCCGGCTTGCGGGACGCAACCGGCCGTGATAGGGATACGTATGAGTCGCGAGGCGCGCTCCCGTCCAACGGAAGAGCGAACACGGCGAGCGAATGAAGCGACCGGGAGGTATCCTCGACGGTGAAAAAAGCGCCGACGTTCTTTCCGCAGGCGGTCCGGGAAGCGATTCGAGCCAATCGACGCGTGGCTCGAGGTTACATCGACCGGGCGGCGTGGTGGAAAGAGCGATCCTTCGACGAGCTTTGCAGCTTCGTCTTTCCGCCGACGCTCAAGCGGTCGTGGTTCGTGCTCTCCTACGGCGATTGCCCGTCGTGTCGTCGGAGCGTCCCCATGTACGACTGGATCATCAACCCGTTCAGCGATCCGTGGAAGGTGAAATGTCCGCATTGTTCGGATCTTTTCCCGAAGAACGACTTCGCGGCGTTCTACCGGTCGGGGCTCGACGAGAAGTTCGTGTTCGACGACGCGCGCGCCGATCGTTCGCTCCTGGTCAATCCGCACGGCGGGTGCGACGGTGTCGACGACGGAAGCGGTTCGATGGGAGAGGACGGCGAGCGACGTCTGTTCATCGCCGCCTATCTCATCTACGGGCAATGGGAGCAGCTCATCATCGACGGAATCGATGCGTTGTCGTTCGCCCATCTGCTTTCGGCCGACCCGGACTATGCGCGTCGTGCCGCGGTTATGCTGTACCGTATCTCGCGGTTCTTTCCCCGGTTCGATTTTATGAAGCAAGGCGTCATGTACGAGCAGGAACAGCGTTCGAACGGGTACGTCACCTACTGGGCGCAGTCGAATCACGATATTCGATCGATGGCGATCGCCTACGACATGATCTTCGAGGTCCTTCAGGACGATTCGATGCTCGAAGAGTATTTCGGACGGCGCTGTTGCGAGCTTTGCTCATCCATCGAGCGCGACATCCTCCAAGACTCGCTCGACAACAGACACAAATATGAGGCAAACCCGCCGGAGACCGACTTGACGCAGATCGTCGTCGAATCGGTCCTGTTCTGGCCGGAGAGTTCGCAGGAGATTCATGGTCGCGTTGAAAACGTCATAAAGCTCTGCACCGCGGTCGACGGGCTGGTCGGGGAAAAGGGAATCGGCGGCTATGCCTCGATCGGGCCCCGCAGGCTGGCCGATCTGCTTCTGCTTTTCGGAAATATCGAAGACGGATTTCTCGCGGCAATGTTCGAGCGATATCCGGTTCTCCGCCGCACCTATCGGTTTCACATCGACACCTGGTACCGGGGTCGCTACTACCCGGGAGTGGGGGACGACGGGACTTTCGGCGCACCGACGCCCGTCTACGCCGCCACGCTTCGCGCCCGGGTCCAGGGACTTCCCTATCTTCGGTCGATGGAATGGTTTACTCTCACGCTCTCCGAAGTGTTCGACGACCCCGCTTTCGCGCAGGCTCTCTATATCACAAACGGATACACCGCCGCCGGATGTTTCGAAAACGATCTCTACGTTTCCGACCCCGAAACGTATCGAAACCGCTTGAGGCGCATTATCGAAGCGCACGGGGTCGAACTGAATCAGACGACCGAGAACTTTCCCGAATGGCGTCTCGCTCTGCTCTACTCGGGCGCCGGGCGGGATCGGCGCCTGCTTTGCATCAACTACGACTCGGGAGCGAACCACGCTCACCAAGACGCGTTGAATATCGGGCTCTTCGCGAAAGGGCTCAATCTCATGCCCGATTTCGGCTATCCTCCGGTCCACCGGGGAGGCTGGTCGTCGAAGCGTTTTTTCTGGTATCGCCGTCCGCCGTCCCACAACGTGGTCGTCATAGATGGAAAGGACCACACGAACCTCCCCAAAGGTTCGTTTCTGCGATATCCCCGATACGGCGCAGCGAAGCTGTACGGAGAAGGAACGTTCGTCCAGTCGGTCCGCGCCGATGCGAAAGAGTACGCGGCGGCCGACAGGTATGAACGAATCTGCGCTCTCGTCGATATCGACGAAGCCGAGAGTTATTGCGTCGATCTGTTCCGCGTCACGGGAGGCGTCGACCACACGATGTTCTTTCGCAGCTCGGTCGCCGAGCTGTCGGCGCCGACGTTGCGGCCGACGCCGGGCGGCGAATACGGTCACGATACCTTCATGCGTGATTTTCGGACCGACTCCGATCCGCCGACGAGGTGGTTCGCAGACTTCGCCGTGCACGACATCTACGGGGTACTTGAACAGGACCGCGACATTCACCTGAGGTATCACTCTCTCACCGACGACGTTCGCGTGAGTCTCTGTGAATCATGGGTCGATATTATGCGCCTGCGGACCGACTATCCCGACCCGGGGGTCCGCGAAGTGTGGATACCGACGCTGATGATCCGACGGAAGGGTCCCGAAAGTTCTTTTCTTTCGATCATCGAGCCGTTCGAGGATAATCCCGTCCTCACGTCGGTTCGCAGACTCACCTGCGCCGGGTGCTGCGGCGCCGCGCTCGAAGTCGATGCCGCGCGCGGGTTCACCGATCTCATACTGTTACGCGACCCCGCGTCGGACGATGCGCTCGTTCTCGAAGATGGAACGGTCGAGACCGACGCGCTTCTTGCCGTCGTCAGACACGACGGCCGACGGGTGATCGAGACCGCCCTTCACGGAGGATCGTGCCTGCGATTTCACGGGGAGCGGGTAAGGTAAGCCCGCGTCTCGTCCGAAGCCGCAGCCGGCGGAAATGAGAACGTCTCCGATTCTTGAATTCGCTATTGCGGTGCTTTGCGTCGTGTTACACTTATTGTCATGGAAAAAAGAACGCTCGGAAGAACCGGAATCGAAATCGGCGCCCTTGGTCTGGGTACCGAGTATCTGAACGGCATGGATGCGCGGACGTGCGTCGACGTGCTTCACCGCGCGGTGGAAGCGGGAATCAACTACTTTGATGTGCTCTTTGCCTTTCGAGACTACCGGGAGAACATGGGCAGGGCGCTCGGCGGCATACGACATCGATGCATCGTCGCGGGACACATCGGCTGCGCCGAAACAAAGGGGCAGTACAGAAGAACCCGAAACGTCGCGGAATGCGAAGAGCTTTTCGAAGATCTTCTCATTAAGCTCGACACCGACTACATCGACGTGCTGATGATTCAGTTCGTCGATCGAGACGACGACTTCGAGCGGATCATGGGACCGGGAGGTCTCTACGATCTCGCGACCAAGCTCCGCGGACAGGGAAAGGCGAAATGGATCGGGATGAGCATTCACAATCAGCGAATCGCGCTTCGGGCCGCGGAATTGGACTGTTTCGATGTAATCATGTTCCCCCACGGGATTCTGCGCGACCCGTTTCCCGTCGACGAACTCCTTGGGACGTGCGAAGCGCACGGCGCCGGGTTCGTCGCGATGAAACCGTTCGGCGGAGGACGCCTGTTCCGGTACGCCGACCGGATTCCGGTTCCACCGGCGCGGCTCGTCGGATACCCGCTCCTCGACCCGCGTGTCTCGTGCGTTCTTCCCGGGGTGAAAAACGTCGAACAACTCGAAGAAGCGATCGAGGGGATCGAACGACCGGTCGACCGTCCGGCGGCCGACGAAATGGCCGCAACGCTTTTCGACGCCGCGATGGGCAGCTGCCTCTACTGCAATCATTGCCTGCCGTGTCCGGAAGAGATCAACATAGGGGAAATCTTGAGGCTTCTCGATACCTCCGAAGAGCGAGGACCGAACGACGAGATCGCCGACGCCTACC
>JAJRYZ010000094.1 GCA_024275515.1 Spirochaetota bacterium
AGCCCGTCCCAGACCTCGTAGTTGCACGCGGTGACCATCTTGGTGCGGCTTCCCATGTGCGCCTCAACGATGCACAGCCGGCATCCGCCGAGCGCTTCGAGCGAATCGTGGTGACACAGGGTCGGAATAACAACGCCGTTTTGCTTCGCCACCTCGAGGATCGTTTGACCTTGTTGCGCTTCGACTTCCCTGCCGTTGAGCGTAACGGCAAACCGTTCGTGGACCGACGGGTGTCCGCTCATGCCACCACCTCTCTTACGCGCGCCTTGCGAATGGCGTCGAACCGGCAGACGGCGTAGCACTCGCCGCACTTGATGCACGCATCCTGATCGATCACGTGGGGTTCCTTCCTCTCGCCCGCGATTGCTCCCACGGGACATTTCTTCCGGCACGCTCCGCATCCGGTGCACGGGTCCGACTCGATCTCGAATCGGAACAGCTCTTTGCACACGCCCGAGCGGCAGTAGCGCTCGTTGATATGTTCCTCGTATTCGTGTTTGAAATACTTGAGCGTCGTAAGAACGGGATTGGCCGCAGTCGACCCGAGCGCGCACAACGCCGAATCGGCGAGATACTCGGCAAGTTCGGCAATCGTCTCAAGATCTTCCGGTGTTCCCGTCCCGGAGCAGATACGCTCGAGAATCTGCGACATCCGCGCAACGCCTTCCCGGCACGGCACGCATTTCCCGCACGATTCCCCTTTCAGAAACCCGGTAAAATACCTCGCGACGTCGACCATGCAGGTGTCTTCGTCCATAACGATCATCCCGCCGGAGCCCATCATCGATCCCACGTTGGTCAGTTCGTCGAAGTCGACCGGAAGGTCGAGCATTTCCTCGGGAATGCATCCGCCCGAAGGACCTCCGGTTTGAACCGCCTTGAACGCTTTGCCCTTGGGAATCCCGCCTCCGATGTCGAATATGATTTCGCGGAGCGTAATGCCCATCGGGACTTCAACCAGCCCGGTGTTGTTGATCTTCCCCACGAGCGAGAAGATCTTTGTACCTTTGCTTCCTTCGGTTCCGATCGCCGCGTACTCATCGGCGCCCATCTGGAGGATTCGCGTGACGTTGGCCCACGTCTCGACATTGTTCAACGTCGAGGGCTTGTCTCTGAGTCCTTTTTCCACGGTGTGTACATACTTCGCGCGCGGTCGCCCGACCCGTCCTTCGATCGAGGCCATAAGCGCGGTCGACTCGCCGCACACGAAAGCGCCCGCCCCTTGCACGACCTTAATGTGAAAGGAATGGCCGGTCCCGAAGATATCGTCCCCCAGGAATCCGAACGATCGAGCGTCGTCCAGCGCCTTTCGCAGGTGTTCGACCGCAAGAGGATACTCGGCGCGTACGTATACGTATCCTTCGTGCGCTCCGATCGCGAACGAACCGATGATCATGCCCTCGATCACCGAATGCGGATTCCCTTCGAGCACCGATCGATCCATATAGGCGCCCGGATCGCCCTCGTCGGCGTTGCACATGACGTACCGGATTCCGTCGGGGCTCTCCGCCTTGCGGCAGCTCCGCCACTTTCTGGCGGTCGGGAACCCGCCGCCGCCCCTCCCGCGAAGCCCCGCGCGTTCGATCTCGTCGATGATCTGTTCAGGCGTCTTCTCCGACAGAGCTTCCGCGGCGGCCTGATAGCCGCCGATCGCGACATAGTCGTTGATGCTCGTCGGTTCGATTCTTTCGTTCGTGCCGAGAATAAGGCGCATCTGCTTTTGATAGAACGTCATCTCGCCGCGACTTCGCATCCGGCTTTTGGCGACCGGATCACGAAAGAGCAACCGGTCGATCACTCCGTCGGAAAGAATGCTCCGCTCGACGATCTCCGCCACGTCCGACGGGCGCACTTTTTGATAGAGGATATCCGCGTCGGGGAGAATCACCATCGGCTCGATCTCGCAGAAACCGAGGCACCCGGTTCGCTTTAGCTCTATCGAATCCGCGAGTCCGCGACTTTCGATCTCTTCTTCGAATCGCTGCGTGACTTCCCGGCTGCCCTGAAGAATACAGCACGTGGCGTTGGTGCTGATGATGATCCGCGTTTTGCCTCCGTTTCGCGCCGAAAGAAGTGATTCGCGGTAAGTCGCGAGGGCCGATGGAGAGCCGCATTTCATCTTGAGGTCCCCTTTTTCGCGTAGACGTCGATCAACTTCGAGACCTTTCCCATCGCCATATTGCCGTGATACTCGCCGTCGACCACGACGATCGGTCCCAGCGCGCATGCTCCCAGGCAGTTTACCGTTTCGAGGGTAAACGTGCGGTCATCGGTCGTTCCGCCGGCTTCGACTCCGAGCCGTTTTTCGAACTCTTCGAGTACGACGCCGGCGCCCCGTACGTGACACGCGGTCCCCATACACACCTGGATAGTGTGATCACCCTTGGGTTCGAGGCTGAAGGCCTTGTAGAAGCTCGCGGTTCCGTAAACCTCCGAGTAGGAGATATCCAGTCTCATCGCGATCCTGCGGAGCGCCGCCTCGGGCAGGTACCCGAAATGCTCGTTTGTCTTCTGAAGAATGTGGATAAGCGCTTCGCGCTCGGCGCCGCAGGAATCGACGATCTCGTCGGTTTCGCGGAGCTCTTCGCTCGGCTCCTGCTGGTAGACGTCCTGGACTCTGACGACCTGTCGGACCGGGCAGGCCGCAACACAGTTGCCGCAGCCGGTACACTTCTCGGCGTCGACCGAACGCGCCTTTTCGCGAAGAGTCACCTCGAACGCGCCCGGCGACCCGGAGAAGCTTTCGATCTCGGTATAGGTATGGAGCTCGATATTGTTGTGCCTGCTCGCCTCGACGAGTTTAGGCGAGACGATACACATCGAGCAGTCGTTGGTCGGAAAGGTCTTGTCGAGCTGGACCATGGAACCGCCGATCGACGGATTCCGTTCGACGAGATGTACCTTGAAGCCGCTGTCGGCAAGATCCATCGCCGCTTGAATCCCGGCGATACCCGCGCCGACGACGAGAACAGACCCACGTACATTCCCGGCCGACGCGCCGTCAGCCATCGTCGTTCTCCCCGTTGCGCGCGAGTCGAATCGTCTTCTCGACGCGCTCGCGGATCGCGTCGTCGGTTATGCCGTCCTCGCCGGTAAGCAATTTGATGCAGTCGCGTCGGAACTCGTTGGCGAGCAGGGTAATCTCCTCGACTCTCGAGAGCCGGTCTTTCGGGTGACGCCCTTCGCGCACCGCGATGTCGCGAATGGCCATCATGATGTGCGAGAAATCGACATCCTGCGGACAATTCGCCGAACAGGCATAGCACTGATGGCAGAGCCAGATAGCCGGCGAGGCGAGCACCTCTTCGCGCATTCCGAGAAGGATCATCCGAATAATCCGCCTCGGGTTGTACTCGTGGTCGGCGTGAAACGCCGGGCACCCGGCGGTGCAGGTCCCGCAGGCGAAGCATTTCCTGATGTTTTCGCCGCCGGGCCTCTCCGCGATCTCGTATTTGAACCCGGCGTCGAGGTGTCGGTCTACTACGATTCGTTCCATTCAGGGGCCTCTCCGTATTACGCCGCTTCGGGCCGCGGAAGAAGTCCGGCGCGTTCGACGATTTCCGGAACCCTCCGTTCCCACTCGATCGCCATGATATGCACCCCGGCAACTCCTTCGATTTCCATGAACCGCTTGATCTGCTCGACGCAGATCGCGATTCCCTCCTCGGCCACGGCCTTCTTGTCTCCCTTCTCCGCCGCTTTCGCAAGCCGCTTGATGTAATAGTCGGGGACCGTAAGCCCGGCCACGCTGTCGCGCATGTACTTCGCCATGCCGACCGATTTCAGCGGCGTGACGCCCGCCATGATTTTGATGCGTTTGTGCAGATCGCGCCGGCGAACCATCTCCATCCATTTTTCGAACCGACCCATGTCGTAGATGCACTGAGTCTGGACGAAGTCGGCGCCGGCGTTCACTTTCTTGGCGAGACGAATGACGCGAAACTCGAACGGGTCGCCGAACGGATTCGCGGCCGCGCCGATAAAGACCTTCGGCTCGCCGTACGGCCCTTTTTTGCTGTTCTTGATTTCGTCCCCGCACAGAAAACGCTTCTCGTCGCGCATCGTTTTGAGCGTGGCGATAAGCTGGATCGAGTCCATGTCGTAGACGTTTTTACAGCCGGCGTGATTCCCGAAGGTCTGATGATCACCGCTCAAACACAAGATATTGCGGAGTCCCAGCGCGTAAGCGCCGAGCACGTCGCTCTGGATCGCGATGCGGTTGCGATCGCGGCAGGTTATCTGGATTACCGGCTCGAGTCCTTCGGCGAGCGCGAGCGCCCCGGCGGCGATCGACGACATCCGGACTATCGCCGTCTGATTGTCCGTTATGTTCACCGCGTCGACAACGCCCCTGAGGTAGGCGGCCTTTTTCCGTATTACCTCGATTTCCGCGCTCTTCGGCGGCCCGAGCTCCGCGGTTACGGCGAACTTTTCGGAATCGAACACGCTTTCGAGATTGCTCCCTGACTTGGCTTGGCTCATAGTTGTACGTCTTCCTTTACGATTCTGCCCGGACCGCCGTCGCGTCCGGAGCTCCAGTCCTTTATCGGTTCGTTCTCCTCCAACCGATCGAGAAGACCGAGGGCTTTCATTCTGTCGTAGATCAGCTGCCAGGCGCAGTCGATGCTCTCCGGGTCGACCTCGCACTTCCCGTCCTGAGAGCCTCCGCACGGGCCGTTGAGCAGACTTTTCGAGCACCGTGCGATCGGACAGACGCCGCCGAACTTTTCAAGCACGCACTCGCCGCAACCGGCGCATCGTTCGGACCAGAGGCCCGCTTCGAGGGCGGCGCCGTAGAATTTGGTATTGAGGGCCGGAAGCACGCGGACGCCTTCGAACACTTCGCTGCAGAACTGGACGCCGACGCCGCACGCCGTCGAAAGCACCGCGTCGACGCCGGCGACCTTCTCCCGAACCGCGTCGAAAAACTCACGGTCGCACTGCCGCTCGATCGTCTCTTCCGAGATTTCCATGTCGACGTTGTTCTTCCGGTTGACGAGCCTGACCGTCGATGCGAGTACGCCGACCTCCTTCTCGCCGCCGGCCATACACACGGTGACGCAGGTTCCGCAACCGAGGATCAGAAGCTTCTCATATCCCCTGATCGTTTCGTAGATCTCGTCGAATGGTTTCTGAACCGCCGTAATCACGCTGTGCTCCTTGTTGGATCGATGTCGGCCCTTCTACGCAACCGGCCGCCGCACCCTGTCGCTCATCTCTCGGATGATCGTCACCGCTTTGTGAGTGTCGATCGACGAGACGAAGTCGATATGGACCGCATCGGCGTCGAGGCCCGCTTCGCGCAGGATCGCGCGAACCGAGTCGATTCGCTTGCGCGCCCGTTTGTTGCCGGTCATAAAGGTGCAGTTTTCCTCCGGGCAGCCGAGCACGACTACGCCGCCGTATCCCCGTTCGAGGGTCTTCAGCACCAATCCCGCGTCGATCTTGCCCGAACACGGAAGCGGCACGAAGTCGACCGCTTCCAGGATATCGGGTTCGGTTATCGTCTCCGCGGCCTTGTAGGCGGAGTTTTCGCAACAGTAGACCGCGATCCTCTTCTCGTTGTTCATCCGAAACTTCTGCACTCCTCGCTCTCATCCGAGCCGCGCGAGCACCGACTCCGTGGTGTAGACCGGGAGCGTGATGGCCCCGGCCGGGCATTCGCCCGCGCAGATACCGCATTTCCGACACGCCGCGGGCAGGTTCTCTGCGACGCCCTTTTCCCGATCTATGCGCATCGCCCGGTGCGGGCACACGCGAATACACGTCAGACAGATCGCGCATTTTTCCTCGTCGACTCGCGCCCCCGAGTTCTCGATTCGCATGACGGGCCGCGCGACGATCGTATGGGCCTCGACGGCCGCCGCTTTGGCGTCTTCGACCGCCTGCGGCAGATAGTGCTCTCCCCTCGCGGCGCCGGCGACGAACACTCCCGGCACGTTGGTCTGCACGGGAAAAAGATGGACGTTGTTGCCCTGTGCGTATCCGAGTTCGTCGAGGTCGACTCTCAAAAGGGCCGCGATTCGGGCCGCCTCGCCCGTTCGCTCCGGGTGCTCGCGGCGAAGACCGAAGGCGCTGACGGCGACGAGATCGCAGCGCAGTTCGAGCCGTGCGCCGAGAACGTCGTCGATGCAGCCGACCGTCACCTCTTCGCCCGCAGGCGAAACCGTAAGGTTGCCCGAGTATTTGACGAATGCGACGCCGGCGTCACGAGCCCGGTCGTAGAGTGCTTCGAGGTGGAGCGAGGCGACGCGAACGTCGCGGCACAACACATGCACCTGGCAGACCGATTCGCGCTGGAGCCGGAGGGCGATCTCACAGGCGAGTTCAGTGCTCGCTTTGGTTTCGTCGATCTCCCGATCGAGAACGATCGCGACACTTCTCGTTCGGGGGATTCTCGGAAGCGATTCCCACGCATCGAGAAGGTCGGCGAGACCGACGACTGCGTCGGATTCGGATCGGCAGGCCGCCCCCAGATCCCCCGCACCCTCGTGCCAGGGATCCGGAGCGATGATAATCGCGCCGCATTCCGTCGGCGCCGAGTGAGGATCGCCGCCGTTTGCCGAAGCGATCGACACCGTGAACGAACCGACGAAGCCGTCGACCGCCGAGACTCGCGCGCCGGTGTGCACCTCCGCATCGAGCCGCGACACTGTTTCCGGCACGGCTTCCCGACTCGTCACAAGCGTAGCCGGGACTCCGAGACGCGACAGCTCGCACAGCGCAACATCGGCGCACTCGCCGTCGCCGACTACCAGTGCGCTTTGTTCGACCGGGACTTCTATCGTTTCGATGTCTTCGATTGCGGCCGCCGAGCGGACGCCGCGACGGATCGCCCGGGTCGCCGCGACTATCCTGTTTTCGGCCCCAGCGATTCCGCGGCCGTCGGGCGGGAGAAAGATCGTCTCGCGGATGTTTAGCGGAACCACATGACCCTCGGCGATACGACCCTCCGAGGCGAGCGCACGAATCGTTCTCTCGTTTTTCGACGGCGAGCAACCGGCGACGACGAGCCTGTCGAGTTGAAGCTTCTCTATCATGGCTCGAATCGCTTTGCACCCTTCGGTCGTGCACGCCGCCGGAACACTAAGAACCGGCGTTTCGGATTGATCGAATTCGAGGCGCGAACGAATGCTCTCGGCGGTATCTTCATCGAAGAGTGTTCCACCGCAGTCGCACAGGACCACACCGGTGCGGCGACTCACCTCAGCCGCGTTCATCCGGCGCTCCACATTTCCGCGGCCACCGCCCGCGCGGCGGAAATGCTTTCGGGGATGCTCATCGGCGCCCGGCACGTTCCGCCGACATAGACCCTCGGGACGGCGGATGCGTAGAAGCCGTACTCGTCGCGCGCGAGACCAAACAGCTCGGCAACGGCGTTCGCGTCGGGTCTCCGGTCGATACCGATCGACAAAACGACCCGGTCGTGCTTGACGACGGTCGCCTCACCGTCGGCTTTTTCGACCGTCATCGAAAGCCGTCCGTCGGGGTCTTCGTCTATCCGGAACGGGAGTCCCCGAACAAGCGAAACGCCGAGATCCTCGATCTCGCGTCGCAACGAGGTGAAATGTTTGTCGAAGTTCTGAAGGTCAATATAGTAGACGGTGACACTCATATCCGCATTACGATATTTGAGCATTCTGGCCAGACGAAGCGCGTAGGCGCAGCAGACTCCCGAGCAGAAGTTGCGTCCGATGACCGGATCCCTCGACCCGACGCATTGCACGAAAGCGACATCCTCGCCGGGATCGCCGAAATGAGCGGCCGTCGAGAGCGCCTGTTCGGCGTCGAGCCCGGTCATGACTTTTTTGTGCCGCCCGTATCCATAGCGCGCCTTCGATTCGGCCGCGAACGGAGAGTGGCCCGTGGCGATAAGCACGGAGGCGCCGGAGACGGTGTGCCGTCGCTTCTGCGAGCCGGCGGAGATCGCGTCGAAATCGCACGCGTCGAGACACGCGGCGCATGAACCCTCGGTCTGCAGCAAACAGCGGTCATAGTCGATCACGTACTGCGTAAAGCCGCCCCGATCGTAGGTCTCGATACACCCGACCGGGCACGCGCGGAGGCAAGCGCCGCATGCGGTACAACGCGAATAGTCGATCGCCGGCTGCCGCTGAGTGATTCGCACGTGCACCGACTCGTCACCGGAGGCGAACGATTCCACTTTCGAAGCGGTGTATAGACGAACGCGCTCGTCCCGGAGCGATTCCGCCAGTTTCGTGTGAGCGATGCAGACTCCACACCGTGTGCAGCTGTCGGTCGCCTTGCAGCAGTATGAGGCGACGTGACCGCCGGCCACGCTAGATTCTTCGATAACGGAAACATCGGCGCCGAGACGAGACAATTCACTCGCCGCCGTCATCCCCGTCACGCCGGCTCCGAGTACTACAAATTTATCCATCTGTGATCTTCTCCGAAATCATACCATGCCCCGATAGCCGGCGCAAGGCCGTCTCGTTACTTTATTCACGATATAAAGATACGGAGCGCCGCCGCCCGTCATGAGATCTGTCTCACGACCGACGCGAGCCGATCGAGTGTTTCCGCTACATCGGCCTTTCGGTGCGAAAACGTCGTGTAGGGAACGTGATAGAGAAGCAGACCGTTGCGGCAGGCGGCGGAAAAAAACGTGTCGCTCGACACGCCGTCGCCGAACCACAGCATCGGGCACACCGGCGCGCCGCGAAGCTCGATCTCAAGTCCCGCGGACCGAAACAGCTCCGTCGCGCCGTTCCAGATCGCCGAAGCGGTTTCCCAGAGATGCGAGATTACGTCGTGTTTTTCGTAAAAGGCCATAACCGCCTTCACCGCCGCGAGGGAGAGCGTTTCGCCTCCGAAGGTCGAACTGATGCCGAGTTCCTTCGAGGAGTCGATGAGATCCCCTTTCCCGAGATAGGCCGAAATGGGCATGCCGTTGGCCATACCCTTGGCGAATACCGCGAGATCAGGCACCACGCCGAAGTATTCCTGAATCCCCGCGCGGGCGAGGCGAAAACCGGTGACGATTTCGTCGAACACCAGAAGCGTCCCGTGCCTCTCGGTCAAACGACGGATCGCCGGAACAAACTCGTGACCCTTTTCGATTTCCGCGTAGTTCGCCGCCACGACCACCGCCGCGATCTCGTCTCCGTACTCCGCAAAAACCCGTTCCCACGCGTTCGCGTCTGCCCACGGAAGCGAGGTGTGCAGAGCGGCGATTTCGGCCGGAATCCCGCGCGAAAGAGACGCGGCGGCCACCCCCGCCGGAACGAACCCTTCCGGGCGGCTGAGCGTGTTGATCCAACCGTTGTACCCCGACTGAACGATCCTTTTCCTTCCGGTCGCGTGGCGCGCGATCTTGATGCACGCGGCGATCGCCTCTCCGCCGGTCTTGAGAAACCGTACCCGCTCGGCGCACGGGACGGCCTCGCAGAGCAGCTCCGCGACCTCCCCTTCGAGGGGGTGTGGTCGTCCGAAAACGATACCCAGGGAGAGTTGCGCGGCGATCGCGTCGTTGATCTCCGGAACCGCGTGGCCGAGTGTGATCGGACCCAGGGCGTTGGCGAAATCGATATACTCGTTACCGTCGCAGTCCCAGACCCGGCATCCTTCGCCCCGCTCTATGAGCGGAGGCTCTTCGTGGCGCATGGTCGCGGCTTTCGAAAGCGTGCTGCTCCCGCACCCGAGATATCGAGTGGAATGGTCGTACCGCTCCCACGAGCGGTCGGTCCGGTAATTCATCATATGAGCAGTTCCTCCGCATTCCGATGCGAAACGCGAGCCGCCCTCTCCGGAACGTGAGCCGAATAGTGCACACCTATTCGCACGGTGATCTTGTTCAAGATCATATTATCAGCCGGTCGCGCACACAAGGTGTCGATAGGGTAAGAGGCGGTTGTTCGATGCAGCCGCAGACGCCGATCGGCCCCGTCCGGTTTTACCGGTGCGCTCGATGGTGTAAAGTGACGGTAAGGTGGAGGGAGAGATGGGAATACTGCTTTCGGGGGAGGAAGTGTTCGGGCTCGCGAAGGAGATCGAAAAAAGCGGACATGCTTTCTACAAAACCGTCGCCGAATCGTTCGAATCGCCCGAGCTTTCCGAGCTCTTTGAGTTTCTCGCCGACGAGGAGATTGCTCACTTCCGTTTTTTCGACAGGCTGGCCGCCCAAGCGCCGCCGCTCGCGGTAGACGCCGACGAATGGGAAGAAACCCGGGCCTATATCAAAGCAACGACCGACGGCCGTTTCTTCAGCGGTGAAGAGAAGGCTATCCGGCTGGCCCGCGACGCGTCCGATCCGGCACACGCGCTCGACATCGCGATCGGCTTTGAAAAGGACACGCTGCTCTATTTTCACGAGATTCTCGGCGTGACGCCCGCCGAATCGCGCGCGGCGGCGCGAGAAATAGTCGAGGAAGAAAAGAGACACGTGAGGATGCTGTCGGAGAAAAAACGCGCGCTCGTCGGGTAGTACCGGAACGGTCGATCGAGATCGGGCCGCCGAAACGTCGGCGCTCGGCATGTCGGTCACGGCGCCTCGGCGGCTGCGTCTCGAACGGTCTCGATCCATCGCGACACGATGACGTCCAACGCGAACCGCCGACACGCCGTTCGTCTGGCCGTTTCCGACATTCGTCGGCGCTCTTCCTCGGGCAGGGCGAAAAAACCGAGCGCCCGCTCGGCCGCCGATGAAGGGTCGATCATCGCAAGCTCGGTTCCACTCCCGTCGGTGACGAGGCGGGAGTCGAAAACGAGCTCAGGGAACGGAGTAAACTCTCCGGGTCCCTGCCCCGCGTGCGTCGCCAGTGCCACTCCGGAGGCGAGCGCCTCTGCGGCGGGGATCCCGAACCCTTCCCATTCGGAGGCGTGCAGATAGAGATCCATGCAGGAATACAGCGCGGCAATCTCGGCCTCACCGCGTGCGCCGGCGACAATGGTCACCGCATCCGACAGATCGGCGCCGGCGACGAGGCGGGGTATGTCGAATCCGGCCGTGCTGCGCAGGCGATCGGTCTTAAGGAGAAGGTGCGCGTCGGGACGGTGTCGGCGAATCAGTCGGAAGGCCTCGATCAGCCGGTCGAAACGTTTTCGCAGTTGGTTGACCGCTACGTATCCGATGACCGGCGCCGTGGGGGGAATTCGTAGTCGGTCGCGCGCGCGCAGCCGCGCCTCGTGAGGTTTCGGCGTAAAGATCGAGCAGTCGACCGCGTGCGGGATGGGCGGCGCGATCCGTTTGATTCCCGATCGCTCGGCGATGTGGCCGGTGCGTCCGGTAAGCGGGACGACGACGGTATCGAGCGGGAGAATCGTCGGCGGCCGCGACAGTTGCGCCCAAAGAAAGCGCGGCGCCTTCCCCAAGGCGGCGCCCGGATTGCTCAGAACGGGAAACTGATCCGGATATCCGAGGAGCACAACGGCGTCCGCCTCGCTCCGCGCCCGAAACGGTTCGATCGCACGCGTCGAAAGCTCGGGGAGATCGCGAACGGTGACGCCGGCCGACCACTCCTTTAACGGAAACGCCGCGTCTGCGACCGTCCGGGCACGGGCACGTTTCCCGACCACCGCGCAGGAGCAACCCGCGCCGATGAGCCCGCGCGCCAGAACGCACAGTTGCGCGGTAAACGAGTTGTTCCGCGCTATCGAAAGTCCTGAGATAAGGAGCAAACGCACCCGCGTCGCCTCGCCGCCGGCAGGTCTTGATTGTAGAACTCTACCACGGCGTCGTTTTTTTTGCTTGACAGGTGTTTGTCGGGTCGCGGAGAATGCACTCGATGTCCACTCCGCGCCCGGAAACCGGGTCACCAAACCTCGACACGTTGGTCCGCGAGCTTGCGGAGCTGAAGGAAGAGCTTGCGGATCTGAAGATCCTGTACGAAAACACGGTCGACCACAGCTCGCGGATCGAAAACGAGCTTGAAGAGAAGAACCGCAAAATCAACGAGCTGCTCACCGCGATGAAGATGTATCTCTCGCCTCAGCTCTACAATTCGATCGTCAAAGGAAGCTTCGACGCAAAGCTCCGCTACGAGCGGAAGAAACTGACGATGTTCTTCTCCGACATCGTCGAGTTTACCCACACGACCGATATTATCGAGCCGGAAACTCTGTCGCGGCTGCTTAATGAATATCTGACCGAGATGTCTCGTATCGCCGAAGCGCACGGCGGGACGATCGACAAATACATCGGTGACGCGATCGTCATTTTCTTCGGCGATCCTGAATACGTCGACGACGTCACTCATGCGAGTCAGTGCGTTCGCATGGCCGTTGAGATGCTTGCGACGATTCGCGGGTTGAGCGGCGATTGGTCCGATGCCGGCGCGCCGGGCGGGCTGTCGGTGCGCATCGGCATCAATACCGGCTACTGCACCGTCGGCAACTTCGGATCCGAGTCGAGAATGGACTACACGATCATCGGTGGCCAGGTGAATATCGCTTCCCGCATCGAGAAAATCGCACGTCCGAACTCGATCTACATCAGTGACGCGACCTACGCGTTGGTTCGCGACATCGTCCGCGTTGAGGAGAGTTCGCATATCCGGGTCAAAGGAATTCATTACCCGGTGGGAGTGCACCGGGTGGTCGGACTTGCCGAGGCCACCGCCGGAGCGACGCCCTATATCGCGGTAAGAGGCGGGCGTTTTTCGCTCGCTCCGATCGATTTCGATCGGGATTCGGCTTCCGACGAAGAAAGACGGCGTGTGCGCGACGCGCTTCGGGCCGCTATGCGTCTTCTGGGCGAATGATCTTCACTTCGGCGGCCGCATAGAGTCTCTGGAAGTTGTGCAGCGATTTCGCCTGCCACGAAACCGCAGCGCTTCCGACGATCCGCAACGGCTTACCGCGTTTTCTCATCTCGATAACGAAAAGGCTGAGCGTCGAGATCCCCGAGCTATTGAGAAACTCGAGATCCTGCATGTCGATAACGAGCGTTCCGTCGCTTGTCTCGGCGGATTCGTTGAGTAGTCTGCTGATCGCCCGGTATTCGTCGCGTCCCTGCAGTCTGAGCGTGCCTGAAAGAAAAACGGTGCTTCGATCCGGATCAAACCGGACGGTGAAATTGTCGTTGACGATCTTCATCGGTGCCCCCGCCGCTGCACATCGAAGTCCAACTCCGCCGTCACTGCCACCCGAGTCGGACCCCGTTCCTCCGAGATCAACTCGAAGCTGATCGCCGTGCCGTAGTCCTTCCTGATGAGGAGGAGACCGATTCCCGACGTGGTCGAGTCGTTCAGGTTGCTCCGTATTCGTTCTACGTACAGTTCGTCGAGGTCCCTGTCGAACAGCTCGCGACACACCGCCACGAAACGATCCTTCCGATGCTCGGGGATGCAGTTTTCAAGTCTTACCATAATCGAATTTCGGCGTTTTCGCGCGGTAAGTTGCACCGGCGTTGAGTTGTTTTTTGAAAACTTTGCCGAATTCTCTATGAGTTCGTTGAGCACCGTCGAGACGAGATTGTGGACGTCCTCCTGCGGGAAATTGTGCCGATAGTAATCCGCGACGAAATTGGCGAGCATGCTGCCGCGTTCCCAGTGGTCGAAAAGATCGAGCGGCAGGAACGTCACGGAGAAAGACGAATCGATATCGGTGTCGAAATCGATTGAGGCGCCGATGCAGATCCGTTCGCTTACTCGAGCGTTCACGATTCGCCGCCTCTTCGCTTGATTACCACTACCGACATGTCGTCGTACACCCGCACCTGCCCGATATGCGATTGGCACGCGCCGAGTATCGAGGCGAGAATCCGCTCGGAGCCGGCGGAAAGAAACGGTTCGGCGGATTTGACGATTCCCTCGACGCCGAACAGGCGACGCTGCGAATCCATCGCCTCGGTGACGCCGTCGGTGTACAACACGAGCGCTTCATGCGCCTCAAGCCCGATTTCGGCGGTGTCCAGATATGGCGCCGCGGTCTCTTCGAGACCGGCGTACATTCCAAGGTCCTCCGTTGAGATCTCCTCCACGTTTCCCCGGCCGTGAAAAAGCAGAAGCGATTCGTGCTGTCCCGTCAACAAGAATCTTCCTTTGTTAAAATACCTCAAGATCGCCAGCGACATGATCCTGTGATCATCGGTCTTGAGCCGGAAGTCGAAAAGGACTTTGTTGACTACGTTGAATATCGTGCGGATGTCGTCCCGTTCGACGTTGCTCAGCGTCCGGATAGCGGTGTGGACCATCATCATTACTATTCCCGAGTGTAACCCATGATCGGTGACGTCACCGACGGTAATGATCCCCCCGTCGTCGAAGGCGATCGTATCGAAAAAGTCCCCTCCGACCTCGGTCGCCGGAATCATCCGGCAGGCGATGTCGAGATCGCGAAAGCCGAGATAGTCGGCAGCCCCCGGTAACACGATGCTCTGGATGTGCTGCGCAACTTTGAGTTCGTGCGATAATCTCAGGTTTTCGTCCTTCAGTTTCTCGTTGAGCCCGGCAATTTCAAGATTGGCCTTTTCCAAACCCTTCCTGAAAATGAACTCACGCTTTCGAACCCGCTCGGTTCCGACCTTGAAAGCCAGTGGGATGAAGCTCGCGGTGTTGATGTTGATTATGACCATTCGAAAGGTGAGATCGGGCTCGAATCCCGAAAGAAAAAAGGCCATGAGATAGTAGGCGTTCGACAGAAGCACCACGACGACCGCCCATCCGATCGGAAGCGGATAAATTCCGCAGAAAAAAATGCTGACGAACAGCCAGGCGATAACGTCGGAGGTTTCGTTGTTCATGACGCCGGTCAGGTGAGCCATCTGCAGATTGGCCGCGAGAAAGACCATGAACGCGGTAAGAATTCCGTACCGGCGCATCCGCGGGAGAAACGAGAATATCGCAGCGATCGTTCCGCCCACGATCGCGATCAGGCGTCCCGGAATCATCACGGAATAGAACTCCGGAAAGCTCTTCGGATCACTGAACAGCATGAGATACGTGAGGAACGGTACGGCGAAAGCGGCGCCGACGCGGTTGATCTTGTTGAGAAGCTCCGCCTGTTCCAGCCGGTATTGCCTGTCTGCTTCGTCGGTCATGTCGTAAACATCACTGCCTTTGCGTGCGAAAGCTCGGTGATCCGGTCGGTCATGACGAGGTTCCACAATCCGCCGAAATCTCTATACACCAGTCTATGCCCTGTTTCGCGCATGAGCAACTTTCTTTTGTAGTACGTACCGGTGTAAACGTCTTGCTCGTCGTAGGTGGTCCAGATGCTGTCGAGCTTGGCGAGATGTGCGGCATAATCGGCGAGGTAGGTCATGAGTCTTTTGAAAGCGATAATACCCAGCTTACCCTCGCGGTAGAGCCCCATGACTTCGCAGATTCGCGTATGCCCGCGTGGCGTCGATACGTGAGTCCCTTCTTCGGTCCGTGCGTACATAAACGGGCAATAGTAGCCCGGTGTGCGGAGGATGGCGCGCCCAAGACCGAGGATCGCGCCG
>JAJRYZ010000095.1 GCA_024275515.1 Spirochaetota bacterium
AGGAAATCTATACCGAGATGAGCGCCGCGGTTGCGATCGGCGACGTTGAAGCGGCGATCGATCGGTTCGAGGAAGCGTTTTCGGAGGCTCCCGACGATCCCGAAACCCGGATTCTCTATTCGAGCCTTCAAATCGCCGCCGGGCAGATCGACGAGGCGGAAGTGACCCTCAACGAAGTTCTCGCCGAGGTTCCGGAGAATACCGATGCGCTCTTCACGCTCTCGCTTGTCAAGGGCCTCAAAGGAGACGAAGAGGAGCAGGCGGATCTTCTCGAACGCATCGTCGCGATCGACCCCGACGACGCGAGGCCCTACGCGACTCTCGGAGAAATACGATTACGAAACGGAGACACTTCCGGGGCGATCGACAATTTCGAAAAGAGCATCGAACGCGACCCGGAGAATCTGGTGGCGCAGGTGGGGTACGGTAACGCCCTTATGAGGGAGAATCGCTTCGAAGAGGCGGTTATCCGGCTCGATCGAGCGATCGAAATCGATCCTGAATACGGTTTCGCCTACGTCGACAGGAGCCGCGCGCGACTCGAGCTCGATGATTTCGTCGGCGCGGAGAGCGATTTGACCCGCGCGATAGAGATCGACCCCGACTACTACTGGAACTGGATCGATCGGGGTCGAGTTCGGTTGCTGGGCACGGGCGACACGCGGGGCGCGCTCGCCGATTTCGAGCGGGCGATAGAGATCGATCCCGAGAACTTCTACCCTTATATCTATCGAGGGCTGATACTCGACAGAATGGGACGATGGTCCGAGGCGATTGAAGACTACGAGCGTGTACTTGAAGCGCGCCCCGACTACTATTATCTCTATGAGCCGATCGGACTTCTCTACTATCTTGTCGGACGATGGTCCGAGGCGGTTCCCTATCTCAAACTCGCCTACGATGAGCGAAGCGGCGATCACGCCTACGCGCTGCTCATCGCGCTGTGTTTTTTTCGTGACGGCCGGACCACGGAGGCGGAGTCGTATCTCGAAGACGCCATAGCGCGCATGCCGCGCGATTCGTTGCCGTATCAGATTGGGCGGCTCTACCTGGAACACGGATACGCCGCGCACGTGACCGGCCTCGTCAGTCGCGAACGCGATGCGGAGCTTCGCACCCGCATGCTTTACTATTTGGCTATGTATTATTTGATTCTGGAGGAACGTGTGCAATTGGCGCAGAAATACTTTCTTGAAGTGGAAGAGGAGGGGTACCCGGGAATGATCGAACAGCGACTTGCGGTCAAAGAGCTGGAACCGTTCCGTCGGGAGGATTAGTGGAAAGGCTTCATCGAATTACGATGGGATCGCGGGAGATTCTCCTTCTCGGGACGGCACACGTGTCGCGCGACAGTGTGGCCGACGTCGAGCGCGCAATCGAGGAAGAGGCGCCCGACCGCCTCTGCATAGAGATAGATTCGTCCCGATACGAGTCGATAAGCGAAGGACAGAACTGGGACCGACTGAATATCTATCAGGTGCTGAAACAGAAGAAGGGGTTTCTGCTGCTGGCAAACCTCGTTCTTTCGTCGTTTCAGCGCCGAATGGGGCTCGATCTCGGCATCACGCCGGGCGCGGAAATGATTCGTGCAATCGAGCTGGCGCGCGAAAGGGACATCCCTTTTTCCTTCTGCGATCGTGAAATCCAGACGACTCTCAGACGGGCATGGCGAAAAACGGGGTTGTGGGGAAAGAACAAGATGCTCGCCGCGTTATTGAGCTCGGTCTTCTCGAAAGAGAAGCTTTCGAACGAAGAGATAGAGCGGTTGAAGAATCGCAGCGCGCTGGAAGATATGATGGCCGAGCTCGCCGAGTACCTTCCGTCGGTGAAAGAAGTCCTCATCGACGAACGCGATCGTTATCTTGCGACGAAGATCTACCAAGCGGAGGGTCGCCGCATACTCGCGGTCGTCGGCGCCGGACATGTGCAAGGTATCGTGTCGTGGCTTGAAAGCCTCGAAGCCGGGAGCGTCGATGACGATCTGAGTCCGATCGACTCGGTGCCGCCGCCGACCTTCGTAAGCAAGGTGCTGCCTTGGTTGGTTCCTCTTGCCGTCGCCGGGATTATCATCGCCGGATTCCTCCGATCGGGGTGGCAGGAAGGCCTCTCGATGCTCTGGCTCTGGGTGGTGGTCAACGGAACTCTTTCGGCGGCGGGAGCGCTGCTGGCTCTTGCGCATCCGCTGACCATAATCGTCTCGTTTCTCGCGGCGCCGATCACTTCGATGAACCCCACCATCGGGGTCGGCTTCGTGTCCGGTTTCCTCGAAGCGGTGCTGCGAAAGCCCCGTGTAACCGATTTCAAAAACCTTCACACCGATATCGCGACTCTTCGCGGATTCTATCGAAATCGATTGACGCATGTTCTCGTCGTCTTTTTCCTTTCGAGCATCGGAAGCGCGGTGGGGACATTCATTGGAATTCCCTGGCTTACCTCGCTTCTCGCGGGCCGATAGTATCGGCGCCGAGCCGGGAGGCGAGAGCTTCGGGAAGCCGGAGAGAACCGTCCTTTTGCTGACAGGTTTCCACGATGGCCGGAAGAATCCGGCTGGTCGCGAGTCCGGAGGCGTTGAGCGAATGGATGAACTCGGGCCTCCCGGTCTCCTCGCGGCGGAATCTGATATTTCCCCGCCTGGCCTGGTAGGTGTGTGCGTTCGAGACCGAACTCACCTCCACGAATGTATTCATGCTGGGAATCCACACTTCGATGTCGAAGGTCTTGGCCATCGCCGCACTGCAGTCACCCGCGGCGAGCCGGCTTACCCGATGGTGCAATCCGAGCTTTCGAACCAACCGCTCCGCCTTCTCTAAAAGCTCGTCGAAGGCCGTCTGCGAGTCTTCGGGACGGGTGTATTGGAACATCTCAACTTTGTTGAACTGATGCCCGCGGATCATTCCGCGCTCACGAGCCCGGTAGCTTCCCGCTTCTTTTCGGTAGCAGGGAGTATAGGAGAAATACTTGAGTGGAAGCGACGCTTCGTCGATGATTTCGTCGCGGTGCACGTTGATCAACGCGGTCTCCGCGGTGGGGAGCAGGAAACGGGCGGGCGAGCCGGGATCGGTGACCAGATGATAGACGTCGTCGGAGAACTTGGGAAACTGCCCGGCGGTATAGCCGCACGCTTCGAGGAGAAGATGCGGCGGGAGCACAAACTCGTATCCGTCGGCCAGATGTTCCTCGATGAACATGTTGAGCAGCGCCCATTCCATTCGTGCGCCGTCGCCGCGGTAGAGCCAGAATCCGTTTCCGCCGATTTTTACTCCGCGTTGATAATCGATGAGTCCGAGCGATTCCAAGAGCTCGACGTGGTCCCGCGCATCGAAATCGAACCTGGGCGCCTCGCCCCATGTTCTGACGACCTCGTTGTTCTCCTTGCCGCCGGCCGGAACGTCGTCGGCGGGTATGTTCGGAAGCGCGGCGAGGAAGTCGTGAATCCTGCTCGATATCTTACCGATTTCCGCGTCAAGCTCTTTTATGTGGGCCGACACTTCCTTCATCTCGGCGATGAGCGGGCCGACCTCTTCGCCGGACTTTTTCATTCGGGGGATTTCCGCCGAAACGGTGTTTCTGCGGGCCTTGAGGGCCTCGGTCCGACCGATAAGCGACCTGTGTTCTTCATCCCAACTCAAGAGCTCGCCGAAATCCACCTCGTCCATTCGTTTGAGCAGCGCCCGTCGAACCGCGGCGGGCCGTTCACGTATCAACGCAATGTCGAGCATCGTCTCTCCTTGTCTTCCGACTCGGCCCCGCTTTTCGCCGCGTCGTTTCGCCGTTTCGCAAAAAAAGCCCCGCGTCTGCGGGGCTCCGGTGCGCGCCGTTCGGTGCGCTAAATATCGGTCGCCCGCAGATACACGATCCGAGGCGATACCGACGAGTAATGCGGGCGAAAAGAATTCATCGGGAAAAACTGTACCGGGCGTCGCCGCACGTGTCAACCGGCTACGAACGGGCGGGAGCGTAGTCTCGTGGCGTCCGACTCGCCGATCCTACCTTCGTTTCCGGTGGAACCAGGTCGTGGCGTAGTCGACACACGTCCTTTGCCGAAACAGCAGAGCCCTGGCGTGCCCGACGCGGCCGACGCGGATTTCGTTTCTGTAGTGTTTGTAGAAGTCGCGGCCCAGATCGACAAAATCATCCGACCGGTAGTCGAGTTCTCGGTACGTTTTCCATCGTCTATGCCCCTCGACGGCAACGGGCGCGCTGCAGGAGACGAACGACTTTGCCGGGTATTCGCCCCTGATCTCTGCAAGATGAAGCGAGGAGTTGCACTCGTGGTCGACCCCCACCAGCAAGACCCATCCGTCCATTTCGTAGATACGCGCCAAGGGCGATCCCTCTCCGAGCCCGAAGTCCAACTGATGGTCGGCGACGACGGCGAGGCACCTTTCACCCCAGGCGGCGAAAGAGAGCTGCGGGTGCGCGCTGCGAACGACGTGCGGCTGTTTTCGGAATGTCTCGGGTATTACGCCCATTCCGCGGGTGGGAGTCATTTCGGGGTCGTAGGCGGGCATGGTTCGTCGAATCTCGTCCCACCAATTCTCGGGAACGGCGGGATGCTCCCACCCCGACGGGTCGGCGAGATCTCCCGAATGCGTCGGCATGACCAGAGTGCCGAAGGGTCTAACGACCGCTTCGAGACCCAGAATGACCGCGACCGCGCCGCCGCACACCCATCCGAAGCTGCTGAGCGAGGAATGCACGAGCAACGTCATACCCGGCGTCACGCCGAGAGCGACGAGATCTTCCTCGATTTTTTCCCTCGTAATCGGTCGATCGGGGAACGTCGCTATGACCTCGTCTTCGCTCATCTACCCTCTGCGCACCTGCGCGTAGTCGAGCGAGTCGTCGTAATCGACGACGTCACGGTACGGATCGGCCGACGGCGGACACAGGACGACCCCGGCCGAGCGTATCAGCTCTGCGGCACCAGATCACACGCTTCCGGCGGCATCCAGTGCGCGTCTTTGCCTTCCCATTTCACGTTGCAGCCGATCGGATTGGTGACTTCGGTCGCGACGGGTTTTCCGGCCACGATCGCGGCAAGAGCGTTGTCGAGGTCGTTTACGGTGGCGCGCTCGGCCTCCCGCGGGTTATCGACTCCCCGTCCGGTATAGCGAAGTTTGCGCTCGGAGTCGAACACGTAGAAGTGCGGAGTCCGCAAAGCGCCGTATGCCAGGGCTACTTCCTGACTCTTGTCGCGCAGATAGAGCCACGGAAACTTGTGCTCGTTCATTCGTTCGACCATATGGGCGAAATCGTCCTCGGCGTGAGTGGCCTCGCTGTTCGAATTGATGCCGACGAAAACCACCCCTTTGTCTCGATATTTTTCCGCGGTCCGGCGCGTGACTTCATCGGAACCGATCACGTAGGGGCAGTGATTGCAGGTAAAAAACACCACGAGGACATCCGCGTCGGAAAAGTCTTCGAGAGAGTAGGTCTTGCCGTCGGTCGCCGGCAGCGAGAACTTCGGTGCGGCGTCGCCGATGGACAGGGTAAAAGCCATTCGTTGCTCCTTGTATCCGGTCGTATTGATCGATTCAATATAGCAACAACGAGACGTATTCAGCAAATCGGGGAATGTTTTTCTGATAGGAGATATCGGAACTCATATGCGATCGCTCACCGAAGGCAACGAGACCAAGGTCATTATCGACTTCGCCCTGCCGATGCTCATCGGCAACATCTTCCAGCAACTGTACACAACCGTCGACGGCATCATCGTGGGCAAAGGTGTCGGAAAGGAGGCCTTCGGCGCGATCGGGTCGAGCTTTCCGATCATTTTCTTCATGGTTTCTCTCGCCGTTGGACTCACCATGGGGCGAGCATCATGATCAGCCGGCTCTTCGGCGCCAGGGGCATCCGGTGGGGTATTCCCGCCGGATGGGTCGGTGACCGGCCCCGACGACTTGCCCAAAAGGAGGGAACCGACGAGAATGATCCGATGTCGACACCTATGACCGGCAGAGAGCGCATCCTCTCGGCTATCGAGTTCCGCGGACCGGATCGATGTCCGATCGAGCACTACGTGTTTCCCGGCGCCTTCCGGCGGCATGGACGGAAGCTGCTTGACCTGCTTGATCGATACCCCGACGATTTCGAAAACGAAGCGCCGTTGCGAAATGCGGCCGCCGCGCCCACCGCGGAAGAGGACCCGAACGAGATCGTCGAATGGACGGATGCCTGGGGCACGGTCTGGCGGAGGTTGAAGGGCTACACATCGGGAGAGGTCCACCGACCGGCGATCCCGAGCTGGGATGTATGGAAGCGCTACGAGTTCCCGCCGAAACCGTCTGACCGGGAGTTTCGCGATTTTGCCGACATGGTTCGGGCGCGCCACCCCGACCGGTTCGTCAAGGTGTCGGGTGGCGGGTTTTTTCAGCACATGCAACACCTCCGCGGCCCGGCCAACTACTTCATCGACCTCGCGGAAGACAACGAGGGTGTGCACGAGCTCGCCGAACGTATGGTCGAACGCAACCTCTACTCGATCCGTCGGTATATCGAAGCGGGAGTGGACTGCATCGCCTTCGGCGACGACTGGGGCGGTCAGTCGAGCCTGTTGATCCATCCCGATTCCTGGCGTCGGTTCTTCAAGCCCCGCTACGCGCGCATGTTCGAGCCGATCCGCAACGCGGACATCCACGTCTGGTTTCACAGCGACGGCTGGATCCTGGACATCATCGAGGATCTGATCGAGATCGGCGTCACGGTGCTCAATCCTCAGCACTCCTGTATGGGCAATGAAGCGGTGACGGCGGTGGCCGGTGGACGGATCTGTATACGCACCGATATCGACCGGCAATGGACCATTCCCTTCGGCTCGCCCGAGGAGATCACCGAAGCCGTGCGCTACGCCGTCGCCTCGTTCGGACGATTCGACGGGGGAGTGATTCTCCACGGCGAAATCGGCCCGGAGGTGCCCTTCGAGAACATCGAAGCGCTCTACTCGGCGTTCTACCGGTACGGACGGTATCCCCTCGAATGGATGTGAGAGACGACCGGCGGACCCGGTCGGTTCCCGCGGAACGAATCCCCCCGGCGGTGATCCTCTTCGTCATGCTCCTCGCGCTGCTGTGGGGCGGAAACGTCGTGGCGATCAAGATCGGGCTTCGGGGTGTCCCTCCTCTCGCGGCGGCCGGTCTTCGATTCGCCGTCGCGCTCCCGCTCATCGTTGCGTGGGCGCGGGTTCGGGGAATCCCCGTTCTCCCGCGCCGAAGCGAAGCGCCGAGATTGCTTCTGCTCGGCCTGGTGTTCACCATCCAGATCGCCTTGATCAACCTCGGCGCCGGTCGAACCCTCGCCGGACGAGCCGCGGTTTTCCTCAACGCTTATCCGATCTATGTCGCTTTCATCTCTCACGTGTTCGTGCCCGACGACCGACTGTCGGCGCGAAAAGTCGTCGGCCTGCTGTTCGCATGCGGCGGGTTGCTGGTGGTCTTCGGGGGGAGCTTTCTGCGACCGGAAGGGGCGAGCTTCCTCGGCGACCTGTTCGTGCTCCTAAGCGGAGTGCTGCTCTCGGTCCTCGTGGTCATGATCAGCAGGCTTTCGCAGAAAACCGCGCCGGTGAGGATCACCTCCGGGGAGATGGTGGTAGGTGTGCCGGTCTTCTTTTTGCTCTCGGCGATCTTCGAGCACGGCCGGCCGTGGCGTGTCTCGCTCGATGTCGCCCTCGCCCTCGGTTACCAGGGGGTCGTTGTCGGAGCGTTCTGCTTTCTCGCGTGGGCCGGGCTGCTGAAACGATACTCCCCGACCCGACTGTCGGTTCTGTTTTTCTCAACACCGTTGTGGGGCCTGCTCGCGAGCTTCCTCATCCTCGGCGAGCGCGTCTCCGGCGGGCTCGTGGCCGGAGGCGTTCTCGTCGCGGTCGGCATCTATTTCGTGAACCGGGCTCCGATGCCCGTCGACGCGTGACCCGCCGGTCGGGACCGTCGGCGTGACGCGGGCGGGGTCGACGGCGGCACGCTGAAAACAGCGCCGTCCTCACACCGGACGGTCGCTTTTCGAGAGAGCGGCACGTTGCGTGTGGAGGAGGAGTATGTTTCTATTTCCTCAATGCGCGAAATCATATTGGTGACCGACGGGGAGAAGAGACATGAGAATCGCGAAGGTCAAAGCACGCACCTACGAATGGACCGGCGAGACGATTCCGGCGCGGAGCCATCTCTGCGCGAACGCCATGGATCTGCTTCGTCTCGACGGCGACTCGATGGGGAGCTTCAGATTCCACGGATGGACCGTGGTCGAGGTGGAGTCCGACGACGGCGCCGTCGGCCTCGGCGACGTCGCCCTCGCGCCGCGGATTTCCAAGGAAATCGTCAACCAGTACCTCGCGCCGCTGGTGGTAGGAGCGGACCCCTTCGACTACGAGTACCTCTGGCAGAAGATGTACCGGTCGACCCTGGCGTGGGGGAGAAAGGGCGTCGGCATGGCCGCGATCTCCGGGGTCGACATCGCCATCTGGGACCTGATGGGCAAAGCGACCGGGAAGCCGGTCTTCAAGCTGCTCGGCGGACGGACGAAGCGGAAGATCCGCTGCTATGCGTCGAAGATCTACAACGCCGCTCCGGAGAAGATGCAGGCCGAAGCGCAAAGCTATCTCGATCAGGGATTCACCGCGATGAAGCTGCGGTTCGGCTACGGCCCGGCCGACGGACCTGAAGGAATGCGGAAGAACGTCGACGCCGTCGCGGCGGTTCGCGAGACCGTCGGCGACGACGTCGATCTCATGGCCGATTGCTATATGGGCTGGACCCTCGAGTACGCGAAACGGATGCTCCCCAAGCTTGAACCTTTCGGGTTGAGGTGGGTGGAGGAGCCGGTGATCGCCGACGACATCGGCGGGTACGCCGAGCTCAACGGATTCACCTCGATTCCGATCTCGGGAGGCGAGCACGAGTTCACCAGCTACGGCTTCCGCGACCTCCTCGAGAGGCGGGCCGTTTCGGTCGTTCAGTACGACACGAACCGCGTCGGCGGGATCACCGCGGCGCGCAAAGTGAACGCCCTCGCCGAAGCTTTCGGCGTTCCGGTCATTCCCCACGCGGGGCAGATGCACAACTACCATCTGACCATGTCCTGTCTCGCTTCGCCGATGTCGGAGTTTTTTCCGGTCTTCGACGTCGAGGTGGGAAACGAGCTGTTCTACTATCTCTTCGAAGGCGATCCGATTCCTAGAGGCGGATATATCGATCTTGACGACGATACGCCGGGTCTGGGAATATCGATCAGCCGGGAATATCTCGACCGGTTCCGGATCGTGGAGTAGCCGTACCGGAAGGCGGACGGCCGTTTTCCGGCATACTTATCATGGGCAATTTTCGATATGGCCCGCCATATCGAAAATTGCCCCGCCGGCAGTACGCAAGCAAAACGCTCTCGTGGCGATTTGTCGGCCCCGGCCGGCAACATCGCAGAGAGCGCCGAAGCGAACGTCTGACTCATCACAACGCCGGCCGTCCCGGTGACGGTTCGAGCTTTCGGGCGCCGCGTCGCCTCGTCCCCGACGCCGCGTCGGGCGCTCAGAATCCACACCTGGCCGCGGCGCGGAAGAACGGCTCGGAGACCGCCAAGGCGCCGCGAAACACGAGGTCGCTCGTGAAAGGGTGGACCGAAATCAACCGTGCGCCCTGCTCGACGGCCCGGACGACGGCGTCCTCGATCTCCCCGGGGGCCTCCATCGATCCGGAGCCGACGACCCGGCCCATGTGGATGCCCTTTTTCGCGGCGGCCTGAAGCAACCGCCCGATCGCCGCTTCCATTTCGGGGACATCACCTTCGCGGAGGATCGCGTCGAAGGGACCGACGAATCCGCACACGCGGTTGCGGCCCTCCGCGGCCATCAGATCGAGTACCCGGTCGCGTATCGCGGTGTTCATGATAAGCTCGGCGGTCTCGAATTGCAGCATCCCCTGCGTTTCGGTCTCCGCGTTGAGCAACGATTCCGGCGTGAAGGTCATGGTTCGATCTCCGGTACGAACCGGATAACCACCGCGGTCTATCGGCGTCGCGGCCCCGGGCCTGGGAAACCGGATCGATCGCAGGTACTCCTCGACTTCTTCGACGGTGGTGGCGTAAGGCCGCATGGTGGCCCGGGCGCCGAGCTGAAACGCGTCGCCGTGGGAGCTTCGGGCTTCGCGGTGGAGCCGTTGCACCGCGAGGATTCCGTGGCGGAGCTCCGTCGCGTTCTGCTCGCGTCCGTACCACCCTTCCCACTGCAGGTGCTCGGCGTCGTTGACAACAAAGGAAAACCCGGCCTTGGCCCAGGCATGAACCTCGTCTTCGCGAAGCTTATGCCACGGCACGTCGTTGAATATCCCGAGAAGCGGCGGAGTCTCTTCGACGCTTTCGGCGGTGTCGAGAATCTCTTTGAGCGGATTCCTTCGAGGGTTCGCGGCGTAGGCGTAGGCACGCTTTGCGAACTCTTCGCTCGTCAGCGGACGTGCTCCGCCGATGGCTTCAAGTGCCGTCATCGATTCCTCCTTCGGCCCGGATTCTGCGGGTTGTCGGCGGCGTACGATAGAGTGGCGTCTCCGGCGCGCTCCCCGATTCGGTCGCCCCCGGCGGATCGCAGCACGGCATCGCAGACGCAGTCACCCGCTTTCGCCGAATGCGGCCGTCACCGCGGCGGCAATGGTGCCCGCGCGAAGCCACTCGACTTCGCTCTTTTCAGGAGATTCGGGACCGACGATCTTCTCGACCGACAGTTCGCGGGCGGCGCCGACGCGCGCCTCCATCTGCCGTATCGGGCGGATTTCGCCGGCCAGCGTGAGCTCTCCGGCGGCGGCGGTTCCGGAGTCGAGAGGAAGCGACGTCCGCGCCGAGTAGAGCGCGAGCGCGACCGGGAGCTCGATCCCTACTTCGTTTACGCGCATTCCGCCGGCGATGTTGACGTAGATATCCTGGTCGGCAAGTCGGATTCCCAAATGTTTCTCGATTACCGCAGCAACCCGCGCGACCCGACCGGAATCGATTCGGTCCGAAAACACCCGCGATATCGAACCTTTGGCGGGGACCACGAGCGCCTGCACTTCGACGAGCAGAATGCGCGAACCCTCGTAGACCGGCGCCACGATAATCCCGGGAGGAATCTCGTCCGCGCGGCGATGCCGCATAAACAGCAATTCGGGTTTTCCGACTTCTTCAAGACCGCCGGCCTTCATCGTAAAGAGACCTATCTCGTCGACCGGTCCGAAACGATTCTTTGTCGCGCGGAGTATCCGCAAATCCGAATCGCTCTGATCGAAGTAGAGCACCGTGTCGACCATGTGTTCGACGACTTTCGGACCCGAGATGGCGCCTTCCTTGGTCACGTGGGCGACCATGAACAGCGAAGCGCCGTGAGTCCGAGCCCAGCTTATCAACTCATGCGATGCGTATTTGATCTGGTTGACCGTCCCCGGCACCGGTCCCACTTCCTCCGCCACGATCGTTTGCAGCGAATCGACGACGACCAGAACCGGCCTCACCGTTTCGAGACTTGCCGATATGACTTCGAGCGCCGACGCGCACAGCACTTCGATTCGTTCGTTCACCGCGTCGAGTCGTACCGCCCGCGCTTTGAGTTGTTCGCCCGATTCTTCTCCGGATACGTAGAGCACTCGCCCGGTGGTGTCGGCGCGAGCGGCAATCTGGAGCATAAGCGTCGATTTCCCGATTCCCGGTTCGCCGCCGACGAGCACCGCGGCGCCGCGCATAATACCGCCCCCGAGCACCCGATCGACCTCCGACATTCCCGCGCTCGAACGTATCGACGCGGTCTCTCCGATAGACGCGAGCGGAACGCTCATTCCGCTTCGCCGCTCGGGCGCCGTGCCCGATCTTTCATGGAACGAGTTCCACTCGCCGCACTCGGGACAACGACCGCTCCATTTCGGCTCTCGATGTCCGCAGGTCGCGCAAACGAAAAATGACCGGGGTTTTGCCATATCGGTGGGCGTCTAGCCGGCGCCGAGCTCTCCGCCGGCGCCGTCCAGTACGCGCGCCATCACGACGCCTTCGATCGAGGCGAGCCGGGAAGCGGTGTCCGCGGGCACCTCGCCGTCCACGTCGATGATGTTGTATGCGTAGTCGCCGCGGTGACGGTTTATCATGTCCGAAATATTGATCTGATCGCGAGCAAGGATCGTCGTGATTTGTCCTACCATATTCGGAATGTTTCGGTTCGCGATGATGATCCTACGGGTTCCCGCCATGCTCATCTCGCACGCGGGAAAGTTGACCGAATTGCGAATGTTGCCCGTGGTGAGGTATTCGATCATCTGATCAACGGCCATCACCGCGCAGTTGTCTTCGGCTTCCGGAGTCGACGCCCCTAGATGAGGAACCGGGAGCACCTTCTCGTTCGCGACAAGCTCCGGCTCGGGGAAATCGGTCACGTATCGTTCGACGGTACCCGATTCGATCGCGTCGATAATCGCCTTCGTGTCGACCAGTCCGCCGCGGGCGAAATTGAGTATTCGCACTCCCGGCTTCATCCGACGCAGCTTTTCGGCGTTGATAAAGCCCTTCGTCCGATCGTTCAACGGCAGATGGAGAGTAATGTAGTCGACATCCGAAATGAGCGGATCGATGTGAGACGCGCGCCGTACCTCTCTCGACAAGCCCCACGCCGATTCGACCGAAATGAACGGATCGTAACCAACCACTTGCATCCCGAGGGCGGCGGCGGCGTTGGCGACGAGAACCCCGACGGCGCCCAGACCGATAACTCCGATTTTTTTGCCGCGTATCTCCGGACCCTTGAAGCGCGATTTTTCTTTTTCGACCTGCTCCGCGACGTCGCCCGAGAGCGACCGCACCCACGAGACTCCCTCGATAATGCGGCGCGACGAGAGAAAAAGCGAAGCGATGACCAACTCCTTTACCGAGTTGGCGTTCGCTCCCGGCGTATTGAATACGACGATGCCACGTTCGGTGCATCGTTGCACCGGGATATTGTTGGTGCCGGCGCCGGCGCGCGCGATGGCCTTGAC
The DNA here is from genome assembly GCA_024275515.1 of Spirochaetota bacterium. Classification (GTDB taxonomy): domain Bacteria; phylum Spirochaetota; class Spirochaetia; order ARS1246; family ARS1246; genus JAJRYZ01. Next base: position 12,972 of record JAJRYZ010000095.1, read on the forward strand.
CGAGCCGGGGATCTCGACTTCGTGCATATCGGCGCTTCTGACGAGAATACCGTCCGGGTCGTCGAGCTCGGAGGCGACGTCGAAAAGGGCACGGGGAAACCGGTCAAGTCCGATCGAAGCGATTTTATTGAGCGTCTTGATTCTGTACACGTGTCGTTCTTTCCTCGTGCTACGTCCGGCTTAACGGATTCTGCCGGTGACACGCTTCGATTACCGCGATCTGGCGTCTGACCTGAGCGACGGTGACTTCCGGCTGCTTTCCTTCCACCATCGTCGCGTAAAGGTCGCGATAGTACCGGGCGCCGATAGTGTTGAAAAGGTTCGATTCGCTCTCCGGAACGTCCCAACTCTCCTCTTTCCACGGGAGTTCTTCGCGACAGTAGGCGCGGTCGGGAAGCGGGTCGCGAATCAGTTTTTGGTCGGGCGCGTCGGCGTCGTCGAAGTACTTCCAGTCGATGTGCTGCATCGTTCCCGCCAGCCCGCCCCGCGTGGCGTATACCTCGTAGGTATACGTCGGATACGCGCAACAGGAAGATATTTCGATGTCTATGGTCGGGCTCGACGCGCCGTGAAGAATGAGCTTGACGTGATCCTCGGCGTCACCGTAAGTATTCGCCCTGTCCATAAGACAGAACACTTTCGGGTCTTCCTTTTCTCCGAAGAGCTGAAGCGCCTGGTCGAGAGGGTGGGGCCCGGTGTTGAGCAGGTTCCCACCGTTGAGCTCCTGGAGAGTCTGCCAATCCCAGCGCCGGGCGAAACCGTTGAAAGCGATCTTGATCATAACGACGCGTCCGAGAACGCCCGACGCGATGATCTCTGCGACCTTCCGGAAGTAGGGGGCGAACCGCGACTGCTGGAACACGAAAAGTCGCTTTCCGGTCTCGGCCGCCTTGGCGATAAGCGAGTCGACCTCCTCGACCCGTCGAGCGAGCGGCTTGTCGCACAGGACGTCGAAACCGCGCTCCATGACGTCGATGGTCACCGGAACGTGGAGATGCGACGGGGTGGCGTTGACGACGACGTCGAGACCTCCCGCATCGAGCATCGATCGGTAGTCGTCGAAACCGCGACAGCCGTGCGCGGCCTCGGCTTCGGCGACACGGTCGCGCAGTAGATCGGCGACGGCGGCGATCTCGTAGAGATCGGGAAGCAACGACATCGAGTGGACGTGAATATTGTAGCCGCTTCGGCCGAGCCCGATCACACCGGCGCGTAGTTTTTCCATGACGGAGCCTCCGTGTATTCGTGTGTGAGCCTCTATACAATCACACTTCGAAGCATTCGCCAAGCAAACGTTCGAAAGCGGAGCACGCCGGCGGTGTGCGATCGAAGAGCGAGAATCATTCTCAGATCTATTCTCACGTAACGATCGCCGGTATAGTAAGACATGAGACACGCGATCGGTGTCGGACTCGCGGCGATTCTGCTGACCATTGTCACCGTGCTGTTGTCGGTCCTGTGGCTTCCGATCCACCCGGGCATCAGGCCGGCGGAGGTGATCGGCGAAGCGACGGTCGTGGCCGCCACCTTCGTGGCGATAGGCGCGATTTCAACGCTGGCCGGAGGCGTTTCGTCTTCCGCATCGCTTATTGCCGGCGGACTATTGTTTTACCTCGCCACGGTCCAGGACTTGCTCGACGAGTTCTTCGCCGGGCCGCCGTGCCTCAACGTTGTCGAGGACGTGCTGCTCGCCACGGGCGTCGCGTTGATTACCGCGGGTCTCGTATTGTTTGTCAGGGGGCAGCGCGGGCTTCTCCGGGAAATGGAGGACGCGCGGAACAGGCTGGCGGAACTGTCAATTACCGACGGGCTTACAGGCCTGTACAATTCGCGGCACTTCTACGATCGGCTCGGTGAAGAGATTGTCCGCGCAACCCGGTACGGTCGAACCGTATCGATTCTCCTTTTCGATATCGACGATTTCAAACGCCACAACGACGAGTACGGCCACGTTTCCGGCGATCATGTACTCAAGCGACTCGGGGAAACGGTCCTGGGGCTGCTCAGGGAGAACGACAGCGCCTACCGGTACGGTGGGGAGGAGTTTACCGTGCTGCTTCCGGAGACCGATGAGGCGCAGGCGGTAATCGCCGCCGAACGGCTTCGCAAGGCGTTCGCCGAACAGAAGTTCGACGGCGGTGTGTCGAAAACGATAAGCATCGGTGTCGCCGAGTACCGCCCCGGAGAGGACGCGACGGCCTTCGTCCGACGGGCGGACACCGCGATGTATTTGGCCAAACGCGCGGGGAAGAACCGGGTCGTGGCCGGAAGCGAAAGCGAATCCGGTTGATTGCCGCCCGACTACACGGCGTCCTTGTATCCGGGAACCTCGATCTTGTCGAGAATCGAGCCTATGACGTCGATTTCGTGAAGCCCTTTCGCTGAAAACTCCGATTTGATGAGCACGCGTTTCGCAAGCACGGAGAACGCGATATCCTTAACGTCCTCCGGAACTACGTAATCGCGGCCACGAATCGCGGCCATCGCCTGCGCGCCCTTGTACAACGCAAGAGAACCCCGGGGCGAAACGCCGAGGATGAGGCGATCGTCGTTTCGGGTATCCTTGATAACGGCAAGGATGTAGTCCTTGATTCCCTCGTCGACGTGCACTTCCAGAATTGCCTTCTGCATTTCGCGGGTCGTCTCGATGTCGGTAACCGGCTCGAGCTCGTCGAGCGGGCGCGTCTCGTTGCGTTGGTTGAGCATGACCGTACTTTCGGAGTCTCGATCGGGGTAGCCGATGCTGAGCGAAAGGAAAAAGCGGTCTTTCTGAACCTCGGGCAGAGGAAAAGTCCCTTCGCTTTCCATCGGACTCTGCGTGGCGATGAGAAAGAACGGGTCGGGAAGCACGATCGACTTTCCTTCGACGCTGACCTGCCCCTCCGCCATCGCCTCGAGAAGCGCCGACTGGGTGCGCGGAGTCGCGCGGTTGATTTCGTCGACGAGCAACACGTTCGTGACCACCGGCCCCTGCTTGAAATTGAACTCCCCGGTCTTGGGGTTGAAGATCGATACTCCGAGCACGTCCGACGGGAGCAGATCGGGCGTACATTGAATCTGTTTGAACTGTCCCCCGAGACTCTTTGCTATTGCCCGCGCCACGATGGTCTTTGCGACACCGGGAACATCCTCTATCAATACGTGACCGCGACAGAGTATGGCCACAAGTATCTTCTGTATGACGTCGGTTTTGCCGTATACTACCGTTTCGACGGCTCTTGTTATCTTTTCACTCCATTCGGGTACCTGTTTCAATTCATGACTCCTTTTGCGCTATTTCGCCCTGGTTACCTGTTTGACTTTGTCGTAGAACGCGGAACGGAAGGCTTCTTCTATTTTATGATTCGAGTAGAGAACTTCCTCGAACATTTCGGCAAGCTCGACGCAATCGGCGCCGACGGTCGGCGCGACCGACTCGAGCTTTGCCGCGTACTCCCACGCGCCCATCGTCCTCTGAAAAGGAACGCCTCGCTTTTCTCCCCACCTCGTAAAGCGGAAGAAAGCGCGAAGAACTTTGTTGTTGATCTTTCGCTCCCGTCGCGTGAGCCCCATCCGCGCCGCGGCCCGCTCGAGGGTCTGCTGCAACCGACCCGCGCCGTCTCTGCGTGTGCGCATTCGTTTCCACGCGCGCGCCCTGCGTCTGGTTTGTATCGTTTCGAGCAACCGAGCGAAAGCCGCCCTGGTGCGAGCGATCGATCTGCGAATCGCGTCGACGGCCCTCGCGAGCGCTTCCTTGAGGTTGGCGCCTCCGCCGCCGCGACGAAGAATAGGAAGCAAAAGAAAGGTGATTGCGCCGATCGAAAGAGCGACGAGCAGAATGTATCCGATCATTCGGGTGATGTTCGCGAGAGTATCGTTCTCCTCGCCCAACCCGGAGGCCGCTCTGCCGAGATAATCCCCGGTGTCGTAGTTCTGTTCTCCGCGGGTAATATCGGGAGGTTCGATTTCCACCTCCGGCGGTTCGAATTGCCCGATGCTTTGAAGCCACTCGAAAAAAGCGGTGATGTAGGATTCGGGCAGCATCGGCCGTGAACCGGTCATCGGAACGGCAAAAACGAGCAGAACGGCCAGTATCAGAATAATCAGGGCAAAGCGAAATCTGCGCTGCGATCGGGAAACGACCAACCCGTCCATCAGAATAAACTGCGACTCGGCCCACGTGCTCAGAACCGAAAGAATCAACAGATAGCCGCCGAAAAAGACGAGAATGATAAACAGGCTCATACCGCGAAAACTGAACCTGAATCCCCAACTCATGACGTTGAGCATGAGGAAGCCGATTACCAAGAGCGCGACAAGAAAGCGTTTGAGACTTTTGATTGCATTGAGCGATTCGCCGCCCTCGTGCATATAGGAGTTGTATATTTCCCGCGCCTCCGGCTCGGGCTTCCCGGCGAAAAACTTGAGGAAAAGCTCTCGTTCGCGGAGCTTTCCGTGGATGTAGTAACACATGAACCATTCGGCGGCGAGAAAGAGCATCGGCAACCAGATCTTCAACCGTCCGATCTTGAAGTTTCCGCGCGCCACTTCGCCGTGGAAGAGGAGAATAAAGAACAGCCCGAAGACAACGATAAACACGAACTCCCGAAGTCGCGGAAGGATCCCCGCTATCCGCTCTTTGTAGAGCAGATTGCCGGTAACGGTCTCCGAGACTCCGACGAGCAGAAGCAACACCACGTAGAACGGCGGAAACACCGTGGCGCCCGAATGGAGGATCGCGCTGTTGACCATGACGAGAACGACGGTGAGCATAAACCAAAACGGGGCGAACACGGTGATAAACGGATGCACCACCTGGGCGTAGTGCCGCGCCCTTATATTGTCGGTTATCTCCGGAGTCGCACCGTCGTCGACCGCCTCGTCGGTCCGCTTCGCGTCGGTCGGCTCGTCGGCGATTCTGTGGTTGGTCGTTTGATCACTCATGAATGGTATCCTGTCCCATCTCTTTGACGGGGATCACCCGCAGCGCGCCGGTAAGGAAATCCTGGTCGCGGCGCTCGGACGAGGTTTCCAACTGGAGCACCTGGATGTTGAGACCCTTCCGCCTCGCCGAAATCAAAGCCTGCGCCTGCGCCTCGCCGACCCTCGGAGTCACGACAAGTACTTTGGTGCCCATCGCGATCGACGATCCGGAACGGAAGAGCATCGCGTTGAAATCGGCCCGTCCTTCCACGGACTTGAGCTTTGCGATTACCTCTAGAATTTCCTGTGCGTGCTCGTACCCGGATTTGCCCTGAACCACCAGCAGGTCGCCCTCGGCCGCGGCGGTCGAAGGAGTGCCCACGGTTCCGTTGGTAACGAACCCGATCTTCTGTTTGAGGTCGGCGTAGTAGAAGGCGAGCGAG
>JAJRYZ010000096.1 GCA_024275515.1 Spirochaetota bacterium
GGAGAGTCCGAACGAATCGTCGGGAAGGCGGTGCGCGACCGTCGAAGTCGAGTCGTCGTCGCGACGAAATGCTGGGCGCCGTTCGGAGACGGTCCGAACGACGTGGGAAGCTCGCGACTCCATATCATGCAGGCGGCCGAAGGCGCCCTTGAACGTCTCGACACCGACTATATCGACCTCTTCATCATGCATCGGCCCGACGAGGCTCTTCCGGCGCTGCGCGATCATCCGACGCCGACCGAGGAAACTCTCGAAGCGCTCACCGATCTCGTGCGTCAGGGGAAGGTCCGCTACATCGGCACATCGTGCTATCCGGCGTGGAAAATCGTCGAGGCTCAGCTGCTCAGCCGGCACCTCGGGCTTGCGCGGTACTGCGCCGACCAGTTGAACTATTCGATTATCAACCGCCACGTCGAAAAGCAGGTGCTGCGGGTCTGCGCCGCCTACGGCGTCGGCGTGACGGTGTTCAGCCCGCTCCAATACGGGTGGCTGTCCGGCAAATACCGCCGCGGTGCGCAACCGCCGGCCGATTCCAGAGCCGCGCGGAAGTTCAAAATGCGGCTCGATGCACCCGACGCGGAGAGGAACTTCACCGTCATCGAACGGCTCGAGCCGATCGCCGAATCGTGCGGTATTCCTCTCTCACAACTCTCCATCGCGTGGATCCTGTCGAGCCCGGTCGTTTCGAGCGTCATCTGCGGTCCCCGACTTCTCGATCATCTCGAAGACAACGTGAAGGCTCTCGACGTTGCGCTCGACGACGACACGTTGGCCGCCGTCGACGATATCGTCGCGCCGGGAAGCGGCGCCGGCGCCGACTACGACTACCCCACCCGGGGATAGATCCGGGGGCGCGATATCCGGTCGCTTGACGCATCGCCGCGTCACCGTTTTCCGGCGCTTTGACGGGAGGACCGACGAATCGCCGCGAAGACACCGCTCGCGCGCAAGTTCCTCGTGAGGCAACTCGGCCGCGTCGTCCGGCGAAACCTTGATGCTCTTGCCCCGTGACGGTAGGCTGGCGTGTAAGGAGCGGACATGACACCCAGCGAATCGACCAGCGAATCAACGTCGGCGTTTGGATCCCGAGAATCGACCGACCGACCGGTATCTCTCATTATCGCCGGCGCCGGCGGCCGAGGAACCGGCTATGCAGAGTTTGCTTCGATGCATCCGGACAGAGTGATCATCGCCGGTGTCGCCGAGCCGAGGCGGGAGAACCGTGAACATCTGGCGAAAACCCATTCGATCCCGCCGGAACGGTGTTTCTCCGACTGGCGGGAGGCGGCCCGCGAGGCGAAGTTTGCCGACGGCGTCATCATCGCCACTCAGGACGCGATGCATCTCGAACCGGCGATCGAGTTCGCGGAAAAGGGCTATCACCTGTTACTCGAGAAGCCGATGGCGCCGAGCGAGGATGATTGCGTCCGCATCGTCGAGGCCGTCAAACGATGCGGCGTTATGCTGGCGGTGGGGCATGTGATGCGATACACCGACTACACCACCGAGCTCAAACGCCTTCTCGACTCCGGGGCGATCGGAGATATCGCGAGCGTTGAGCATCTCGAGCCGGTCGGATACTGGCACCAGGCCCACTCCTTTGTGCGCGGGAACTGGCGGAACGCCGACGAATCATCGCCGATGCTGTTGTCCAAATCGTGTCACGACCTCGACTGGCTTCGATACATCATCGGAAAGCCGTGTCGTTCCGTTGCTTCTTTCGGGTCGCTCCTTCATTTCCGTAAAGAGTGCAAACCGGCGCCCGCCGGAGACGCCCGGAGATGCACCGAATGTGCTTTCGAACGCGAATGCCCCTACTCGGCGGTCAAGATCTACATGGACCGTGTTCGCTCCGGTCGAACGGGTTGGCCCGTCTCTACGCTTTCGCACGAGGTAAGTGAAAAAACGGTTGCCGAGGCGATCGAAACGGGACCGTACGGCAGGTGCGTCTACGAGTGCGATAACAACGTGGTCGATCATCAGGTAGTTTCGCTTGAGTTCGAGGGTGGAGTCACCGCGTCTTTTACTATGACCGCGTTTACCGAAGCCGGTCACCGGAAAACCCGTATCTTCGGCACCCGCGGTATGGTTGAAGGCGACGGCGTCCACATTCGACGCTTCGATTTTCTGGGCGACTCCCGGCACGAAATCGATACGACCGCCGGCGCCGTTGCGTCCGACGGCTCGATCATCCGAGGGCACGGGGGAGGCGACTATGGGTTGATGAACGCTTTCGTCACGGCAATAGCTCGCGACGATCCTTCCCGTATACGCACCGGGCCCGATGAAAGCCTCGAAACGCATCGCATGGTCTTCAGAGCCGAGCGAGCACGTCTGGAGCGTAAGACGATATCCATCTAATGAACGCGATACCGCCGCTGAGGAGCCCCGAGGTCCGCCGTACGAACGAGCGGATTATTCTTCGACTGCTTCGCGATCACGGCCCCGCGTCGCAGTCGGAGATCGTCGCGCGCACGGGGCTTCAGGCCTCGACGGTGTTTCGCATTTTCATCGCACTCGAGCGCCGCGGATTGATCCGCAAGGCCGAACCGGCGAAACCACGAGAAGACCGCGTCGGGCGGAGACCGACCTTCTTCGGGCTTCGGCCCACCGCGCGCATCGCGATCGGCGCCGAGCTTGCGGGGACGGGCGTGTCGGTCGTCGTCATAGGGTTCGACGGCGCCGTTCTGCACCATGAAACGCTTGCCGCCTCGCACCGGCCCGGATTCCCCGACGCGTTGGAAACTCTCATCCGGACGGTCGAGCGAGCGATCGCCGTCTCCGGCGTTTCCCGGGAAGCGATCGTCGGACTCGCGGTGGGACTACCCGGAGTCGTGGACATCGAAGGAGGGTCGGTACTCGAGTACGGCCGCTTCGAGGGGATGGACGGGCTGCCGATCGCCGAAGAGCTCGCACGTTCGCTAGGTATCCCGGCTTACGTGCACAACAATACGGCAATCATCGCACTTTCCGAGTACCGGTACGGCCGGGCGAAGGGAGTGCGATCGCTCGTCGCGTTTCTCCTTCGATCGGGCGTCGGAGGCGCCTACATCAACGACGGACGGATCGCGGAAAGTCAGGGAAGAAGCGTTTTCGAGGTGGGGCATCTGTATCCGGACACCTCTTCGTTCGACCGGAGGCCCTCCGACGGTTGGACGGTAATCGAGGACTATCTCGGCGAGCGGCCGCTTCTCGAGGCTGCCGCCGCAGCCGGCGTTCGAACCTGGGACGAGTTGCTTGCCGCTCTGCAATCGGGCGACGGCGACGTCGCGGAAGCGCTGCGTCCCCGCGCCGATATGCTTGCCGCGACCGCGAGAAATATCGCTCTCCTTTTGAGTCCCGAAGCGTTTCTCGTCGTCACAAGGTTTTCACCGCTCTCGCACTTTTTCGCGCGAAGCATCGAAGCGAGGTTCGCTCAGGTCGCCGACTCGATCCGGCTCGGCGTGCAACGGGTCATTCCTGTCGCCTACGATTCGCTCACGGCCGGACGCGGCGCGGCGGGAATCGTCTTCGACCGGTATTTGGCGGGCGCCCCGGGTTTCGCCGACTCTTGGTAGTACGACCAATCACATAAGCTCGCGGCGCCGAGTCCTGCCTAATGGTTGCCCGGCGCCCCGGAAGCGCTCCGGATCTCGTCCCAGGTGAGGCAGTTCAACACCAACGGTTGCGCGCCGCTCGGCCGCGACTGCTGCCGACACGCGTAGACGCCCGAGTCGGTCGACGGTGTGTGAACGTATCGACACGACCGTCGATGTCGAGATCGCGCTTCGTGAACGACAGGACCTTTTCGAAACAGCCGCCGCGGTCCAGCGAACGGAATATCGCAAGTTCGAGTCCCCGTTCACCCTTTGCAAGACCGGTTCTCGAATCGCCGGAATTTCGATACCGGCCGACCAGATAGAGAGCCCCGTCCCGTTTCTCACAATCGGCCTTCGAGAATCGCATCGAGATCACGAGCGAGCCGCTGGGCGAGCCGGTACGGCGCGTGACGGTACCACGTCGGCTCGACGTTGATCCAACCCTCGTACCCGATGTCGACGAGCGCCCGTCTTACCGCCGGCCAATCGACGTCGCCCGCCAAAAGGTTGCGGAGTTCGCCGCCGAAAAAGGCGTCCTTGAAATGAATCCGACACATCCTCTCCGCAAGCGAGCGGATCCACTGCTCGGGGAATCCGACACCGAGTCGGGTAACGTTGCCTACGTCGAGGTACATCCGAATACGTGTCGAGTCGATTTCGTCTATCAACTGAACCCATTCGCGCACCGAAAGCGGAAAGCGCCCCTCGACGTTCTCGAGCCCGACAACGCCGTCGAACTCTTCGGCGACCTTCGCAGCTTCGTGCGCGAACTCAACGACGCGGCGCCAGTGCTCTTCGTAGCTCACGTCGGGCCGTATGCGTCCGGGAACAA
>JAJRYZ010000097.1 GCA_024275515.1 Spirochaetota bacterium
GGCGAACATGGATCGTGAACGCCAAGACGGAGTATCCGGCGGCGCCGGTTAAGCTCCTCGACTGGGCGTGGTCGGACGATCCGGAGAAGGAAAAGTTGTTCGCGTTCGGCCTGGAGGGAGTGAATTACACGGTAAGTAACGGCAAGGTCGTGTGGGATCCGAACGCGCCGGAGAATCAGACCGACAACAGAATCAGCTTCTATCAGGCGTTGTTGGATCCGGCCAGGGACAACCGGATGAACCCGATGCTCGTCGAGCGCAGTCCGTTCAGAGACCTCCTTGAGGAGGGTATTGCCGTGGCGGAGATGTCGACCCAGCCCTATCCCGATCGATTCATGCCGTTTCCGGATGCGATCGTGACCGCGCCGGAGCTCGACTATCGCGCGGGACGGGGTGGAACGCTCTTCCTCGATATGTTCGCGAAAGTCGTCACGGGTAAAGCGGATCTTGACTCGGAGTTCGACAAATTCGTCGCGCTCTGGCGGAGCCGTGGGGGCGATGATGCGATCAAGCAGGCCACCGAGTGGTACAAAAACCGGATGAGCAAGTAGCCGCCGCTTTATGAAAGCGAATACGCTCAGTTAGTGTAGTCGTCGCGTGCGCCGGCCCGTCGGGGCGTTGGGAATGACGGCGTACGCGACCTCTCTTCTCAATCCTATTCCTCAAACGGAGCGGGAGCCGACGTGAGTATGCCGGAGAGTCTCTCCACCACCGACAGACGTGCAGGAAAACGACGGTTGAGTCCGAAAGTTGCGCTATTCATACTGGTGCTTCCCGGAATAGTGCATTTCGTCGTTTTCCGATACGTTCCCCTTTTCGGGAATATCATCGCCTTCATGGATTACAACCTGTTCTCGGGAATATTCAAGAGCAAGTTCGTCGGATTCAAGCACTTCATACGTGCGTTCGGATATGCGGAGTTTTTTCAGATTCTCCGGAATACTCTGCTTATCAGTTTCTACCGCCTCGTGTTGGATTTCCCCGCGCCGATCATCCTCGCGCTTTTCCTCAACGAGATCCCCGGTGTACGATTCAAGCGGATCATTCAGACGGTGCTCTACTTGCCTCACTTCCTCTCGTGGGTGATCGTCGGTGGAATTTTCATCCGTCTTCTTTCCGTCGACGGTATCGTCAACGACGTTCTCGCCGCGATCGGATTACCGCGCATCGGGTTCATTACCGAACCCGCTTTTTTTCGGTGGGTGCTCGTGCTTATCGGAACGTGGAAAGAAGTCGGATGGGGAATGATCATTTACCTCGCCGCCATAAGCGGAATAAACCCCACACTCTACGAGGCGGCGGTTATGGACGGCGCGGGCCGTATTCGTCAGATGTGGAGCATTACGCTCCCGGGGATTCTTCCGGCGGTGGTCACGCTCATGCTTCTCCGGATCGGGAGAATCCTCGAATCGAACGTCGAGCAGGTCCTTATCCTGATAAACCCGCTCGTTCGCGAAGTCGGCGAGGTGGTCAACACCTACATCTATCGCGTCGGGCTACTGGGAGCGCAGTTCAGCTATACGGCGGCCATCGGCATCTTCAAAGCGCTCGTCGGATTGGTGCTTATCGTCGTTGCCAATCAAGTAAGCAAACGGCTTACCGGATCGGGGATTTACTAGAGGCGCCGCGGTGAGAATCTACAGAGGCGATCGATCGTTCCACATCGCAAACGGCGTGCTCATGGTGCTGGTCGGTATGGCAATGATGGCGCCGATAGTACACGTGGTTGCGATTTCATTGAGCTCGAATGAATATGTTATTATGAACCAAGTGCGGTTCCTGCCCAAGGGATTGAATCTGTCGGCGTATTCCTACGTGTTCCGCCAAGGGCGGCTGTGGCGATCCCTCTTCGTGACGATCTACATCACCGCCATGGGAACCGTATTTGCTCTGGCCCTCACATCGAGCATGGCCTATGCGCTTTCCCGGGCGAAGACGCCGGGGCGCAGATTGATCAATCAGGGAGTGCTGGTCACGTTCATCTTCTCAATGCCGATCATCCCGTTCTATCTTGTCGTGCGCAGTCTCGGGTTGATGGACAGCCTGTGGGCGTTGATCCTTCCCACGGCGCTCACTCCTTTCAACGTCATCATTATGAGAACGTTCTTCTCCGGAATCTCCCAAGAGCTCTTCGACGCGGCGACCATCGACGGGTGTAGCGAAATCGGCATTTATTTTCGGATCACTCTTCCGCTCTCTCTTGCGGTCATCGCCACCATCGGTCTGTTTCACGCGGTTCATCAGTGGAACACCTACTTCCACGCGCTCATGTTTATCCGGTCGTATCGGAAGGATCCGCTCCAGGTGCTGCTGCGAAGCCTGGTGATCGAAGACGAGCTGGCCTCGATCTCTCAACAGGGGGACGATCCGGCGCTGCTCAACACCACCCCCGAACAACTCAAAGCTGCCGTTATTCTCTTCGCGACGATGCCGATCCTTATCGTCTATCCGTTCATCCAACGGTATTTCGTCAAGGGCGCCACTCTCGGCTCACTCAAAGGTTAGCTCCGCCGCGAAATCGGCGCCGATGCGTCCGGTCGCCTCGGACGCACCGCCTCTACGGCGGCCCTCCGACGAGTAGCTCCTTCAGCGCGGCGATCGCCGAACGGTCGACGCCGCAAAAACGAAGATACCCTTCGGCGCCGCCGTACTCGTCGTACACGAAATCGAGAAAACGTTCCATATGGATGCGGTCGGATGAAAGAAAATCCTCGCGCCCGTCGCGACCGTACATCTCGCGGATATGGACGCGCAGTCTCTCGATAACCGCCGATAGGTAGACGCCGCTTATCCGGTAGTCGGCGAGTATCGCGGCGCGGGAAACGTCGACGAGCCCATAGAGAAGCGCGGCGACCATTCCCGTGCGATCCTTGCCGGCCGTGCAGTGGAACAGGAGCGCTCCTTCGGTGTGACCGGCGATAATCGTGAAAACGTCACGAAACTGTCGCGCGCAGTACCGGGCCCCCAGCACGTAAAAATCGCCGAGCGTTGCAGGCGTTTCGTCGAGCCGTTCACCGTCGGCCAAGCCGGCAAGAAGCGGGATGCGATGGCACTCCACCGCGTCCAGCAACCCGCCGACATCGGGCGCTGCGGCGATCTCCTCCGGGTCGCGCAGATCGATCACGGTTCGAAGCCCCAGGCCGAGCAGAACGCTCACGTCGGTGTCGGAAAGCTCGGCAAGCGCGTCGGCGCGAAAGAGCTTCCATCGACGGACCTTGCCGCCCGAAGCGATCGGGTAGCCGCCGAGGTCGCGAACGTTGCGCGCGCCTTTCAGGGCAACGCGATGGGGAAGCTCGCTCGTTACGATAGTGTCGTCGGTCATTCCGGCGAGCGCCTATTTCAACGCGAACCGAGGCGGTGCGGCCACCTCCGCGGTTACGACCACCGAAACGTCCGGATGCGAACGAACGATCGATGCCGGGAAGGCGGGGGTGATCGGGCCGAAAAGCATTTTACGAACCACCGCGCGTTGCCACGGCCGGTTCAGATAGATGCGAATCGCCTTCGACTCGTAGATCTGTCTGAAACCCACCGTGACGGCCCGTCGCGGCACCACCTCCAGAGCCCCACCCAGTGCGGTGTTGGAATTGATCGTGATCGTTTGCTGCGTCAGCTCGACGAGGCGGGTCGGTAGATTTCGAAACTCCTCCACGCTCATCCGATCCTTCACCGCCTCGTTGAACGCGAGGTGGCCGTTGATCCCGACGCCGGCATAGCAAACCTCCGCGCCGCCCAGTTCCTCCAAGCGCCGGTCATAACGGGCGGGGTCGTCGGGGTCGGGGAAGTAGACCTGATCGGAGCGAAAACCCGTAGGCTCGGGCATCGGCTCGATAAGCTCGCGTTGAATAAAGCCACGAAACGAAAGCGGATCGTCGGAGTCGATGAGCGTTCCGTCCTCCCGGAGATATTCGTCCATAAAAAAACAGTGGAGCTTCGACAGATCGAGAGGTCGTTGCTTGAGAAAAAAGATGAACCGGCGGTACTGGAACACCGGTCCCACCGGCATGATGACCACCGTATCCCGTCCGGCGCGATTATTGTTATCGACAAGAAGATAGAGCGAGTACGCCATTCGATAGTACAGATCGACCTCCGTCTCTACGATCTCCAGAGGAATCGGCGACCGCTCGTCGATAGGATCGCCGGTGTAGATTTCCACGTTGAATGCCTCCCGCTCAGAACATATTGCCGTCGCTATCCATCACTTGTACCATGTGGACCCGGAGAGCAGCAATGAAATACTTTCTCGACAGCGCAATGATCGAAGAGATCGAGCACGCTTACGAACATTGGGGCATCGACGGGGTGACGACGAACCCGAAGCATATCTTGAGCTCGGGGAAACCGTTTCTCGCGGTGATCCGCGAGATCGCCGCCGTCTTTCGCGGTGTTCGGTTTCCGATTTCGGTGGAAGTCGATCCTCACCTATCCGGTGTCGAAGAAATCACGAGCGCGGCCGCCAAGCTCGCCGCGATTTCGGAGAACTTCGTCGTCAAGGTCGCGTGTACCGAGCAGGGGCTCTCGGCCGCGCGACGACTGAAGCGCGACGGCATCGCCACCAACATCACGCTGGTTTTCAGCCCGGCCCAAGCGATACAGGCGGGGCGCATCGGCGCTCGTTTCGTTTCGCCGTTCGTCGGGTGGAAAGAGACGAACGGTGAAGAGTGCGACACGTTCATAAAGGAAGTGACGACGATCTACCGGAACTACGCCTTCGAAACGGAGATCATAGTCGCGGCGGTAAGAAACGCCCGTCACATCGTCGACGCCGCAGTTTCAGGAGCGCACATCGTCACCGCCGGCTTTGCGGTGTACAAAGACAGTTTCGCGCATCCTTTTACCGATCACGGGCTCGATGTGTTTACCCGCTCATGGGACGAAACCGAGGCGGCGTTCGACGGATAACACCGCCGGCGGGAGCGCGTCGCGGCGAAGCGGGGAGCTCATGAGAGCCCCGAGGCTCTATCGTCCGTCGTCCCTCCACACCCCTTCACGAAGAGAGTTCCCGTGCCCCTGATACAACTCGCGGTTTTCGAGCCGATGCAGGACTTCGCGAACCACCGCGTCGGCGGCGGCTTCCAGCGTTCGCTTTCCGAACTCCGCACTCGCCCGCTGGGGCGGCATTCGCCCGCCGACACCGACGATCGCTTCGCCCTCGGGAGGGAGCTCGGCAAGATCGACGGTTTGCGGATGCAGATGCATCACGTGCGACGTTTCCCATCCCGCGGCGTGATCTCCCGCCTCGGGCCACCGGTCGGCCAAAAACAGATAGTCGATGCAAGCCCAGACGAGCATCCCGTTGTATCGCGCCGGCCGCCATTTGTTGAACCTGAGCACCGCCGCGCGCGCGTGGTCGATGAGCGGGTAGTGCCCGGCGACGAGAACTCCGACTTCGAATCCGAGCGACATAACTTCCGCAAGAATATGGATGAGTAACCGCTCGTAGGCGTCGGTCTGCTCCATGGCGGAGTACGGCATCCGATCGGGAAGGAAATTGCCGGGCGGCAACTCCATCCCGGCGGCGATCGCTTCGCGATCGGGGGCGTTCGCCTCCATAAGGCTCTCGCACCGGCTCTCGCCGTAGTAGAGCGGCGGGAAAACGAGCCCGCCGCCGATCTCGGCGCAACGGAGCGCAAGCCCTTCGGCCTGAAGCGTGTCTGCACCGACCGGGTTGTGCAGCCCGTGCCACTCGATCGTTCCGATCGGGATGTACGCGACCGGACACGCTTTCCGCCGCTCGACGATCTGCTTCGGACGCAACATGTGATAACGAACTTCGACTGCCATGTCGCCCATCATACAGAGATCGGCGTGCCGTGTGGAGCCGGACGAGATTGACCGGCCCTCCGCCATGCAATAAACTCTACGCGGTTATGCAGAATCCGTTGTGGGCGTATATTTTTCGGCCGAAGGACGACGAGCGGTCCACCGAGCGGATGCTCGCGGACCTGCCGATTTTCGACGGCATTTCGCGTGGGCAGTTGAAGCTGATCTCGCGGTTTCTTCATCGCCGCGACTATGCGCAGGGCGAAA
>JAJRYZ010000005.1 GCA_024275515.1 Spirochaetota bacterium
AACGAGACAGTTTCCGTCGTCGTCGAGTGTTCTGCCCTCCACGACCGTCCCCAGATCGGCGCACAATTCGACCATCCGCAACCCCGTCACGTATTCGGCGAGGTTTTCGGCGTGCGTGCCGATGTCTCCCATACAGCCGGCCGCACCGCTTCGATTCGGATCGGTCCGCCACTCGGCCTGCTTCGAACCCTCGCGCTCGATCGGCGTGGCGAGCCACCCCTGCGGATACTGGACAACGATCTTGAGCACCTCGCCGAGCATCCCGCGCTTTACGATGTCGCGCGCGAGCTTGACCATCGGGTATCCGGTGTAGTTGTGCGTGAGCGCAAAGATTCTGTCGCTCTGTTTGACGATTCTCCGCAGCCGAATCGCCTGGTCCAGATCGAAGGTCATCGGTTTGTCGAGAACGACGTGAAATCCCGCTTCGAGAAACGCGCGGGCGATGTCGAAATGGCTGTCGTTCGGCGTGACGATCGAGACGAAATCGACGCTTCGTTCGGGGCCGAGCGCTTTTTCCGCTTCGATCATCTCTCGATACGACGCGTAGCATCGCCCCGGATCCAAATACAGCTCCGAGGCCATCTGCTTCGATTTTTCGGGACTCCGGCTGAACGCCCCGGCCACCAACTCCACTCCGCCGTCGAGCGTCGCAGCCTTCCGGTGCACGTCGCCTATGAACGCGCCGGGCCCGCCGCCCACCATCCCCATCCTGAGCTTACGATCCATACAGAGACTCCTTTCCCAAAAAATGTTCCTGCAACGATACTACCGCCGTCCGAACGACTGCGCAACGCCGACGGGCGCCTCCGATTCCTCACCTGCGGCTACTCCCACTCGATCGTCGCCGGCGGCTTCGACGAGACGTCGTAGACGACCCTGCCGACCCCGCGAATCGAATTGGTTATCAACGAAGAGATTTCCAGGAGGTCGTTCATCTCGAACGGATACACGTCGGCGGTCATACCGTCGCGCGAAGTGATAGCCCGAAGCGCAAGCACGTCGCCGTAGTTCCGCGCGTCCCCGGTGACGCCGACCGATCGGACGGGAAGGAGCACGCAGAACGCCTGCCAGATCTTGTGGTACAATTCGCGCCTTTTGAGTTCGGAGATAAACAGCGCGTCGGCCTCGCGCAGCACCTCGCACCGTCGGCGAGTCACGTCTCCGAGAATCCTCACCGCAAGACCCGGCCCCGGAAACGGGTGTCGACCGATGATCGACTCGGGAACGCCGAGCCTTCTCCCCAGCGCTCGAACCTCGTCCTTGTATAGATTCCGCAGCGGTTCCACCACTTCGCCTGCAAGACGCTTCGCCTCGATAAGCGGCGACCGAACGTTGTGATGCGATTTGATCACCGCCGCTCTTTTCCCCACGCCTTTTCCCGACTCGATCATGTCGGTATAGAGGGTTCCCTGAGCCAGGATCGCGTCGGACGGGATCGAGAGTTCGGCGATCCGAGTCTCGAGGACCGTCATGAACGTATCGCCGATGATCTCCCGTTTTTTTTCCGGATCGCAGACGCCCTCAAGCGCGGAGAAGAACTCCTCGGCGGCGTCGACGAGGTGAAGGTTCCTCGCGCCGAGACCCGTGAGACTCTCGGCAACTTCCTCAGTTTCGTTCTTCCGCATGAGGCCGGTGTCGATATACATAAGGTGAACGCGCTCGGGGGCGACCGTCGCAAGAAGCAGAGCGGCGACGACGGTCGAGTCGACCCCGCCCGAAATAAGCACCAACACGTCGCGACTCCCTACCCGACGAGCGACTTCATCGCTCGCTTCGCTCAAGTAACGATCCACGTCCCATTCCCGCCGGGCGCCGCATATCTTCGTCGCGAAGTTTTCGAGAATCGTCCGCCCGTGCTCGCAATGCGATACTTCCGGATGGAACTGCAAACCGAAAACCGGACGCCCTTCGTAGGCGGCCGCGGCGATGAACGTGTCCGATACGGCGATCGTGCTGCATCCGTCGGGAAGCTCCGCGACGCTGTCGCCGTGACTCATCCACGACACGAAACCGTCCGGGACACCGGCGAAAAGCGGCCCTCCCGCGCCGTTAAGAAAGCGCACGCTCGCCCTTCCGAACTCGCGGGATTCGCGCGGCTCGACGACCCCGCCACCCGCCGCGACGATGTGATGAAACCCGTAACAGATTCCGAGCATCGGAAGTCCGGAGTCGAGAATATCGGCGGACGCGTGCGGCGCGTCCTTCTCATAGACCGAATAGGGCGAGCCCGAAAGCACGACGCCTTTGACGTCGAGGTCGAGTACGTCTGCCGCCCTCGAGTCGCCGGCGACGACCTCCGCGTAGACTCCGCATTCTCGTATCCGCCGACCGATCAGCTGCGCCGTCTGCCCCCCGAAATCAAGAACCAGAATCTTGTCCACGTCCCTCTCCATTCACGTTCTAATAGTCGACGCTCATTCGTGAATAGTTAGGCGCCTCCTGCGTTATGACGACGTCGTGCGCGTGGCTCTCATCGAGTCCCGCTTTCGATATCTTGACATAGTTGCGGTACGCTCTGAGGTCGTCGAGCGTAGCGCATCCGCAGTATCCCATCCCCTTTTTCAGACCGACGACGAGTTGATGGACGAAGGCGGTAAGCTCGCCTTTGTAGGGAACGCGTCCCTCGATTCCCTCGGGGACCGGCTCCTCGTCCTTGCGAATCCGGTACCGGTCGCCCGATCCGTCCTTGAGCGCGCCGATCGACCCCATTCCCCGATACTCTTTGAACATCCGCCCGTCGTAGATGATCTCGCGCCCCGGCGCCTCCCTGAGTCCGGCGAAGAGGTTGCCGAGCATGACCACGTTCGCTCCGGCCGATATGGCCTTGACGATGTCGCCGGAGAACTTGATGCCGCCGTCGGCGATGATCGGTATGTCCGCTTTCGCCGCCTCCTCGGCGCACCAGAACACCGCCGACATCTGTGGAACTCCGACGCCCGCGACGATCCGCGTCGTGCATATCGACCCGGGGCCGACACCGACCTTTATCGCGTCCGCGCCGGCGTCGATAAGCCGGCGCGTTCCCTCCGCCGTCGCCACGTTGCCGGCGACGACGAGCATGTCAAATCGGTCCTTCAGCAGCCGCACCGCGTCGACGACACCTTTCGAATCTCCATGCGCGGTATCGATAACAACGAAGTCGGCGTGATTCTCTGCGAGCAACGGCGCGCGCGTTTCGAAATCCTCCGGCGACACCGCGGCGCCGACGATCAGTCGGCCGCGCTTGTCGGTCGCGGCGTTTGGATACCTCTGATGCTTCTCCATGTCTTTGACGGTAATGAGACCCGTGATGTACCCGTTTTCGTCTACCACGGGTAGTTTTTCGATTTTATGCTCGTCGAACTTGCGTTGAGCGCTGTCCGGAGTGGGCGTGCCCCGTTCGACGACCGGCTCGGGAGTCATCACCTGCTTGACCAGGAGCGCGTCGTCGTCGCAGAACCGAAGGTCGCGCGCCGTGATGATGCCGCACAACTTGCCGCTCCCATTAGTTACGAGCAAACCTGAGACGTTATACTTTTCCGTAACGAATCGGACCGCCGAAATCGGCTCGTCCTGATCGACGGTGAGCGGCGACTCGATTATCCAGTTGAGGTACCGCTTCACGCGGGCGACCTGGTCGGCCTGAAGCTCCGGGGGGAGGTTCCGGTGAATGACCCCGGCGCCGCCCTCCAGCGCGAGCGCGATGGCCAGCTCTTCTTCGGTTACCGTATCCATCGCCGCGGACATGATCGGAATGTTCAGACGCAGATCGCCGGCGAGCCGCGTCCGTACGTTGGTTTCCGCCGGCAGCACATCGGAGTAGGCGGGAACCAGCAGGACATCGTCGTAGCTGAGAGATTCACTGACATTCATAACAGACGCTCCTTGATAGTATCGATTGTGGTTCGGT
>JAJRYZ010000098.1 GCA_024275515.1 Spirochaetota bacterium
CGGTGGACGCCGGTGGTGGTCTCCTCGGAGACGCCGCGGATCGTCTTGGCCATCGGGGTCCAGAAGTTGTCGCCCTTGGCGTTGCGCACATCGTGCAGGACCTGCAGGATGAAGGGCACGCGGAACAGCGCCGTCGCGATGACGATGGGCGGAACCGTCATGATCGTCATCGCGGCGAGACGCGCGTCGAGCAACACGATGGTCACCACGACTCCGACGATCAGACAGACGTCCTTGAGCAGCGCCGTGGCGACGTTCGCGAACAGCTCGTTGAGCGTCTCGACATCGTTGGAAATCCGGGTCACGAGCCCTCCGACCGGACGGCGCTGCAGATACGCGAGTTTCAAACCAAGCACATGGGAAAAAAGCTGCAACCGCAGGCTTTTCATGACCCCCTGACCGACGTAGGCCATCAGATACACCTGCAGGAACGAAAACACGAGCATTCCGGCGAGAAGCGCGAGGAGGACCCTTGCGCCGCGGGAAACGCCTTCGATATCGCCGGAGCGCAGCGTCCTCCGTTCGCTTTTGCCGAGAAGACGCATGTCGGATATTCGAACGGCGCCGAAGGAATCGCTCGTCTCGAACAGATCGGCTCTTTGCGCAAGGAGCGGTCGGAAGTCGTCGATCGTCAGATCGAAAAGATACCAGCGAGCCGAATCTAAAACGCCGCGGTCGACCAGGTCCGCTTGCGTCGCCTGGTCGATATTCTTAAGCTCTTTTCCCCTGAGGTAGATCCACTCTCCGATCACTGGGCGCCGCTCGATCGATTCGATCGTTCGGAAGATCGCCGCGTCGGGGCTTTTCGCCGCGACCGCCCGCGCGCGCACTCGTCTATACGAAACGATAATCGAGCGATCGATCGTACGTTGAAGAACAACCGGGGTAAGAAGCTCCGCGACGGTCGCGAGAAGCAGCGCGGAGACGGCGAGAAGCACGACGGCGAGGTATGGCCTGAGATACCTCGAAAGCTTCCTCACGATCTCCGGATCGTATCCCTTGATAATCTGCTCGGTGTCGCTCATCGCTTCGTCTCATGCTGAAGGCTCTGCAGCCTGTGGATCTGTCGGTAGAGTCCAGGCGCGGAAACGAGCTCCCGGTGAGTTCCCGATGCGGAGACGCGACCGGCCTCGAGCACGTAAACCCGATCGCATCCGGCGAGCGTGGAGACGCGGTTGGAAACGATGATGTTTGTTCGTCCCGACCGAAGATCGAGAAACCTTCGAAGGATGAGCTCCTCGGTCTCGGCGTCGACGGCCGAAAGCGCGTCGTCGAAGATCAGCAGCCGTGGATTCGCGAGAATCGCCCGCGAGATGGCTATTCGCTGTTTCTGTCCGCCGGAAAGGGTGACGCCGCGCTCGCCGACCTCGGTCTCGTATCCGTGCGGAAAACCGGCAAGGTCGCGGTCGATGGTGGAGAGTTCGGCGGCGGCCCGGATTTCCTCTTCGCCCGCGCCGGGCCGGGCGAAAGCGATGTTTTCGCTGACGGTCGCCGAAAAAAGGAACGTATCCTGCGGGACCATCCCGACGTATCCCCGCAGAACGCCGAGCTCGTAGTCTCGGACGTCGATCCCCCCGACGAAAACCGTTCCGGCCGGCGGATCGAGAATGCGCGGGATCAGCTTGAGCAGCGTCGATTTGCCCGAACCGGTCCTTCCGAGAATACCGATCGTCGAACCTTCGGGAACGTCGATCGACACCTCGTCGAGCACCGGCGCCTCGGCGCCTTCGTACGAATAGGTGAGTCCGGCGATCTTCACCGTCGCCTCCGGAACGACGCGAACCGGGGACGGCGGCGAGACGATGTCGGGTTTTTCGTTGAGCACCTCGTTGATCCGTCCGAGCGACGCCGCCCCCCGCTGGAGCACGTTGATCGTGAATCCGGCGCCGAGCATCGGCCAGATGAGCATTTCAAGATAACTCAGGAAGGCGACGAAGGTTCCCGGAGACATCGTCCCGTCGATGACGGCGACACCGCCGACCCACAACAGCAGAAGCGTCGTAAGCCCCGAGAGAAACGTGACGAGGGGGAAGAAGAGACCCCATACCCGGACGAGCGCCATGTTCCGGTCGCGGTACTCGTCGTTGATTCGCTCGAAAAGGCCGAGCGAGTACTTTTCGCGGACGAACGATTTGAGAACGCGAACGCCCGAGAGCGCCTCCTGGATATGCTCGCTCAACCGAGAGAATCCTTCCTGCACCCGCTGGAACCGAACGCCGAGGATTCGCCCCACCCCGAGAACCAGGACCGTCACTACGGGCGTCGGAGTGATGGTAAGCGCGGCTATTCTCGGATTCTGACCGAACATGATGATGAGAATCGCGATAGTCATAAAGATCCCGTCGAGGGCCGAGACGAGCGCGATGCCCGAAGCGGTGCGAATGTTCATCATGTCGTTCGTCGATCGGGCCATCAGGTCGCCGGTTTTGACGCGCGAAAAATATCGCGAAGACAGAGTCAGCAGATGTGCATACAGATCCTGTCGGAGCTCGTTTTCGATCCGCCTCGATGCGCCGAAGATCGCGGTGCGCCACCCGAACCGTCCGACGGCGACGGCGAGAGCGAGTCTGACCATTTCGAGGAGCGGGATCACGATCGCCCGCGACGATAGACTTCCCGAGCTGATAACGTCGACGACGATCTTCAGCATCTGAGGTATCGCGATCTGCCCGACGTTCGTGACGACCAGAAACAATACGCCCACCGCGTAGCGCAACCGGTATCGCTTCATGTACGGCAGAAGGGTCGCAAATTCTCTCAACACGGCCCGCACAAGGTACCGATTATGGCCCGTCGAGGCCACTAGCCTCGCGGGTCGCACGGGGCGGCACCACATGTTGGGGGCGCGGAATCGTCCTGCGCCACATATAGCGCTGTTCATCGGACGCCGCTACGGGTACAAACATGGGTAGATGGCCCAGCTTCGGATAGACTCAGCGACGGTCTATACGCTTTCCATTCCATTCTCAATGTCCTTCGATCATGCCGCGGCACGTAGAAGCGCCTCGGATTCGCTGGTCTGGGTCGTCCGTGCCGAAGATCGCCTCGGCGTGGGAGAAGCGGTCGTCAGAGACTACGTTTCGGGAACACGCTCCGACCCGGACCCGCTTGAAACCGCGAGGGCCGACACGGCCGGGTTTATCGGTGATGTTCTCGGCCGCACCGTTTCGCTCGAGGCGCTCCGGGTGCTCGCCGCCGACGACTCGGTTCCGGCCGAACGGCTACCGGCAATCTGCGGGCTCGAAACGGCGCTGCTCGACCTTCTCTGTTCGGTCGACCGACGCGACGTTTACGATCTTCTCGGGTGCGAACCGGTTCGAAACGAAGTGGTGTACGGCGGGATCGTCCCCATGCTCCCGGCGGCGAGGCGGCTCGAGATCCTCGGCATGTATCGCGATCTGGGAATAGGCAACCTCCGCCTCAAGGTGGCGCGCGACGCGGAGCAGGCGTTCGCGACGGTCGACTCGGCCAGAGGCCTCTTCGGAGACGGTTTCGACCTGCGGGTCGATGCGAACGGATCATGGGACATCGAGACGGCCCGGCGGATCATTCCCGGGTTGCTCGAACGGGGAGTATCGATCGTCGAGGAGCCGGTAGGCAGGGATCGGGAAGCGCAGCGACGGCTGGCCGCCGAGTACCGCTCGGTCGAGTTCGTCGCCGACGAGTCGGTGAGAACGGTATCGGACCTGGATCGGATCGTCTCGGATCGATCGTTCGGAATGGTCAACATCCGACTGTCGAAGAACGGCGGCCTGCTTCGTTCGCTTCGTCTCGCGCGGCTGGCGGCGGAACGAGGCCTTCGGTATCAACTCGGGTGTCACGTCGGCGAGACGGGAGTTCTGTCGGCCGCCGGGCGAGTAGCCGCGTCGCTTATGAGCCGGCCGGTCTACTCGGACGGATCGTTCGATCGGTACCTGCTTACCGGCAACATCACCCGCACCGACGTCTCTTTCGGCGCCGGCGGACGCGCGCCGGTGCTCAGGGGCGAGGGACTCGGCTATCGTGCCGAGCTATCGCGAATCGAGGAGTGGAGCGTTGGACATGTCGAGTGTATATGACCGATGGGAAGAGGCGAATCGAGAGTTCCTCGAAGCGTGCCGTGGTAAGTTCGTCGCGGTAACCTACTCGGGGGGAAAGGACTCTTCGGCGTGTCTGTTTCTTCTCGGCAACGCCGGACGGAGGTACGATTTCGAGGTCGGCGCGTTCCTCTACGCATACCCTCGGCACCGTTATCCGCGAGGCGTCGTCGAGCCGCTCCACGACTTCTGGGAACCAAAGGTCGACATGTTCATCGCGCGGGAAACGGAGGTGACCGACGATATTCTCGACGCCGCCGAAGCCAAAGGCGAAGATCCGTGCCGACCGTGTCAGAACCTGCGCAAAAGTGCGCTTCCGGAAGTATTCGCGCTGGCCGGAAGGCCCGAGAGCGAAACGGTTATCGCTTCCGGACACAGTCTGTGGGACCTCGCCGGGTACGCGCTCGATCGGTTCGCCGAGGAGAAGCTCAACGTCGCCCTTCGGTCGGATCCGGACACGCGGGAGAAGCGGTTTCTCGAGATATCGCAGAGATTCTACACTTTCCTCACGATGCCCGAGGGCTACTCGGTCTATCGTCCCATGCTCTTTCTCAACGCCGATGAGATTAACGGGATCTGCGCCGAAAACTCGCTTCCGTTATTGGGGACGACCTGCCGATACTCTCACCGAAGGCCGAAAAAAGTGCTGGGCGGCTACTTCGAACAATTCGGTTTTCGGTTTACCTACGAGGGTGTTCTGGCTTTCGCCGAAGAGTTTTTGAACATCTCCGACCGGCGCGAGTTTGAACGAATGACAAGGAAAGAGTATCTCACCGAACGATTCTGATGATGAGCAGTCGTATCGAGGCAACGGACACAGCACCGACACCGTCTGCGGCGCCGGCCGACGCCAACGATGTCAATTGCCTCAACATTCGCGCCGTGTACGACTACCTGCTGCGCAAAATCCCCGACCGCGCCGACGAACTCTTCGACAATCTACCGGGACGATACGGCGCGATCGAGAATCCGCAGATCGAGCTGACCGACGAGAACAACTGGGTCCCGAGCGAAATAGCGGTGTTCGCGTTCAAACGCGCGAAGGAGCTTCTCGGCGACCCGGAAGCGCCGTATCATATCGGCTACGAGTCGGTCACCACGCACAGACTCGGGTACATCCAGAAGTTCTTCATCACCACGTTCGGCAGCCCCGGCGGCGTATTGAAACGGATCAATCACGTCAATTCGCAATTCAACGCGACGAAAGTGGTGGAAACCATCTACAGCTCCCCGGCCCGGGCGGTCGTCCGTCTTCACTGGAAAGACAACCGGGTGCTTTCGCGAGATCTCTGCCGGTTCAATCGGGGGATCTATGCCGCGATACCGACGATCTGGAAAATGCCCCCGGGCACGATCGAGGAACCGTACTGCCAGTTCGCGGGTGATCCCTATTGCCAGTTCAACATCAACTTCCACACGGGACGAAGGCCGTTTTCGCTGACCTCGACGCTCCTCCGGACGAGGAAGTCCCAACTCTTCTCGGCGCTCGAACAGATCGATAACGACAAGCTCATTCTCAAAAAGCGCTACGACGAGGTGCAGATGCTGAACATGCAGCTCGCCGACAAAGTCGAGAAGCTTCAAGCGATCAACACCGCCTCGAATCTGCTCGTTTCGCGGGAGAACACCGACGAGATACTTGAAACGACGATGCGGTTCGTGGTCAACATCATGAAATTCGACCGAGCGATCATCATGCTTGTCGACCACGATCGAACGAAGCTCGAGTTCAGATACGCGGTCGGCGCGGATCCGGAAGCGGTCGACGCTCACCTTCGCGATTACGTGATACCGCTCGATCGTGAAGACAACATCCTCGCCCGGGTCGCACGGAGAGGTCGACCGACGCTGATCAAGAACGCGCGCGAAGCGGGACTGAGGCGGCAGAATCGGATCCTGGCGAACTTCGACGTCTCCTCCTTCGTTATCTGTCCGCTTCTCGCGAGCGAAGGAATCATCGGAATACTCGCGGCCGACAGACACAGGCGGCGCGAGCGGATAGAGCCGAAGGACCTCGACGAACTGTCGATTTTCGCGAATACGATCGCCGAAACTCTGCTCAAAGCGCAGCTGCGGGAAGAGATAGAGGCGGGATACGTCAATACGGTCCGGGCGCTGGTGCGGGCGATCGAAGAAAAGGACGCCTACACCCGAGGACACTCCGAACGGGTCGCTTCGCTTTCGGTCGAGATCGGCCGGCGGCTGGGGTTGGGCAAGCAGGAGCTCGAATACCTCCGCCTGGGCTGTCTGCTGCACGATGTGGGCAAAATCGGAGTATCCGAATCGATCGTCCGCAGTCCCAAGTCGCTCAGCTCGGCCGAGTACAACATCATCAAACTGCACCCTACCAAGGGCGCCGAGATCGTGCGTCCGGTCGGATTCCTGAAGGATCATCTCTACCTCATTCGAAATCACCATGAGTGGAACGACGGGTCGGGATACCCCGACGGTCTCGCGGGAGACCGAATACCGCTCGGCGCCCGAATCGTCGCCCTCGCCGACGCTTACGACGCGATGACCTCGACCAGACCGTACCGCAAGGGCATGCCCCCCGAGGAGGCCGCGGGAATCATCGACGAGGCGAGCGGGACTCAATTCTCGCCCGAGGTCGTTGCGGCCTTTCGCGCGGTCTATGCGCACTCCCTCGCGGCGTCGGGCGGATAGTCGCGAAAAACGCTTGCGCCGGCGCCGGTCTCAGCGGACAATGTGACATTCATACGCGTTGCGAATCACACATTTCTCGACGAAAGGAGGTTCCTGATGGTTATGGGGTTGTCGGCGTTTTTCCAGAGCGGGCTGAACGTACGGTTGGTAAAGGCTCTGCCTGCCGGATTCTTCTACGGCTACATGCAGTTGCTCGGAAGGCTCTACTATCTGCTCAGGCCGAGGGAACGCAGGCTGATCGGCGCCAACATCCGGGACATGCTCGGCGACAGGAGCAAACCGGAAATCAGGCGCATCGTTACCGAGACGTTCAACGGCATCTTCGCTCACTACTTCGAAAAACTCTTCTCCGCGTTCAAGGAGATCGACCAGATTCGCAGTTTCATCCGGCGGAAGGTTGTGATCGAGAACCTCGACCTTGTCGACGACGCGCTCGAAAGGGGAAACGGCGTCATTCTCGTGACCGCACACTGGGGGGCGGTCGAGTTTATTCCGTGGGTGCTCGCACTCGCCGGATACCCGGTCAGCGTCGTCCTCGAATGCGCCACAACGACCCTTGAAGCGGCGTTGACCGAAAAGGCGCGCCACGTCCGCGCGGAGCTTCTCACCTGTTCGCCCGACGCGTCGATATTTCACCGGGCCGTCGAAAGCCTGAAGGCGAACCGGCTGTTGATGACCGAATGCGACGAAGTCGACACGTGGCACAAACGAAAAAACAGAACGATCGATCTTTTCGGGAAGACGCTCTACCTCGACAACACGTTAAACATCCTTGCGCGAAAATCGGGCGCCCGCGTAGTCGGAGTCTTTCTGAAGAGGGTGTCAAGATCGCGCTACACGCTCATCTGCGAGCCGGTGGAGACTCACGCCGATCCGGCCGCCGGCGCGCTCGCTCTCTGGCAAAAATACGTGAGCCTCCATCCGGATCAGTGGTATCAGTGGAAAAAGTGGCGCGCGATGAAAGTGGCCTCGTAGGCGCACCGCCGACCGGTCGTCTGAGCGTCTCTTCCGTAACGCGGGTGTAGCGGGTACGATGGGGACCACACGGTGACAAATGGGTCTTGATTACGAACGTCTGCGCACGAAACTCTCGAAAGTCCGTATCGCGGTCGTCGGCGACGTCTGCCTCGACTGGTACCTTTTTATCGACCCCGGCGCGGCGGAACGATCGGTCGAGACGGGAAAACTCACGAGACCGGTCGAAAAGAGCCGCTATTCGCCCGGCGGCGCGGGAAACGTCGCCGCCAATCTCGCCTCGCTCGGCGCCGGCGCCGTTTCGATCGTCGGGGTCGTCGGAAACGACCCGTTCGGCCAAACCGTCGAGCGTCTTCTCTCTCGACTCGGTATCGAGACGCAGGGGCTGCTTCGCCAGAACGAGAGGTGGCACACGAGCGTCTACACAAAGATCCACGAGAACGGCGAAGAGGATCGTCGTATCGATTTCGGAAACTTCAATTCGCTCGCCGAACGGACCGAATCGCTGTTGTTCGACGCGCTCGAGGCCGAACTCGACCGCGCGCATGTTCTCATCGTCAATCAACAACTCACACACGGGATACATACCGACTCCTTTCGCGCCGCCTTGTGCAGCCGAATCGCCGCGCACCCGGATATCCCCGTCCTTGTCGACAGCAGAGACTACGCGGAGGCCTACGACGGGACCGTCCGCAAATTGAACGTTGCGGAGGCCGCGCGCTGCTGCGGCGCGGCGCCTCCGGACGGCGCCGGGCTCTCGGAAGCGCGACGTTTCGCCGAGACGCTCGCCGCCGCGTGGCGCACACCCGTTGTCGTCTCCCGCGGCGAGTACGGTTGCCTCATCGCCGACACGGCCGGAGTCCGCGACGCGCCGGGAATAGCGCTCGCGGGAGGAAAGGACATCGTCGGCGCGGGAGACGCGCTGCTTGCGGGAATCGCGTGCGGCATCGGTTGCGGCGAGGAGCTTGACGCGGCGGTGCATCTGGGGAATCTCGTCGCGGCGGTTACCGTCGGCAAGGCTTTGCAGACGGGAACCGCCACGCTTGCCGAGGTGGAAAAACTGGCGGAGGAGGCGACCTTCAGGTATCGACCGGAGCTCGCTCTGGGAATCGAGACGCCTCGCTATTTCGACGACGGAGAAATCGAAATCGTGACGCGACGCCCCGGAGAGGCGGTGGGAAGAGCCGTGCGCGTCGAAGCCTCGACGCGGGAGGCGAGATTCGACTGCGCCGTATTCGACCACGACGGGACGATCTCGACGCTCAGGCAGGGGTGGGAAACGGTTATGGCGCCGATGATGATCGAAGCGATCTGTCCTCTTCCGCCGGGAGAGGGCGATCCGGCGCTTATCGAACGGGTGCGCGCCCGGGTTATGGAATATATCGAAGCGACGACCGGTATCCAAACAATCGCGCAGATGGCCGGACTCGCCGAACTCGTGCGCGAGTTCGGCATCGCCCGGGAAATTCTCGACCCGGTCGCATACAAGTCGATCTACAACCGCAAGCTGATGCACACCGTGCGACGCCGGACCGAGAAGTTCCGCCGCGGCGAGCTGTCGACGCTCGACGTGACGCTCAAGGGCGCCGTCGAATTCCTGCAACGCCTCGCCGACCGAGACGTCAGGCTCTACCTCGCCAGCGGCACCGATCAGACCGACGTGGAGGAAGAGGCGACGCTGCTCGGCTACGCGGATCTTTTTTCCGGCGGTATCTACGGCGCGACGGACTCGATAGACGATGAGCCGAAAAAGCGCGCCCTCCGCGCGATTCTCGACGATATCGGCGCTACCTCGTCGGTCGTCACCTTCGGAGACGGTCCGGTGGAAATGCGCGAAACGGTCGCGCGCGGCGGTTACGCGGTCGGTGTCGCCTCGGACGAAATCAGACGTTACGGCCTGAATCCCGACAAGCGAAGACGCTTGATCTTCGCGGGCGCCGACCTTATCGTCCCCGATTTCTCCCGCTCCGATCATCTGATGCGGCTGCTTTTCGGAGAAGGCTCGTGAATCGACGTTTTGACAGGGGTCGGCTGGAGTTTTTCCCTCTTTCGCAGCGCACGAACAGAGTCTTCGTTGAAGACCTCTCGTGGACGTTGCGCGACCCCGGACGTGAAAACGACCCCGGCGGGCGGAACGAGCCCGAAGCGCGCATGCGCGTAGAGCGTCGCGTCGCTCCGATCGTCGAGGCGCTGCGCGCGGCCCGTCGACGGGGCGCCGCGCGGATCCTCGCCTTCGGGGCGCATACGATCAAGAACGGTATGGGGCCCGTGATCGCGGCGCTCGTCGAGGCGGGGTGGTTCACGCATTGCGCGACCAACGGCGCGGGAATAATTCACGACTGGGAGCTCGCCTACCAGGGAGCGACTTCCGAGCATGTCAAGGAGAACGTCGCGCGCGGCAGATTCGGGATGTGGGAGGAGACCGCAACGTATCTGAATCTGGCGATCCTTCTCGGCGCTTACGCGGGAAACGGATACGGCGAATCGGTCGGCCGTCTGGTCCAACTCGACGGGCTTGAGATACCCGATGAATCGTCGCTCGATGCGGCGCGATCGGCGGACGATCTCGAGCGAGCCGCCGCCGCCGCCGACCTGCTCTCGGTGGTGCGACGGCTCAAAATCGGCTCGGGCGCGATCGAGGTAAAACATCGCCATCGCGAGTTCGGACTACAAGCGGCGGCGCTTCGACTCGGTGTTCCGTATACGGCGCACCCGATGTTCGGCCACGATATCATCTACACGCACCCGGCCAACTGCGGTGCGGCGATCGGGCGCACCGCCGAGCGCGATTTTCTCAGTTTCGTCTCCGCAATCACCGGGCTGGAAGGCGGTGTCTATCTGTCGGTCGGCTCGGCGGTCATGTCGCCGATGATTTTCGAAAAATCGCTGTCCATGGCGCGCAACCTGCGTTCCCGGCAGGGGCGGTCGGTCGAGGATTTCGATCTGTTCGTCGTCGACCTCGCCTCACTCGGGTGGGACTGGTCGCGCGACGGCGAACCGCCGCCCGACGACCCCGCCTACTACATCAGGTTCTGCAAATCGTTCAGCCGCA
>JAJRYZ010000099.1 GCA_024275515.1 Spirochaetota bacterium
CCGCGACGTCGCGGCGTTGAGATCGATATCGAAGTTGAACACCCAATTCCCGTCGAGAGCCGTATAGTTGGCGATGTTCGCCGCGGGTGTCGCCTCCCAATTGACCCACCCCTTTTCTTCCAGCCACACCTCGGGCCACGCGTGCGCCGACAGCCCGGTCACGTCGGCCACGGTGTCGTCCGAAGGAAGATAGGAAAGGTACCCGGTCGCGTATCTCGCGGGGATTCCGTTGAGCCGCGCGAGAATGATGAAGCTCGTGGCGAATTGCACACAGTAGCCGCCGGCCTGCGAAAAGAGAAACGAGTAGACGAAATCGCTTGAAGTTCCGCGCTCGGGAGAAAACTCGTCGACCTCCAGACTATAGGTGTAGTTTCGCGCAAGAAAGGCCTCGATATTCGTCAGAATCTGCGCGTCGGAATCGATTCCTCGCGACAACCCGTCGGCGATGGTCCGCAGCTCGGACGGAAGATCGTCCGGTATCTGCAAATAGAGCCTCTTCTCTTCCGGCAGGATCGGGGCCGGTGTCGCCGGAGAACGCTCGTCGCGCCGCAAATAGACGACGTCGCCTCTCCGCAACGGACTACGAAGCCTAAACCCGGTGTCGACGCTCCCGGCGGCGATCTTCGGAAACCCCCGCTCGACGAAGACGAGATCGGTATCGAGCGTATAGGGCAAAAAGCCGAAAGTCTTGGCGGTGACCTCGATTCTCAGATCGTCGGGACCGACGTCGCGCGGGTCGCCGAAGAAACGACTGCGGAGCGCGTCGGTAGTCCTGCCGGCGAAATAGGGCGACATCGACCAGGACGATCCGTCGTAGGCGTCGAAAACCCGTGTTCTCACGTAGAGCACGGTACCGGGGTCTGATGTGATGGTGAATATCGGATTGGGCTGGAGTGTCGGCGTACCGCCGAGCCGCTTTTCGTCGAAACTGATTCCGTATCCCGGAACGGCGTAGAGAAGCGGAAAACGCGGAAAGTTGGCGACGACCGCCGAACGCAGTCTCGGGTAGAGCGTGTTGTTCACGAAATCATCACCGGGCGGCGTGTCGAATTTCGGGAATGCCGTTGCGAGAACAAACGCGGTCCCTATCAGCCCGAGAGAAAACAACATCGCGCCGTCTCGGCGGACCCGTTCGACCGTTCGAATGGTCAGATAGGCCGACGGGACGACGAGGAATCCGAGCACTACAACGAGATAAATCGGCGTCTGAATGACGATCGCTAGCAGATAGAGCAGCACGAACGCGACGATGATGACCGGCCAGAGCACTCCCATCGTCAACATCGTCGGACTCAGCACCGCGGAAAAGAATCCGGTGATGAGCACGAAGAGATTCGAAACTCCGCCGTCGGGCGTACCGTACCTGAACGAATCGAACCAGCTGTTGTAAGCGGACAGCGGTGTAATGACGATTCCGACGAGGAGCAGCACACCGGCGCCGGCGTTGACTGCCGCCGACGCGAAACGAAGCCACCGCGTACTTTCCGCGTTCTTTCTTGAGGCGTACCCCAGCGCGACCACGGGCACGACGAGCGCGAGGAGAGCGATCACGCCGATCGGGGCGTTAAGGTAGGTCCGCGTCAAGATCGGGACGGCGCAGGCAAAGAGATAAACGGTTATCTGAAGTCCTCGGGAGGGTGTGACGCGCCGATTCACCTTTCCGCGTCCTCGGAAACGACGACGGCATCGGATCGACGTGTCTCGGTACGGCCGCACAGGTCTTCGACGATCGAGCTCGACGACCTGAGCGTGATAACGGTGCGACCTCGTCGTCGGGCATCCGAGACGAAGGAGTCGAACTCCGCGTGGCGCCGGGCGCCGATCCCGGCGCGATTAAGCAGAAAGATCGTGTCGTAGGCGAGACCGCCGGCTGCGACGTTGAACAGTCTCGGGTCGAGATGATGCGTTACGAAAAGACAGGTCTGAGATTCCAGCAGTCCGGCAAGAAGATCGGAACGAAACAACGACTCGGGCGAGGCCGCGCGAGTAAAGGAGAGACGCGTGGTCATCCGATAGAAGCGGGGAAACGAAGAGATATCGTCGGCCGCGAACGCGAACGACGGATTGGTTCCCGCGCGCACGGTCGTGTGAACCCGATGCGCGAGCAGATACCGAACGACGGCTACCACGGCCTCGACGGAAACGTCTTCCTGCTCCAGCTTGTTGACGTCCCACCGGTCGTCCGGCCGGACGTCGAGGTAGATCCGGACTCCGGCTCGGCGCGTCCGTTCGTACTCTTTGAGATACGGTTTTCCCGTGCCGGCGAACTTCTTCCAGTAGACGTGCCGGATACCGTCGCCGTCGCGATACTCCTTGAGTTGATGAAACAACGTCGCGTCTGGAAGCATTCCCGCGGATGTGTACCGCCCGCCGCCCTCGACGTGGCGGGCGATGGGGGCGAAGCGCGGAATCTCGAGGACACGCGGGAAAACCGTCACCGCGACCGGGTCGACGCGTTTCGTAAAGCGGACGAATCCGAGCTGATCACGCAAGCGGATCTCGCAGACGCCGATACGATACCTTCCCCGATACGGACAGGTAATCCGGTAGGTGTTCTCCACATCGCCGCGAACCGGAAGATACGTGGTAAAGTCCTCCAGCTCGGCGCGCAGCGCGTCCGACACTTCGACGAAGCGGACATCGGCGGAAGGGACGGGCAGGAGAGACCGATTCCGAAGGCGGAGCCGGAACTCGACCGTATCTCCTTTTACCGGAGAGACCTTAGCGAGATCCTGCGCGCACGAGACGCTTGCAATCCACGCGACGAACGCGAAGAACGAAATCGCGGGGAGAAGGAGGAATATGAGAAAAAGGACGTAGAGAAAAGTGCCGAAATAGACGCCGGCCAGATACATCACGACGACCGAGAATACGTAGAGTCCGATGAGCCGGAAATTGACACGCAACACCGCTAGTTGATACCTACAGGCACCTCGCACGATGAGATGATCCGTTTTATTACCTCGAAACCGGTTGTCTCGGCCGGCCTCGACTCGGCCGCCATGATCAACCGGTGCGCAAGCACCGCCGGAGCGAGCGCGACGACATCTTCAGGTATGACGAATCTCCTCCCCTGCATGACGGCCCGCCCCTGTGAGGCTCGCTGCAAATGCTGCGCCGAACGCGGACTTGCTCCCAGCTCGATCAGCCGGTGCTCACGCGTCTTCCGCACGATCTCGATGATAAACGACCGCACCTTGTCGGAAACATGGACTTTACGAACCGCGTTGCGCGTTTCTATGACCTCTTCGGCCGACACCACCGCTGCGACTTCGCGCAGCGGATCGGAGTTCTGGAACCGGGAGAGAATCAGGTTTTCACCCGCTTCGTCGGGGTATCCGATGGAAAACGAAACGCCGAAACGATCGATTTCGCCTTCGGGCAGATTAAACGCGCCGGTGAACGTGGCCGGGTTCTGCGTCGCGACGACGAAAAAGGGATCCGGCAGAGGATAAGTCACTCCGTCGACGGTGACCGCTCCCTCCTGCATCGCTTCGAGCAGGCTCGACTGGGTCCGCGGTGAGGCGCGGTTGATCTCGTCGGCGAGGACAAACTGATGCATAATCGCTCCCTGCCGAAAAACGAACTCGTTTTTTATCTGATTCCAGACGTTCATGCCCACGATGTCACCGGGAAGAAGATCGGGGGTGAACTGTATCCGTGAAAAATCGAGACCCAACGAACCGGCGAGAGATTTCGCGAGCGTGGTCTTTCCGACTCCGGGAACGTCTTCTATCAGGACGTGCAACCCGGATATGAATCCGACCAGCAACAGTCGTATTATTCGTTCGTTTCCCACGAACACCCGACCGATCGAATCGGCGATGCCGTCGATTTTCCTCCCGATATCGAGAACCTGTTGTTCGTTGAGCGAGTCGGCCGACATGGACACCTCTGTCTTGCATCGCCCGGCGCTTTCGACGTCGGCCGTAATCACGCCACGCGGATCGGCCGGAAAGATCCGAACGCATCACCAATATAAAACCTACGTCCTCAATAGACAAACCGCCTCACCCGGCGACAGGCAAAACGCTCTCGTGGCGGTTTGCCTGTCCTGGCCGGCTAAACGTCAGAGAGCGCCGAAGTGAACGGTAGCTTCAGTTTCAAAATGAGAATCCCTGGACCGGCGACCGGCGCTATTGAAGGCGGATCGGATCATGCGTATGATGGCGGATCGTCGAATTCCCACAGTCGGAAGAGGAGCGGACGCGGATGGCGGCATGCAAAGGATATCATCACATCGCGATGAGAGTACGCGACTTCGATCGATCGGTAAGCTTTTACACCGACGCGCTCGGATTTCGCGTCGGTCGCAGTTGGGGAGCGGAAAATCAACGCGCGGTCATGATCGAGACGGGGGGAGGATCGTATCTCGAGATCTTCGAGGGCGCCGACGCCGACCGCGAAGCCGCGGGCGAGTCGCCGTTGCTGCATTTCGCTCTTCGTGTCGACGACTGTGACGCGTTGCTCAATGCCGTTCGGAAAGCGGGCGCCGAGATCACGGTCGAACCAAAAGACGTAGATATTCCGAGCGATCCGACATATCCGGTTCGCATCGCTTTTTTCAAAGGTCCGGACGGCGAGATCGTGGAGCTTTTTCAGGAGCGATAGCGGCGCCGCGGCGCACGTCCTTTACGAATCATCCGGCGCCGGCCGCCCGCCGCGGCTCGGGGGGCGGTGCGTGAGGGGGAAGGCGCGTAAGCACGACGAGGGTGCGCGTCGCGTTGAGAAAAGGAACCTCGATCGCGTAGTCGGTTCTCTTCAGACCGGGAATCGGCACGGGCGGCGGGGGCGGCGCGGCGTAGAATCCGATCGCGCCTTCGGGAGCAATCAGCCGCGAGAGGATCGGCGCCGCTCGTTCGAACGGCAGGAACGCTCTGCACACCGCCAGGTCGAAAGCGTCGCCGTCGGTCTCGTCGGCGTCCGTAACCACCGTGACGTTCGGCAACTCAAGAAGCAGCCGGACGGTGTCGAGAAACGACGCTTTTCGAGTCGACCTCTCGACAAGAGTCACCGATGCTTCGGGCATCGCCACGGCGATGGGAATGCCCGGAACGCCGGCGCCGCTCCCGACGTCGGCGATTTTTACTCTCTTCGCCGCCGCCGGCCTGTCCGCCGTGGCGATGAGAGTTCGCAGAATGGGAAGCGGCGCAAGCGAATCGAGAAGATGCCGGACCACGAGGTCGCGCTCGGAACCCTTGATCAGATTCATCCGGCGGTTCCAAAGGGAGATCTCGTCGCAATAGCGCACAAGCGCCTCCACCCGCGCGTCGGGGAGCTCAAGGCCGAGCCGCGCAAGCCCGTCGACGAAGAGTCTGCGATTCCTTCGATTCATCGCGACCGTCCGACAGCGATCATCAGCAGGGCAACGTCGGGACCGCGGACGCCCGAAATGCGCGACGCCTGGCCGATCGAGCGCGGCCGTACCAGTTTGAGCTTCTCAAGCGCTTCCGACGATAACCCGCCGATCCGATCGTAGTCGAAGTCGTCGGGTATCCGAGCGCGTTCGGTACGAAGAAAACGCTCGATTTGCCGTGCTTGCCTCGATATGTAGCCCTCGTACTTGACGTCGAGCTCTGCGGTAAGGCGCCACGCCTCGGGCGCATCGGCGACCGCGGCGATCATTTCCATGTCCGACATGTGAACTCCCGGCGACTTGAGCGCCTGATAGAATGATTTCCCGACGTGTTCGCCGAGCAAAGCCGAGGCGGCGACGGCGGCCGAATCGATCGATCGCCTGCGCAAAAGCTCCTTGATCTCGTCTATTCCCTCGATCTTCGCCTCGAGCCTTTCGAGCCGCTCGGTCGACAGAAGGCCGACGGCGCGGGCGTGGTGGAGCAAGCGGCGATCCGCCGAATCGTGACGCAGGTTCATCCGGTATTCGGCACGCGAAGTGAACATACGGTACGGCTCCTCGGTTCCGAGGGTCACCAGATCGTCGATGAGAACTCCGATGTACGCTTCCTCCCTTCCCAGGATCACCGGCGGTTTCCCTTGAAGGCGCCGTGCGGCGTTTACTCCCGCCATAAATCCCTGACACGCCGCCTCCTCGTAGCCGGAGGTCCCGTTCGTCTGTCCCGCGACGTATAGCCCCGGTATTCGCTTCGATTCGAGACTGCTCTTGAGCTGTCTGGGATCGATGTAGTCATACTCGACCGCGTATCCGGGCCGCATGATTTCGACCTGCTCGAGCCCGGGAATCGTTCGGAGGAACTCTTCCTGCACTTCCTCGGGCAGCGACGACGACAGCCCGTTGAGGTAGGTCTCTTCGGTATCAAGACCTTCCGGCTCGACGAAAACATGATGCCTCTCCCGGTCGGGAAACTTGACGATCTTGTCTTCCACCGACGGACAGTAGCGCGGCCCCCTGCCGACGATGACTCCCGAGTAAAGCGGAGAGCGATTGATGTTCCGACGAATGACTTCGTGAGTTCGCGCATTGGTAAAAGTGATGTAGCACGGCACGTCGGGCCGCCGAATCACCGCTTCGTCGAAGCTGAACGGAAGCATGACCGGGTCGCCGGATTGCGGTTGCATGCGGTCGAGATCGAGCGAAGATCGCGCAACGCGCGCCGGCGTCCCGGTCTTCAACCGTCCGACGACGAACCCCCTTTTCCGAAGCGCCGTTCCAAGTCCCCGCGCGGCCGGTTCGCCCAAACGACCGCAAGGCGCGCGATACTCGCCGATAAACACCTCTGCGCCCATGAAAGTTCCGGTCGTCAGCACCACCGTTCGGGCGCCGACGACCCGTCCACGCTCGGTAACGACCCCGGAGACCGCGCCGCCCTCGACGCGCAGATCGACGACCGTGTCCTGAAACAACTGCAACGAGCACCGATTTTCAAGAGTCCGCTTTGCCAGCCGCGCGTACTCGTATTTATCCGCCTGGGCACGCGGCGCCTGAACCGCCGGACCGCGACTACGGTTGAGCATACGGAACTGAATCATCGTCGCGTCGATAAGCCGCGCCATCTCGCCTCCGAGGGCGTCGATTTCGCGGACTATGTTCCCCTTCGATAACCCGCCTATTGCGGGGTTGCACGAAAGGCGTCCGATCGCGTCAATACTCTGCGTTATCAAAACCGTCGAGAACCCGAGCCGGGCGAGCGCGAGGGCCGCTTCGATCCCGGCGTGTCCGCCGCCGACCACGATTGCATCAGCGTCCACTGTTCATCACGCTCGCTACTTCCCTACGCAGAAGTTCGAGAAAATCACATCCAGAATATCGGCTCGGGTGATCTCACCGGTCAACTCGCCCAGCGCCGCGAGCGAATCGGACAGATCGATCGCGACCGCATCGAGAGGGAGCCCCGCGTCCGACGCTTCAATCGCACGGTCGAGCCCGTCGAGAGCGCGTTGCAGGCATTCCCGCTGGCGGTCGGATTCGATCAGCACCGCATCCTCCCCGACCGTCCGGCGGCCGAACCTGCCGAGGATCGCCTGTTCGAGCTCGTTGAGTCCCTCGCCGGTAACGGTGCTCATCCGGATGAATCCGTCCGGCGCCGATCGGTCGACCAGGTCCGCTTTGCTGAACACGCGAATCAGCTTCCCGTCGTCGATCGAGGCGAGCCTTTCGACGTCCCGGTCGGCGAGCCCTTTCGTCGCCTCAACCAGATAAACGACGAGGTCGCTCGAGTCGACAAGCGCCTCCGCGCGCCGGATACCCTCGGTTTCGATCTCGGGAACCCCCGTTCGAAGCCCTGCCGTATCGAAAAGCCGCACCGGAATCCCGCCGATCGAGATCCATGATTCAATATAGTCCCGGGTCGTCCCGTCCAGCTCCGACACGATCGCCCGTTCCTCCCGCAGCAGAAAATTGAACAACGACGACTTCCCGACGTTCGTCGCCCCGGCGATTACGACTCGTATCCCTTCCTGATAGACCCGCCCCACCGCAAAACCGTCGAGCAGAGTTCGGATTTCCGCCGCCAGCGATTCGGCGGCCACGGAGTCGAACGGTGCGTCGGAAATCGTCGCCTCGATTTCCTCTTCCGGATAGTCGAGAGCGAGTTCGACCCGACCGGCGAGACGCACAAGTCGTTCGCGAACTTCATCGACCTTCCTGCGCACCCTCCCACCCAGGCGCTCGAGCGCGACGGCGTGGGCCTGAGCGGTCTTGGCGTCGACGACCTCCCGCACCGCTTCGGCCTGCGTCAGGTCCATCTTGCCGTTGAGAAAGGCCCGCAGCGTAAACTCCCCGGGGCGCGCGTCGCGAAACCCTATCGCGCGTAGCAGCGCGAGGATCCTCCGGATCCCGGGAAGGCTGCCGTGCGGCATGATGTCGACCGCGTCTTCTCCGGTGTAACTCCTCGGAGAGCGATAGACGACGAGCATCACCTCGTCGACGGTCTCGCGCGACTCGTGATCGACCAATTCGGCGTGAAGCGCGGTGTAGCCGCTCGCCCGCAGGAGAGCGTTTCTCTTCGAACAGATCGTTGCGATACGTTCGATGACGCCGTCGCCGGAGGTGCGAACGACGGCCAGCGCGCTTTTCGCCGCGGGCGTGGCGAGCGCGGCGATGCGATCGGAAAGGTGGTATTCCACGTCGGGCATCGGGGAGATGAGCGTAGCGCGAAACCGAGCTTGATATCAACCGGAAGATTCCCTATCATGCACAACGCATGGACACGTTTGATTTGAACGGCCTCGAACCGGAACAGGCGAGGGAGATCGTGACGCATGTGCTCCGTTCGCTCGCTGAGACGAGGGCGCAACGTGTTCGACTCGAAAACGACCTGGAGCTGTGGAGGAATCGCGTCTCGCTCGCCGCGCGGAACGACCGTGCCGACCTCGAAGCCGAGGCGCGAACCCGTGTCGACGATTTCGAGTTGCGACTCGGTTCGCTCCGCGCCGAGGAGGCCGAGCTCGTCCGCGGGGTCGATCGGATGAAACGACAGCTCTCCGACATGGAGAATCAGCCACGCCTCTCGGTCGACGCCGATCGGTTGCTCGCCGAGTTGGAGCTTCTCGGCGGTGAGCGCGACGAACTCGAGGAGAAGTTTCGCGAGGAAGAGGCCGAAGCGCTTCTCGACCAACTCAAACGCGACATGCAAAACGAACAATCGTGAAGAGACGTATTCCCCCGCTTTTCGCTCACCGGGGGTGCTCCGCCGCCGCGCCGGAGAATACTCTCGCCGCCTTCAAGTTGGCGACCGACCTCGGAATACCGGGCATCGAACTCGACGTCCGCCTCGCCCGGAGCGGAGAAGTCGTTGTCATTCATGACGGCGATCTCAACCGGGTCGCGGGAATCGACGTGCCCGTCTCGGCGATCGATCTGCCCGAGCTCAAATGCGTCGATGTGGGCGGGTGGTTCGATCCGCGGTTCTCAGGTGAACGGGTCCCGTTGCTCGATGAGGTATTCGATCTGATCGGCGGAAGCGTTTTTCTCGACATCGAGTTGAAAGCCGCCCGCGGTGATGAGCGCCGGTTGGCGCAAGCGGTGGCGGACCGGATCGTCTCGGCGCGACTTACCGCGCATTGTCTCGTTTCCTCGTTCAATCCGCTCGCCGTACGACACTTCGCCCGATCGTGCCCGCACGTGCCGACAGCGGTGATATACGCCGACCATCCGGGATTGCCCCGGCTCATGCGCCACGGATTCGGCTGCCTCGCCACCCGCTGCGACATCGTCAAACCGCACTGGAAACAGACCGGACGATCGACCATGATCTATCACAAGACGATCCGCCGCCGACTCGTGGCCGCCTGGACGGTCAACGACGAATCGACCGCACGCTCTCTTTTTGCCCGCGGTGTCGACGCAATCATTTCGGACGTGCCCGAAACGCTGCTTCACCTCGTGGAATAGCGCGGTCGTTTCCCGCGGTCCGGCCGAAACAGTGATTCTCTCGTTTCGACTCGTTGCGCCCGAACCGTTGCCACACGCGGTGTAGATGGAACGGTTGAATGGTTTCTCAACTACACGGCGGCTCCCGAGAGTTTCATCAATCAGCTGCCATAGCGGCGGTCTGTGCCGGACGGACCGCGACCCCTTCCGGGGGCGCCGAAGGGAGGAAGTCCGTTCAACTGTAGGTGGACATGAGCCCCGGGACCCGCGCGTGCTCTGCGCGAACTACGTAGTGAATGCGGATACCTCGAGCTGGAGCTCCTTCACCCGTGCAAGCAACGCCGCATGCGCCTCCCGGATCTTCTGAGACCCAAGCTGTTCGTACTCGCGCCACAGGCGCCTGACGTCGGCGGCGAGCGGCTTAAGCCGTCCCGCGATACGTTCCTGCGCACGCCGGCGAAAACCGACTCTGAGCTCTTCGATAAGCGTCGCCACCGGCACAACCTCGTGGACCCGGTGTGCGTTGGACCCGACGAACACGAATCCCCGCTCCAGCTTTCCCTTTCGCGCGTTGTTGAGCGCAAGCGAGATACAGTAGTTGGCCGCCTCGGCCTTGCAGCTCGACAGGCACTTCCAGGCGCACCGGAATGACGGGCCGCGCCCCTCTTCCGCCGCAACGATGAACTCGTTCCTGATGGCCCTTCCCGGCATGCCCACGGGGCTTTTGATCAACCCGATCTGGTCTTCCGTGCAATCGACGTACGCCTGCTTGAACGCGTCCGAAGCGTCGCACTCGTCCGTCGCAACGAACCTGGTTCCCATCTGCACCCCCGCAACGCCCATCGTCAGGGCGTCGTGGATGTCTGCACCGGTGAAGATACCACCCGCGGCAATCACCGGTATCGAACGCTCGAACTCTTCTTCATAGGGCTTCAGAGCGGCCACGATCGCAGGCGCCGTCGTCTCCAGTCGGCAATCAGGATCGTCTATCTGATCCACGGAGTACCCCAGGTGTCCGCCCGCAAGCGGCCCTTCGCAGACCACGGCGTCCGGGACGTCGTTGAAGCTCTTCTTCCACATACGAAAGATCAGCTCTGCGGCGCGTGCCGAACTGACAATGGGAACGGCCTTGACACCGTTGCGGCGCATCGCCTCTACGGGAATGCCTTTGATCGGCAGACCCGCACCCATGATTACCAAGTCCACCTTCTCTTCCACGGCTACGTCCAGCAACTGGTGGAAATCGTTGACGGCCACCATGATGTTGACGCCGAGGAGCCCGC
The DNA here is from genome assembly GCA_024275515.1 of Spirochaetota bacterium. Taxonomy (GTDB): domain Bacteria; phylum Spirochaetota; class Spirochaetia; order ARS1246; family ARS1246; genus JAJRYZ01. The sequence continues at coordinate 11,074 of JAJRYZ010000099.1, forward strand.
CGGTCCGGCTGCGCGCGGCCCGGATTTCCCGGCGAAAAGCGCGCAGGTTCGCAGCCCTGCCGTCCCGGAAGTAGTCCCTCTCCAACAGACCGATGGCGTTCGCCGCGATCACGCCGATTCCCCCGGAATCGGCGACCGCGGAAGCAAGGCCCGAGAGGGATATGCCGATGCCCATCCCCCCCTGGATCACCGGGATCCGGGCGATCTTGTCTCCGATGCGGAGTGACGGCCAGTTAAGAACCGGGAAGCGAATGCTTCGGATGGCTTCCCGCAAGCTACGGGAGAATGAGGTCGCCGGGAGCTCTTCGGCGATTTTCTTTAATGTGCTCAACGCATTGTCGATTCGCAGGGTATCCATGTATGGTCACAAGTATACTGTTTTTTGTGCATATGGGCAGCGGCGGATCAATCACGTGGAGCAATTGTGGCCGGCCCTGCAACATCCGCGAACGCAAAGAAAAGGCCGGCCGGCCCCTTCTCTACGGCAATTCGGCCGCAAGCTTCGCCCCGATTGCCGCCCCGATCGCCGAAAAAGCCGCCTCGGAGATTCCTTCCCGGCTGCGGGCACGGATTGTTTTCGTCGCATTCGCGACGCCGACGGTGCTCCCGGTCTCAAGATCGATCACGGAAACGGTCGACTCGACGCGCGCCAGGTAGCCGCCGTCGGACTCCTCGATGCCGATGACCCGCGCGCCGCCGGTAACGACCCTCCGGTACCGTTCGCCGAGTCGCTTTTCGAGGCTTTCGACCGTCTCCTCCGGATCGGCGGGAACGACGGCAACTTCATAGCCGGCCTTCGACAATTCGCCCGCCAACGCCTCCCCGGCGCGATTCGAGTCGCCGGCGACGCCGTTCTCGTCAAAGTCGGCGACCGCAACGGCCGTCGGGATCGAGGCGGACTCGGCGACGACGCGGTAGGCGAAAGCGACCCTCCGGGCGTTGACGACGCTTTCGACCGACGCCACCAGGTCGAACGCCTTCCCGCGGGCCGCTCCGAGAGGATCGAGGAGCCCCGAAACATCGAGTGAGACGATAAGTTCGCGCTCACCGGCAATCCGGGGAACGGGATGCTCGAAGGCGGCGGTCCCGTCGCTCTCCGTCGTGAGCCCGGCGGTCCGTACGGCGAGCCGCCCGCCCGATCGCGCGGCTCTGTAGGTGACGCGAAGCGGAACCTGCGCCAGAGGTCTTCCGTCCGCAACACGTGACACCGCGACGACGAACGGCTCGCGGAACGGCCGCCCTACCGTCGTCACCTGATACGCGGTCCGCTTCTCTATTCTCACCATCGACGCGGCTTCCCGCGCTCCCGCGATAACGCGCTCAAAGCGTACCATGGCGTTATCGATGTCGGAGTCGAGCGCTGCGGCGGCGGCGGCGAGATAACGCTCGAGCGCCCGAACCGGTTCGCCGGCGTCGAGCAGCTCGTCGGCCTCACGCTCCGGCACTCCGATCGCCGCGACTTTTTCGGCAAAGAGCGCCTCCAGCCGCGCCTTTTCGGCCTCAAGCTCGCCGCGGTCGTATCCGCCGAGAAGGTAGACGAACACGGTGCCGTCGGGCGTGGTTTCGATGTGTCTGTCGACAATTCGAAAACCCGAAATCTTCGCTTGAGACCTTTCGCGGATCGTCTCGGTCACTCGGGCCTCATAATCGTCGATCGTCGCACGGACCTCAACGGTCGTGTCGGCGCTGATCGATACGCCCATGTATTTGGTGATCTCACCGGCCAACGCACGCGATGCCTGCGCCTCCGCCTCGGCCACATCACCACCGGCGTCCGATCCCGCGGAAACGAAATACACCACCGTGTCGGTACCCGCCGGAGGTTCGGTAATCCATGACGGACGTCCTCGCAAGGTCGCGCATGAGATGAGCGCGAACGCGATCAACAACACGACTCCCGACCGACGCCGACGCCGGCGCCGGCCGCCGATATTGCGGAAAAAACGGCAGCGTTCCGTGCGCCGCAACTGAGAACCGCCGCGTTTCATATGACCCCCTACAGCCCCGTGTCGAAGGTGAGCGAGCGACCGCGAAGAACCACAAGCTCCATTCCCGAAAACGCGGGAAGCGCGTCCGAAACGTCGAAAACGATATCGAGCAGATCCTCCGGCTTGCCGAACGAAAACACCGTGTACACGGTCTCCTCCTTCGACTGGCTCACCGTCTCCACCGATTCGACGCGACGTTCGAGCCTTCGCGCGAACTCACGCGTCAACCGCGCATCGGGCGTGTTTTGTAAGATCAAACGATACGGTATTCCGTTTACCGCCGAGGCGCGCAGGGCGGGGCCGAGTTGATCCATCGCGATCGACATCGCCTCGTACACCGACGATTGCAGAGCGTTGTTTATCGCGTCGGTTTCGGACGAACGGCTGAAAGACCGCGGGCTTTTGTAGGTGACCGAGGCGAGCAGACGCCCCGTCGATGCTTCAAAAAACTTCAGCGTCAGATTGGCCTGCCCGTAGTAGTTTGCCCCGCTCCGGTCGCCGCTCGTCCGGGCGTCAAGTTCGGCGTACACGTCGGCGTTGACCTTTTGCGCAACCCACTGGATCAGACCGACGCTGCGTCCGGTTTGCTCCTCGTAAACGAGCTCCTGGTCCTTCTTGATCCGTTCCACCGTTTCCAGATCCACCGCGGCGCGTCGATGCTCGGCCAGATAGCCGTTGGCCATCGTCACCGCCGCTTTTTTTATGAACGGATCCTCGGGGGCCGACTCGTCGAAGTAGATCATGAATGTGAGAGACCGAATATACTCTTCGATTACGGCGCGTTCTTCGGGCGTAAGCTTTGCCGATTCGCTCGACGCCGGCGGCGCTCGGCGCGGCGTCTCGCGCGCCGCTTCCCGGGCGGTGTCGGTGGTCCGCTCCCGTACGGCCTCGGAGACGGGCGACGATGCAGGTGGTTCCCTGTCGGGAAGCGCAAGCTTGTCGTCCGGGGACGGCGTGACCTGCCCGCCGTAGACGCCGGCGCTCCTGAGCGTTCGCGAGAGGGCGGAAAGGTTCACGCGTATTCCGATTTGCGAAAAAAACTCGTCTCCTTGTTTCCCACGAGAGATTATCTCCATCGTGTCCAGGAAGAAAAAGGCGTTTATCGCTCCGCGTCGATAGATCTCCCGCTCGATCGTTTCGCGGTGGGCGGCGGCGCTCGGTCGACCTATCAGATCCACCACTACCTGCCTGAGTACGTCCTGCTTCGCGGCGTTGAGCGCGGAGGTGACCGACCTGCCGGTGCCGTAACCGTAGTACATCGGGCGGTCCGACGGCCCCCGCGGAGTCGTTGCGCACGACACGAGCAGCGCGAGAAACGCCGGCACGACGGCCGACACGGGGTTTCTGAGAACCCTTTTGAGTGTGCGAGTCATCACTCCCCTCCGTCCTAGTATTTGTACGTAGCGGCGACGCCCGCGAGCAGGCCCGAGTAACTGCGCGCGCCGTGGAGACCGAACCACGCGGCGTATCCCGCCTCGACGCCGATCTTGAGATCCCGCGAAACGAGGAAGCTCCCGGTCGCCTGTATGAATCCGCCGGCGTGCGAAACTGAAAACGACTCCGCTTCGCTCAGCGGTACCGTACCGGCTACGCCGAGCGCGACGGCGGGGGCCAGCTGAAAGCGCCACACGTACCAGTTGAGCTCGCCGCCGGCGTAGAAATTGGCGGTAAGCCCCGAGAGCCCGGGACCGCCGGTAATACCGAATGGAATCTCGACGCCGACGAACGGTCTGAGGCTGAAAAAACCGCGCGAAGTGCTTTGTCTGACTCCGATGACGCCGGTCACTCCGGCGCCGCTCGCGCCGACCGCAGGGGAAAAGCCGGCGATGATGTGCGCGTAGGCGGCGGTGTCCAGTCCGATACGCGGGATTTCCTTAAGCTGGTCTCCGATTTGCGGTCGACGACTGGAGTAAATAACCTTGGCGAAAGAAATCTCCTCATCAACATCTTTTACGATCAGCAACCCGACTTCGTCGGTAACCTCGTGTCCGCCGGCGAGGATTCGTGTCTCGGTTATCGCGTACTCATCGCCGCGCTGTACTCCCATGTTCCTGCCGAACTCAAGCAATACGCTTCCCCGGTTGACTTCGATGATCCCCGTACGCAACCGAAAGGCGGGAATACTTCGCAGTTCGAACTGCAACTTCGGGCCGATTCCCTCGGCGGCGGCGCGAATCGCGCGGGGAAGCGTCTCGCCGCTCCCGCGGGTCGATATCTCGAAATAGTCGGTCGCCTCGGCGCGATCGACGTCGATAAAGGTATAGGTCGTCTGCAACTCGACCTTGAACCCGCCTCCGTCGGTTCGCTCGGACCGGTAGTAGGAAAGAGTCGGCACGACGACGATAAAAGACCCGACGAGACGGTTGAAATCCGCTTCGGTAAAAGCTTGCTTCCCAAGACGCACCGTTTCCGGTATCTCGACGTTTTTCTCCTTGAACTCTTTGATTTTGGCGATGAACTCCTCGATTCCCGACGACTCGAGGCGGTACGACATGCCGATGACGTTGAATCGGCCCAGATTGACGAAAACCTCTTTTGTTTGCTCGTCGACGAGCGAAAGTGCCCCGGCCGGGATGCCCCACCGAGCGTAGCTCAGAGCGAAAACGGCGATATCACGCTTTTCGCTCATCTGTTGGCCGAATGTTGCGCCGCCCGCGATCAGTAGTACGAACAGCGCCGGCACGACTCGTGGTATGCGCATGCGATTCTCCTTCTGCGATGTGGTCAAAACGGCCCCGGGGCGCGACCTCCCGACACCGAGCATCGAGCCGCGGAGTCGCCTACGGTTCCGGTTGTCGGTCCACGATACGCTCATCGCGCGCTTCTTCGCTGCGGTTTTTCGTAATCAGGATGCTGTCGACCGAAAACGGTTCATCGCCTGTCGCACCGATGGTTACGATCAGGTCCGAATCGGAATACGGCACGAGAAGAAGATCCGAGGCGCCGTCGGCGGTAAGAAGCCGGACGACATCGTCGGTCACGGTCAGGTCGATACGAACCGGCCCTTCTTCGAGCGGCGGAGCGACGACTTCATCGGTCGAGGATAGAAAACCGAGCCGGGTGTCGTACCGCACGACCCGTGTGGAGGACGGCGCGCTGTCAACGTCGACGGTCGCGTCTACCGCCAGGTCGCCGGATACGGTAGCTACTTCAAGTCGCAGCGATTCGAAATCGATCGGTATCGGCGGAAGCTCGATGCGGGCATTCGCACCGATCGTGGCGACTCCACCTTCCACCGAGACCGTCCCGTCTTCTCCGACGACGGTGATACCATTCGGAACGTCGAGCCCGTCGAAGCCCTCGGCGAGAAGCAGATCGCTTCCATACTTCAACCGCATGGCCCTGGCAAACACCGCCGAGTCCACCGCCTCGCCCTCGGCTTCGGCTTCGGCGGAAAAGATTCCCAGCTCGTCCAGCAACCCGGCGAACCCTTCCCCTCCGATCGTCGTATACGGATGCGACGGAAGATCGGTCGGATCGAACTCGACCGACTCGTCACCGATCGGGAGTCCCGAAGCGAACCAGAGGAATCGCAAGCCGGACGGTCCGGGAACCACCGACACGGTAAGCTCGAGCGTCTTATCGAGAACGATACCCGCGTCGTGAACGCTCGACCGGGCGCCGCCGATTCGGAAGGCAGGCGCGCCGGCGTCGTCGATCTCGAGCTTTACGTACTCTTCCCCGTTCTCATCTCTTACCGCGAGGATCGTCCCGAAGCTGTAAGGGACGAACCGAATCGAAAAGCTGAACGGATGAACGGAGACGTCGTCGACATCGAAAGGTATCAACGATTCCTCGATCACAAGTGCGGAATCCGGCGACAGCTCGAAACCGAAACTTCCGTCGGCAACACCCAGGGTAACCGGACCGGTAAAGCGAGCAGGAGTCTCGGCGCCCTGTCGACCACGATCGACCAACTCCCCGCGGAAATGGAACAACGACGTGTAGCTCTCCTCGGGCCCCAACTCGTGCGGCTCGGGGGTCTGATCGGTCGAAACAAAGAACTGCGCTTCGAGGCGGTTCGTCGAGAGAAAGTCTCTCACGGGCGGGTCACGGGAGCCGTCGCCGACGGGGAACAGCTCGAGCGCGAGCGAGAATACGCCGGCCCGATCGGGGACCTCGAGCTCGATCGAGTCGGCCCCCTCGGAGAGGTATCCCTCGCCCACGACATCTCCGGCGGCCCGCCACCGCAAGTAAGGATCGCTTCCCTCGGGTACGAGCAGGTCCGCTACGACCAGTCCTTTCCCGCCGGGGTAGAAGATTCCCGGATAGGAGACGAACCCGGTGATCTCGTACGGCTCGGCCGCAACGTAAAACTCCGATTGTTGCTCCGTTACCAAATCGTCGAGATAGTAGAGCGAAACGGTGAGCACGTAGCGCCCGGTGACGAGATCCTCCGGCAGCTCGAGCGGCATGGGAAGCGCTTGGATTTCCTCGGCGCCGAGTTCCTGCGAAAAGAGGGTGACACCGTCGGGCGCTCCCAGATCGATCGTCATGCGATCGACTTCCAAAACCTCTCCGTCGAATAAAATCTCTATCGAGATGTTGTCGGTCGGAGTAAGAACGGTCCCGCTCTGGACGGTGAGTACTTCGATTCGCGGCTGCTCCTCGGGAATCGGAAAAAACAAAGCGGTGTCCCCACACGAGGCGAGCAACGCCGCGAAGGCGAGGTAGATGAGGTGTTTCAACCGATACCATCGTCGAGGGTTCATACGAATAATTCTATAATACCACAGAATCTGCCGCTTTCAAAGCACGGGGGCTTCGCGTATGATTCGGCAATGCGGGCGACGCGGGCACTCATCCATCTCGACCGTTTTATTCGCAACATAGACTCGATCCGCGCCTGCGTCGGTCGGAGTCGGATTTGTCTGGCGGTGAAGGCCGACGCTTATGGACACGGCGCGGTGGAGATCGCCAAATCCGCGGTGGAAGCAGGAGTCTCGCAATTCGCGGTCGCGACGTGCGACGAAGCGTTGGAACTCCGCGAGTGCGGCATCGCGGCGCCGATTCTCCTGCTGAATCCGCCGGTGGTCGGCGAGATACCGACGATCATCGAGCGAGGAGTGGGTTGCGTCGTCGCGGACCGCCGATTGATCGATGCGTTTTCCGACGCGGCGAAGCGGGTCGGAAGCCCGGCCCGACTGCACCTCGCCGTCGACACCGGAATGGGGCGGATCGGATGCTCGACCGATCGCGCGTCGGCACTCGGTCGACTAATCGCTTCCGATCGGCGGCTGCGTCTGGAGGGCGTATGCACTCACTTCGCCGCCTCGGACACCGACGATGAGTATACGCGCGAGCAGATCCGACGATTCGATCGGTGCATTGCGGAAATCCGCGCGGTCGGCGTCGACCCGGGGGTCGTTCACGCGGCCAACTCCGCAGGGCTGCTCCGGCATAAGGCGGGGCGGTACGACATGGTCCGCCCCGGTATCATCGCCTACGGCTACCGCCCGTCACGGGCGATGGAACTGTCGATCGAGGTCGCCCCCGTCATGGAGTTCGTCTCAAAACTCGTGTTTATCAAACGCGTACCGGCGGGTACACCGATCTCGTACGGAATGACGTTCCGCGCCGACCGCGAAACGGTCATCGGGACGGTCGCGGCCGGGTACGGCGACGGTTACAACCGACTTCTCTCGAACCGAGGGAGCGTCGCGGTGCGCGGCAAGCGATACCCGGTGGTCGGGACGGTATGTATGGACCAGTTCATGATCGACCTGGGGCCCGACCCGGATGTTTCGCTTTACGACGACGTCGTCATGTTCGGTCCCTTTCCGCCGGCGCCCGACGCGGAAGAGATAGCCGGGATGTGCGGCACCATCGCTTACGAAATCACCTGCGGGATAGGAAAACGGGTACCGCGCATCCACCTCGGCGACTGATCGACCTCTCGCTCCTGCGGGAACCCGGCGCCCTCCGCCGCCGGTTCAGAACGACCGCGGATCGGTCGGCTTCGGAGGACCGGAACCACCGAACGGATTGTCGGAAAACGCCTCGTCGAGCAACTCACTTTCGGAGAATCCCGACATTCTCGCAAAAAGTTTGAGATAATAACGAACAATCGACAGACCGCGCTCGATACTCCCCGAGTTTTGCCGAAACTCATCGAAAAACTCGCCGCTCGTCAGTTTTCGCTCGATAGTCGTGCGACCGACGCCCTGCGAATGGTACCGCTCGAGCGTTTGCAGTCGATAGTAGAGTTGCTCGTACACGGGGAGAACGCTTCGAACCGCAACGATCGCCGGCGTCACCTGCGAGCGCTGCGCGAAGAGCTCGGCAAAAGGAATCACCTCGTCGGCGGCGTATGCGCGTGCCCACCGGTCGAACACGTCGCGCCGCTCGAGAAGTTGCTCGACCGCTTCGATGAATCGCGGCTCAATCCGTCGATACTGAAGAGCGAAGGCGCGGACGAACAGCGGCGCGTTGCTTCGAAATATGCGTTCCTTTTCGGCCGTCCATTCGTCCCGATAACGATCGAGCTCGGAAACGGGCACTTCGACCGAACGAAACAGGTCGGCGCTTTTTTCGACCACGCGCCCGGCCTCCGCGGTCTTCCGAATACCCGAGTCGTCGGTGCACACCACGCGGCCTTCGCGCGCGGTAATCAGGTACGATCCGTCGGGCGCGGTGGTTACCGTAAACTCCGTACCTCGTACACCCATGACCACACTCTGCGTGCGTACCTGAACGAGACTATTCTCGTTGAGTTTCCGGACCTTAAGCGCCACTGAACCGGCGAGCATCTCCACCGACGTGCGGTCGACACCGCCGACTTTGGCCACGTCGAAATAGAACGCGGTGTCTTCGGAGACCGTAATAATCATGTCGCGGGTTGCCGGAGTACTCATTTCGATTTCGGCCGTTCCATTCCGACCGGTTCGCACCAGATCGTAGTCCTCGATCTCGAGTCCGATATCGACGAGGGTCCAATCGACGAGGCCGCCGTTCCTGTGCACGTCGACGTCGCCTGCGAGATACACCATCGTCCCGACGGGGCGGACGGTGTCGGAATCGACCGCCGTCTGCGCTCGAAGCCCGGGGCTCGCCCGAACAAGCAGCCCTGCGACCAACACGATCTGCGTAATTCTGTTGACACCCATGGCCCACCTCTACATAAAGAAGGATTCTATCACACGCCGCTTCATAGTTCGCGGAAACGTGAGTGTGGTTTGGCGATATGGGGCGGTTCGCCCGCACAATCACGAAAGCAGCGCGCCGATCCGTCGGCGCGCTGCCACCGCAGATCGGACAATCCTGTATGAAATCGGGAGATTCACCTACAGAAATGTGCCTTCTTGACGCGGATGCCACGACGATGTAGATGCCCGAACAGGTATCTCGTTGTGAGGCAGGCGTCTTTTCCGCCGATACGCATCTGGCACGAGATTTGCATGCTACCCCGTGTGACTACACGTCGATGATAACGATTTAAGGAGACGAAATGAACACCCTGAAAAGTGCGGAAGACGTACTCGCGCTTATCGAGCGGGAAAAAGTGGAAGTAATCGACCTTCGGTTTATGGATTTTCCGGGCCTGTGGCAACACTTTTCGGTTCCGGTTGGAGAAATCGAGCTTGCCACCTTCGAGGACGGACTTGGGTTCGACGGGTCCAGCATACGCGGGTGGCAGGCGATTAACGAGTCGGACATGATCGTTACGCCGGTACCGGAAACGGCATTCATCGATCCGTTTCTCGCGCACAAGACCCTCGTGTTGATCTGCAACATCTGCGACCCGATTACCGGCGAGGATTACCCCAAAGACCCGCGGAATATCGCACGGAAGGCGGCGAACTACCTCCAGAGCTCCGGCGTCGCGGACGTCGCGTATCTCGGTCCGGAAGCCGAGTTTTTCGTGTTCGACGACATTCGCTTCGATCAAAACGAGCACTCGGGATACTACTTTCTCGACTCGGTCGAAGGTCGATGGAACACGGGACGCGACGAAGGTCCCAACCTCGGATATAAGCCGCGGTACAAGGAAGGTTACTTTCCCGTACCGCCGACCGACAGTTTGCAGGATCTTCGAAGCGAAATGATGTTGACCCTCGAGGAAATCGGAGTACCGATCGAATGCCAACACCACGAAGTGGCGACCGGCGGCCAGTGCGAAATCGACATGCGATTCGGCCCGCTGGTCGAGATGGCGGACAAGCTGCTGAAATACAAATATGTGGTAAAGAATACCGCCAAAAAGTACGGCAGAACCGTCACCTTTATGCCCAAACCGGTGTTCAACGACAACGGCAGCGGAATGCACACGCATCTGTCGTTCTGGAAGGACGGGAAAAACCTCTTTGCCGGCGACAAGTACGCGGGGCTTTCGCAGACCGCGCTGCACGCGATCGGCGGAATCCTCAAACACGCCCCGGCGCTGCTCGCGTTTACCAACCCGACCACGAACAGCTACAAGCGGCTGGTTCCCGGTTTCGAAGCCCCGGTCAACCTCGCCTATTCGAGTCGGAACAGAAGCGCCGCCGTCCGGATACCGATGTACTCGACCTCCGAGAAAGCAAAACGCATTGAGTTCCGCTGCCCCGACCCGAGCAGCAACCCGTATCTCGGGTTTTCGGCAATGACGATGGCGGCGATCGACGGCATTATCAACAAGATTGACCCGGGCTCGCCGCTCGACAAGGACATCTACGATCTTCCTCCCGAGGAAGCCGCTCAGGTCGAGAAAACTCCCGGATCGCTTCGGGACGCACTCGCCGCGTTGCGCGACGATCATGAGTTCCTGTTGAAGGGAGACGTGTTCACGCCGGACGTTATCGAAACATGGATCGAATACAAGCTGGAGAACGAGGCGTTGGCGCTCGATCTGCGTCCTCACCCGTGGGAATTCGCTCTTTACTACGACATATAGGGCATTTCGCGACCGCCACCTCATAAAAGCTCGACCCGCCGGAGGCTAAAAGAGTGCCGGGCGGCGCCACCGTAGCCGCGACGCCGGCCGGCCTTACCGACAGGTGGGCGGGTGGTCCGACGGTGGGCGGTGAGCGGCCGACGACTAGAGTCGCGCAAGCGCGACGGTCGAGTTGTGACCGCCGAACCCGAAAGAATTGGAGAGCGCGACCTCGATTCTCTTTTCCACCGGTTCGGTATTGATGCACGAAAGCGGAACGTCGGGGTCGAGCTTGTCGATATTGATACTCGGCGGGACAACGCCGTGCCTGATCGCCTCGATGCAGATGATCGCCTCCACCGCGCCGGTGGCGCCGAGCAGGTGACCGTGTATCGATTTCGTCGAGCTGACATGGAGGTGTCGTTCCTCGCCCTCGACAAGTCTAAACACCGCCTTTGCCTCGGCGACGTCGCCCAGCGGCGTAGAGGTGCCGTGAGTGTTTACGTAGTTGAGATTATCGAGCGAAATCCTGCCGCCCTCCATCGCCATTCGCATCGACCGCTCGGCGCCGCGTCCCTCCGGCTCCGGCATGACCAGATCATACCCGTCTCCGGACATACCCACCGACCGAACCTCACACAGAATCTCGGCGCCCCGCCGCTTTGCGTGCTCCAGTTCTTCGACGACGAGAACCCCGGCGCCTTCGGCGATGACGAAACCGTCCCGATCGACGTCGTAGGGCCTGGACGCTTTCTCGGGCGTGTCGTTATACCGGGTCGACAGTGCGCGCATGTTCGAAAACCCGGCGATCCCGAGCTCGACGACCGCGCCCTCGGCGCCGCCGGCGAACATCACGTCGGCATAATTCTGCCGTATGATCATGTAAGCGTTGATAAGCGAATGATTGGCGGTAGCGCACGCGGTTTGAACGCTCAGGTTCGGCCCCTCGATGGAATGCATCATACTGAGCAGTCCCGAAGCGATATTCCCGATCGCGGCGGGAACGTAGAACGGACTGACCCGCCGAGCGCCTTTCGTCGCGAGCGCCGCGGAGTTCGAATGTTGGCACTCGACGCCGCCCATCCCGCTGCCGATGCATATTCCTACCCGCTCCGGATCGGCCGCTATTTCGATGCCGGATGAGGTGATCGCCTCCGCCATCGCCGCGGCGGCATAATGAACGAACGGATCCATGCGTTTGGCGATTTTGAGGTGCGCCTCGCTGAAGTATTTGGTGAAATCAAAGTCCCGGACTTCGCCCGCTATTCTTGCCGGTAGATGCGATGCATCGAAACGGGTGATTCCCGAGATACCGCTCGTCCCGGTGGAAGCTTTCCGCCAGGTCTCCGCAACGGTGTTGCCGAGCGGGTTGACCGTACCGGCGCCGGTGATAACAACGCGTCTGTCGCTCATGAATACCTCGATTTGTGCTGTATCTGCTCCGCCCGGTTCCCGGCGCCGCGCACGGCCGCCGAAACCGATCGCCACAAAGCCGCATGGTACTATTCCACGCCTCGGGCAGGTTGATCAAGGCTCGACGGGAAGCTACTATGTGGCCGATAATTGCCCCGGTAGCTCAGCTGGATAGAGCGACTGCCTCCTAAGCAGTAGGTCACCCGTTCGAATCGGGTCCGGGGTAACGCGACCGCCGATTATCGCCAATCGGGGATGGTGACCGGTTCGGTGACGACCGGCCACGACGCGCGAAGCGGATGCTCGTACAATCCGATCTCATCGAACGGTATCGGCGCGAACCAGAGCCTGACGAGGACAGGCGCATCGGGCCGGAGCGCGTAGTTGCCGGCGGCGACGTCGACGAATCCCGGATCGGTCTCGCCGAACTCCTGATTCTCGAACAGATCGAAAAGCGACGGGCTGCGGGTAATGATCGGACCCGAACGGTAGAGAATATTCCTTCGTACCGAGTTGATTCCCGGCTCGTCCATCATGGTCGCGATCGCAGGATAGCGCTCGAGGTAGAGCGGATCGGTATAGTAAATATCGCGCCGCGGGCGCCCCTCTCTAATCGACTTCCAGACGGTGTTGTTGGGATTCCACCCGCCGCTTATCCCCTGCTTGCAGTCGATGAAGAGGTTGTTCTCGATGAGATTGTCGCGACCGCTGTTTAGCTGAACGGCGCCGAAGTTCCCGTTGGCGCTTCGGACGAAGACGTTTCCGTAGATGAGCACGCCGCTGATCGCGTCGTCGAGCCGTATCGCCGCCTGCCCGTGCACCGCCTTCTCGGTTCCCGTCTTTCCGTTGTCGTGGAAGTAGTTGTAGCGGAACACGACGCCGCGATAAGTCGGGTTGTAGAACAGCTCCATCGCTCCCTGGTCGTCCGACTCCTGCACGGCGCTGTGCGTCTCGTTGTACTCGATTATGTGATCGTTCCCTTCGATCCGCATGACGCTGCTCGGACTGTTGTAAAACAGATTGTGCGAAACGCGGTTTCCGACGCCTTCGAGCTGGACGGCGGGCGTGTAGGTGCGATCGATCCGACCGAAGTCGTGAATCCGGTTGTTCTCGACGAAGTGATTCCCGGGAGTAAGCGTTTTACGGTCGCCGCCGATCACTTCGGTTGCGCGACGGCCGATGATCCCGATGTCGCACCCGAAGATTCCGTTGTCGCTTCCTCCGAGAATGGTTATCCCGTTCCCCGCGAACCGTTCGACGGTGCTGCCGGCGATAAGACAGTGATCGCTGTCGACGACCGTAATGCCGTTGTATCGACCGAGATCGAAAGTAAGCCCCTCGATTCGTATGTACGATGTCTGCGACAGCGCGAGCATCCGCGTTGAGAGCATTCCGATTTCAATCGTAGCCTTGTCCGGATCCGAAGGAGGCCAGAAATACAGTATCCCGGTATTCCGATCGAGATACCATTCGCCGGGCATATCGATCTCTTCGAGCAGATTGAACGCATAGTAGATGATGCCCTGCGTCGTCGCCATTCCGCCGCGGTAGTCGTACGCCTCGGCGGTCGTGAGCGTCTTTTTCTCCGGATCGATCGAGCCGATCTTGATCGTCGAGTCGGCCCACAGCCATTTGAAATAACCGAACAGCCACGCGTCTTCGGCGTCGACCCATCGCTCGTGACGGTCCGAAAGGTATTCGAAAACCGACGGCTTTACTCCTCTTTGCCCCGGTTCGATCAGTCTCCCGATGCCGACGAAACCTTCGTTCGGCCATCGCGCGAGCGTCATCGGTTTTCGATCGAAGTAGAGCTCGAGCGTCGGCGGCGACGGCCGCTGCCCCATCCCGCGCACCGCGAGCCTGCCGTAGTTCGTAATTCCCCGCTCTTTGAGGTCGCACTGATAAACCTCCCCACGCGCCTCTTCGGGCAACCGGGCGAGAATGTCGGGATCGTCCACCACGCTGAATCCCGAAAGCCGCCCTCCCCCGTAGAGGACCGCGGTCCCCGGAACTTCGGCCCGGTAGACGATCGGCGCCCCTTCGGCGCCGGCATCCTCGCTGAAAAGCGAAAAGATCGTCGTCCTACGATACTCGCCGGGCTTGAGCGTCACCGCGATTCCGCCCGGCGGGAGCCCGCCGGCTTTCGCCTCTCGAACCGCATCGCGCGCACGTTCCAGCGTCGCGAACGGGCGATCGGCGCTCCCCGGTCCGGCGTCGTCGCCGTCGGGCGACACGAAAAACTCGACCGACGGGTTTACCTCCGGTATCGTGGTGCGACTTGCCGCGGGATCCCTCGGCGATTCGCCCCGAGCGACCCTGTCGATCTCCTCGATGCGTTCGTCCGCTTCGCTTCGATGCACCTCGGGCGCCTTACCGTCGTTCAGAATCGCTTCGTACTCCTCCCGCGCGGCCGCGACGTTCCCCTCCGCGACATAGCTCTGCGCGATCCGCAGTCGGGCGTAGCTCTTCTGGTACGCCGGCACACGCAGATCAAGCACCTTCGCGCACGCCTCCCGGAACGCTGTGAAATCTCCCCGCTCGTAAGCGGCGGCCGCATCGGCGAAGGCGGCCTTCGCGGTTCCGATCTGCTCGGTCATGTCTATCTCTTCCTCCCCCGGTGTTCCCAACATCGCGCATCCGCCGACGACGAACGCGAGAACGGCGACGGTGACAAAAAAACCGACGTCGCTCGGACGACGTGCCGGCCTCCATTTTGAAGCGGCGGCGCGGAGCGTCTCGGCGGTTCCGCGTAAACGCGCGCGGCAAAAGCCGTTCATGCGTCAACGACCCGACCGAGAATATCGGCGACGAGCGAAGCGTTCTCCTCGACCATGTCGTCCCGATCACCGCGATGCATCCCGACGTTTACCACGTCGGTCGGTTTTATCGATCCGAAGGCATATTCGAACGCCATCCGCGCGTCGATCCTGCCGGCGCCCATGATCTTGTAGCCGATGCACGGTTTGCGGATGGAGCGGATCGTCTCGGTCGCCCGGGCAACGTCGGCGAGCCTGAACTTGCTCCCCGCACCGTCGTGGAGGCTTCCGCAGTTGAAAAAACAGACCGCGTGAAAATCGACCACGTCGAGGCCGTCGACCCACGCGTGCGCCTCCGGCGCGTGCCCGGCGACGCCTACCGGGACCCCGGCGGCGCGCGCATACCGGCACCACGCGCGTATCGTCTCCTCGTCCTTTTCGACATACGCCCGGTCGACGAGCGCTCCGTGAAAATAAAGCGCCGTGCACCCGATCTCGACGACCTCGTCGACAGCCGCCTTCATATCGGGCTGGACGCGGCAGTTGACCTGCGCGATCCACTGCAGGGCGCCGCCGGTGGCGATGTAACCGCGCGCCGCCTCGAGGACATGAGACGTTTCGTTGTTGGTGATCATCGTATTGATGCCGGCCGCCTCCGCGCGGTCCCACGTTTCGCGTATTCGTTCGACGGTGTAGTACGACCGCATCTCGGCGTCGCGTTCGGGGTTCTGATGGCTGAAACCGCCGAACGGATTCGCGCCGATGATCAATCTGGTGACCTCAAAGCCGCAAAAATCTACTCGTTGGAGCATACTCAGCCTGAGGATAATACGACTCGGCGGCGCCGGCAATACGGCGTTCTGCGTCCGGCCGATTTAGAGGCCGGCTCGCCGGAATCCGACGCGTCTTACACAGTCGACTTCCAGGCGTGTCTGCGCAGACCGGGCGGAGGAAATCCGTTCGACGGATTCCATACGTTCGATTCTCCCGGCGACGCACCGACGGGGGCCTCCTCTTCGACCCTGAAGAAAAGAGCGCCGTCTCCTATATCTTCCGCATGCACCTCCTGCGGTATCATCCAGTCTCCCGGAGTAAAAACGAACTCGCTCCCGGGCGTATCCGCTCGGTCGGCGGAGAGACGCACCGTCACCGGCGAAAAAACGGGCATGCGCAGCGCGACGCCGAGCGAGTGATCCCCTCGACGCACGACCACAAGTTCGTTCCGATGCCCCGCGCACCACGGCTCGGCGCCGTATTCGTAAGCGCCGACGTCGGGAGCGGCGCCACGGTAGCCGTCGTTGACGGTGGGTATGATCCGGCCGGCGTCGATAAGGGCGGACCCTTCGGCGGGCCGAAAATCGAACCCATCCGGATCGGCGAGCCTGCCCGGGAGGTTGTTCGACGCTTTCCCGCCGGGCGGAACGTCTCCCGTACGCGCTCCGCGAATGTCGGCGGCGCAGTTGTTGCAGGTTTCCGAACGTTCGTTCTGTTTTTCAAGCAACGGCCACTGTTTTCGCCACGGCTTTGAGGGTTCGGGGCCGGAATCGATCCGGATGTCCATGAGTCCGTTGCCGAAGCAGGTATTATGATACACCCGATTCTCATCGCCTTTGACGACGATGCCTTCCCATCCGCAATCCCACACGACGTTGTGATGCACCGTCAGGCCGCGGGTTTGATCGTCGCCGCGGACGCCTAACGCGATATGCGGTGCGTGGCAGCCGTGGACCCAGTTGTGGCGGAAGACCGTTCCGGATATGAGCGGCAGGTGCGTGTAGAGAAGCGAAACGTCCTTGCAGGCGCGACCGCCGTCGTGAATATGGCAGTATTCGACGACGTTGTCGGGTGTACCCTCGACCGACACGCAAGCGTTTCCCCCGTCGCAGACCGTGCAACGCCTCACGGTGTTACCGCCGCCCGCGGGATGCTCGGCGCCGGAGGTCTGGACGGGTCCGATGCGAATTCCCACGTAGTTGAGCGATCCGCTCCAACAGAAGTCGCGCACCAGACAGTTCTCGACCGTGTTGCGCCCGCCGAGAACGGTCAATCCTCCGGTCGCGCTGTGCGAAAGACTGCTGTTCCGTATCGTGTTGCACGTTCCGGTCACGAGCGTTCTCACCGTCGGTTCGGGGTCGGCGTCGAAATCCGTGAGCCTCTTCGCGTAAGTGGGGAACAAAAGTCGACATGAATCGATGACGCAGTGCGCGCAGTCGCGAAGTCGAACGGTGCAGCCGAACAGATGGAACCCTTCTATTCGGATGTGCTCGAGCCCGCGCGCGTCGAAACCGTAGTCCCGCGTTTTCGCTTCCACGCGGTGCTCGCCGGGATCGTCGCTCCGGGGCGTCCACAGATAGAGCATCCGAAGCTCGGGGTCCAGAAACCACTCGCTCGGCGTGTCGAGCGCTTCGCGTTTGCCCGACAGGTAGTAGGCGTTGCCCTCCCACGGGGTCGTTTTGTCGGCGAAATGCGTGATTCCGGGGAGGTCTTTCTCATAGGTGAAGGAGTCGCCGCCGGCCTCGTGCGTCACGACGGTGCGTGTCCACGAAAAGAACTGATGCGCGACGTTGAGTGTGGCGACGGCGCCCGTCCAATCGATGCCCGTCGCGCCGAGCGTCGGGTCGACGATCCTCCCGTACCTGCTCCCGACCCCCGTCTTGGCCCAGGTATCGCGATTCAGGAGATCTCCGAAGCGCGCGTTGGGCCATCGCGCCTCGATCATCATCTCCTCGTCGACGAACAACTGATCGAAGGTCCGGTCGACCGGTACGCGATAGATCGCCCCTTCGTCGATCGACCAGTCGCCCGTAATCGGATCGGTCCCTTTTATCCGGACGTACTCGCCGCTCGCCGCGGCGAATCGAATCGGTTTCCCTTCGACGCCGGTCGCGGTGAGCGTAACCGTCTCGCGATAGACCCCGCCGTGAACGACGCACGTGTCGCCGGCCCGCACGAGGTCGGCCGCCCGCTGAATAGTGCGAAACGGCCGGTCGGCGGTCCCGGCGTCGCCGTCGTGTCCCTCGACGGAGACGTGATAGATCATCGCGACCGCCGGCTACGGCGCCCGAACGATCCCGTTCAGATCGACGAGAACCGACTCGCTGCCGACGTCGGTCCAGCCGGCGCCGTTATCGGTCGAAACCGATACGATTCCGTCCTCGCCGACCGCGACGAACCGGCCGCCGTCCTCGATCACCTTCTCAAGAAAGCTGCCGGTGCCCGAATCGCCGCGGATCCAGGTGGCGAGGTCGTCCACCGAGTAGACCACGAGGCCCCCGACGCCGACGGCCACGTAGCGCGGCGAAGTCGTGTCGTGCTCCACGGTGACCACCGCGACGCTCGTCCTGCCGAGCGAATCGGCGCCCTCCACGATGTCCATGCCGGGGGAAGCGGGCGCCGTATAGACGCCGGTGTCCGCCACGATGCTCCCTTCGCCTGCCGGCATTCTGAATGAGTACGGCGCGGTTCCGCCCGCGACGGTAAAGGTCGTTTCCGTTCCCATCGCCACGGCGACCGCCTACGGGTCGATCGAAACAGGATTAGCGGCGCCGGAGGTCCACGCGTCGCAACCGACGATGAGCGCCGCGGATAACAGCAAGAGCCATAGTTTCGCATTCCTAACAAACATGGTCGTTTATGCCTCCGGAGAAACGGTATCACACGCGGTGCCGGCCGGCAAGAACGAGGCACAGCCGACGCCCCACCTCTCCTCACTCGGGACCCACAGCGTCGCACGGACAAGAAAATCCGGTTCACTAGGTATAAAATCG
>JAJRYZ010000100.1 GCA_024275515.1 Spirochaetota bacterium
AACCCTCCGGGTATTTGCTTCCCATCTTCATAACTCCCTTACCCCCAAAATCTCCACCTTGGGGGGATCCCCCCAAGGCACCGCTTCGCTTCCTACACGCGACATCTATGCTGACACAGGGGGCGGGTGTGTAATATTGTGAGATTCCGTAGTAGTTCATCCACCCTCGGATATATACATTTGGCTTGCGAATCCGATAATTCATAGACACTCCCCAGGATCTCCTGGTCAGGCACTTGAGCTGCCGACGGAAGTCTGCGAAAGGTTCCTCAGGCCACCGAAGCTGCTTTCCATGAAAGGTAAATCCGAGGAAGACGCAGTCGGATATTCGGGCCACCTTGCTCTTCTCCTGATTGACCGCCGGCCTCAGTTTCTTAGAAAGATAAACTGAGAGGTCTTTCAAGATCTGTTCTCCGGTTCCCTGATCCTTCACTAAGATGATCACATCATCGGCGTAACGCGCAAACCGCAGGTTCCTCTTTTCCATCTCCCTGTCCAGGTGGTCCAGGAGGATATTGGATAACAGAGGAGACAATGGTCCGCCTTGTGGCGTACCGATCGTCGTTGGGGAAACCCGATTCCCCCGGTCTTTGACGCCTACCCTCAGGTATCGGCCTATGAGTTTCAGGACCTCGTCCTGTGCCAAAACTCGGCCGGGCAGTATTTCCGGTGCGTGTTTCTCACGTGAAGGCCACTATGATAGATTTCCGCAAATGTCTTCCGGAGACCAGTAGTAGAATTCGCAAAAAGCACGGACGAGTTTGGTGTTTGTCGCGGGCGTTACATGCTCTTTCGCGACATTCCAGGTTGACAGCGGTCAAAGGGACAAGGAATCAGTCATCTAAACCCGAGAAGCATTCGAGCCTGTCGGAACGATTATCTGTTTGCCGGGAGGAGCGGCGTCAAGCCGCGTCGCGGTAGTAGTAATTGAGGACGCCGCCTAGACGCGATTTCTTCTCGACGGGGTCCTCGTGTCTTCCCGCATTGCCGTCTGAAGGTCAGGACTTCGACGTTGAAGAAGTCGATTGCCGCCGGAACCTCCCAATGCGCCGAAAGAAAAGTCTTCCAGGACGTTCCCGTCCTTTTTCGCTCCGGCGCGGGTTCAATGCCGTCGTCATTGAGGATACGCTTTACCGTATTCCGGTCCACGGTGATCCCGAGATTGTGCAAAGCATTTCTGATCCGGGTGTATCCTCACGATTGGTTCTCGTTCGCTATTTCTACGACAAGATCAGCGATTCTATCTCGCCTCCGTGGTCGCCCCGAGGTTCGCTTGGCAGTGCCATCGTATTTTCCGGCAACAAGGCTTCCAAACCAGCGTAAAAGCGTATTCGGCGTGACAATTCCCGCGAACTGCTCGAGGGTTTTACGTCCCAGTGCTTTGGCTTTCACGCTCAGTCTACGCCTCTGCTTGTTCGTGAATCGGAGCCGATGACCTTTGCCGAGTTCCTGGTATACCCGGATCTCTTCGATAAGATAGTCAATGATTTTCTGCTGATCCCTATTGATCCAGCCCGCGGTGAGCAGGATGAAGAATCGTAGATAGTCCGACATGGCGTTAAAGATACCGAAAAACGAGAGGCTATGGTACGCAATGGGAGGACCCGAACAATCGGAACCAAATCTCCGGTGGGTACACCGTTTTAGCAGTTAAATGCCTTCGGTAACGACAGTTACGAAAATCCGGCTGATTTCCGGCACAGGACCACGTTCCATACCGACGGAACGTCTTGAGTCCGGCCGGAAGGTCTTGCTGAGGCCCGGAATACGTGAGGTTAACGACCAACTGTTCGACAGCGACACGGTCGGCGCGGCCTGTAGCGCGCCACAGTTGTTCATTTTCCTCTACGAGCCCGGATTCTGTATTGAGCCGATAGTACCAATGACCGCCTCGCATACAGAGATTAAGCGGGCGCCTCATCGCAAAGCTTCCGCCAAAGAATCTAACCGGACTTGGTTAGATTCTTTGGCGCATTGCAAATTAAAATGAAAAGGTGAAATCCGTAAAGATTTACGAGAAAGACACTTATCGCTTGAGCAATGCGGGATTCGAACCCACGACCTTTGGCTCCGGAGGCCAACGCTCTATCCAGCTGAGCTAATTGCCCGCAACGCCGATCGTATGAGTCGACGTGATAATACCATCATATCGCGGGTCTTTGCCGTCAGTCAATTCCTTCTTTGCGGCCCGCTTCCGGCGCTCGCGCCAACACACTATTCCCGCACGGGCGCCGGGGCGCCCCGGCGCCCGTGCGGAAGGCGGTCGCATCGAGAATAGCTCCGCTCCCTTGCCACTCGTTCCGCTATCGTGAAATATTCGTTGGTAATGGAGCTGCGTACCATCCGCAACATCTACAACGACCTGACCGTCGACGGAGGCAGTGTGGCCGCCGGTCCGCGGGATTTCGCCCGCCAACTAGAAGCGGCACTCCCTCGGTGGCGCCTCGATGAGGCGCACCTCGTGTGGCTTGATCTGCCGGTTGAGAACGCCGGTCATGTGCCCGCAGCAATCGACGCGGGTTTCCGATACCACAGCGCCGACGACGGCCGGCTCCGGTTGACGCTGCGCCTGGTCGAAAACGCGTACGTTCCGCCTCCGCCGACGCACTATATCGGAGCCGGCGGCGTCGTACTGCGGGAAAGCGGAGCATTGCTCGTCGTGTCCGAACGATACCGGCGACGCGGCCACGGGAGGCACTTGAAATTGCCGGGAGGCGCACTCCAACCCGGCGAACACATTGAAGCGGCGGTGCGGCGAGAGATACTCGAGGAGACCGGTATTGAAACCCGGTTCCGATCTCTGGTCTGTCTGCGGCACTGGCATGGATACCGCGACGGGAAATCCGACATCTACTTCGTCTGCAGGCTGGATCCGGTGACTTTTGACCTGGCGTGTCAGGACGATGAAATCGAGGAGTGTCTGTGGATGCCGGTCGATGAGTACTTGTCGCACGAGGATGTCCATCAATTCAACAGAAGAATCGTGCGGGCCGCGCTCGCCGAGCCGGGAATCGTCCCCGAAACCCTCCCCGGCTACGGATCACCCGACACGCATGAGCTGTTTATGCCGCCGGAGACGGATTCATGAAGTGGAAGAATCGAGCGCTATGATTTCATCGTGGTCATAGACTCCGCGGATTCGCCCGCCGGGCGGTACTCGGAGAAACTCGTCTTCGCTCCATTCGCCGTGGATCAACTTCCGGATCAACCGCTGGTCGCCTCGAAGGACCCGAAAGTCGAGCCCGACGCGGTCGGCCTCGGCGCGAGCCTCGGCCCGAAACGCCTCATCGTCGAGGTCCGGATCGGAGATAAAGATTATTTCCGACCGACGCGACGGCGGATGGATTGTCTCCCAGATATATCGTGCATTCTCCTCTCCGTGCCGACGCACAAGTTCCTCATAATCGTCGCGCAATCCGAGGCTTTTCGCGACCTCCGATTCGCGCAAGTACCCGTCGCCGCGCTCCATGTAGCCGGCCGAAGACCACTCGGCGCTCAATTTGTCGCCGAAAGCGGCGATGAACTTGTCCTTCGACCCCAGAAACAAGGTACAGCAATCATGCGCTCTCGGAACAACCAAGGGAACCGAACGCGCCTCGATTCCGACTATGCCGTTTCCACACAGGCCCATTCCGATCAGCACCGCATCGTAGCCACGCGTTTCGTCGACACGGTCGATCATTTCCTGAATCGTCGCCCGCAAACGGTCCGAATCGTCGTGCGCCGCTTTCTCGGTGAACGTGGGGTCCACCGTGTGAGGACTCGTCGCAATCGCCAGACACGCCGGACGGACGAACACTTCGCAGGCGATCAACTTAAGCCTCAACCGCGTGGATTCGGATTGTCTCACGGAGCGCGCCCCTTTCCTCGACCTCGTACGCCGGACCTCGTGGCCCGCCGTGCGTATCGTACACGATTCCGCGTTTTTCGTGTCGTGTCGTCCCCCGTCGAATGCTGGCCACGTCGCCCGTCGATGATGTAGAATCCAGCTACAGCGTCAAGGAGCAGATATGTCGAACGAAATCGGACTAGGGATTATCGGATGCGGGACGATCGGCAATATGCACGCGGACAGCATTGCGCGCGCCGAGGGATGCAAACTGGTCGCCGCGGCCGACATCGACGAGGGCGTGTTGAAAGCGCTCGCGACAAGGCACGGATTGGAGCGGACGTTTTCGGACTATCACGATCTACTCACCGATCCGGAAATAGATGCAGTCACGGTGGGCGTACCGAATCACCTGCATGCACCGATCACCCTCGATGCGCTCGCGGCGAGTAAGCATGTGTTTTGCGAAAAACCGATCGCCACCACGTACGCCGACGCGGAACGAATGGCGAACGCCGCGCACGCAAAAGGCAGGCGGCTCGTGATCGGCGTTGTGAATCGGTACGCCGATTCGGTAAACCAGATCAAGCGAATAGTCGAAAGCGGCGACATCGGCGAGGTTTACCAGGTCAATATAAAGTTCAAGTCGTATCGCAGCATCCCCGGCCTCGGCGGTTGGTTTACCGACAAGTCGCGCGCCGGCGGCGGCGTCATGATAGACTGGGGCGTGCACTTTATCGATCTGGTGTTCTACATTCTCGGCGCCCCCCGCGTGCTGGCCGTCTCAGGTCAAGGCGCGAGCATGCTTGCCCGGGACCCGGCGAAGTATAAGTTTCTCGACATGTGGGCCGCACCACCGAACTACTCGGGCGTATGCGACGTCGAGGAATATGCATCCGGAATCATCCGGACCGCCGGACCGTTCATCAACTTCGAAGGCGCATGGGCGTGCAACATCAACGAAAAGGCCATGTACGTCGACTTTCTCGGCGCCGACGGAGGAATCCGGCTCGACTATGGAGACGGCTTTACCATCTACGGCCAGAACGCCGAGTTTCTCTACGAGACGCGACCCGTAAAAAAGGACGCCGACGCCTATGTCAACGAGTTCGCGGGTTTCGCCGCCTCGGTACTAAGCGGCGCCCCGAACAGGGCCGATATCGAAGAGGTTCTTCCGGCTCAAAAAATACTCGACATGTTTTACGAATCGTCCCGCGAAGGAAAAGAGATCCGCGCCGACCGGTAAGACTTCGCGGGACCGATGAGACGATGCCACACGCGAAGGAGTTCATTGCAGATGATCGCTGGAGTATCTTCGTACAGTTTTGCGGGCGCCGTGCGTGAAGGGAGGATCGATTTCATCGATATCCCTTCGGTCGCCGCAAGAATGGGGTTCGAAGTAATAGAGTTTTCGGCCTTGACGGTTCCCGACGGGGAAGTACCGATGGACTTCGCCGAACGGCTCCGCGAAGCGTGCGACAAAGCAGGCTTGAGCGTTGCCAACTACACGATAAAAGCGGACTTCATCAACGGCACGGGCGTTCCTCCGGAACGGGAGCCCGAACGGTTGCGGGGGGAGCTTGAGATCGCCACGGTCTTGGGTTCGCCCGGGATGCGGCACGATGCGACGTGGAAGTTTCCCGGCACTTTCGATCAGGCGTTGCCGAAGCTGGCCGAGGGATGCCGGGCGGTGACGGAGATTGCCGAATCGATGGGAATACGCACAATGGTCGAAAACCACGGCTATTTCGCGCAGGATTCCGATCGCATGGAAAAACTCGTCGCCGCGGTGAATCACGCCAACTTCGGACTTCTCATCGACATCGGCAACTTCCTCTGCGTCGATGAAGATCCCGCAAAGGCGGTCGGTCGTACCGCACCGTTCGCCTTTCATGTCCACGCCAAGGATTTCCACACGAAACCGGGCTCATCGCCGAATCCGGGTAAGGGTTGGTTCCGATCACGCGGGGGAAACTACCTGCGTGGCGCCGTCCTCGGACACGGCGACGTTCCCGTCGGGCAGTGTCTGTCGGTGCTCGCCGCGGCGGGATACGACGGCGTGGTTTCCATCGAGTTCGAAGGCATCGAGCAATCCGAAATCGGTGTGCAGTACGGCCTCGATTACCTGAAGGGTCGTCTCGAGGCGCTCTAGTTCGGTAACGGTAGAAGCCCACGGACGGAACTTACACGAGGCGGAGCGCGTTTTCCGGGCACTGTTTGACGCACGCCCCGCATCCGAAACAGGCCGATTGCGCGGCAAAGGTCGTTTTGCGATCATCGTCAAGCTCGCCGTACACGCCGACCGGACAGACCTCTCTGCATGCTCCACACCCTATGCACCGGTCGCGATCCAACGCTATTCCTCCCAGTTGTCGTTCGCTGAATTGCGATCCGAAACGTGTGAACCCCATCCGCTGCATCAACTTCTCCGCATCGGACCGGCGAGGCGATACGGTACCGGCGAGGTCGAATCCGGCCACGAAGAAAACGCCGAACGACGCGACAAGCCGACCCCAGTGCGCCAACGGATCGCCCGCCGCGATCCAATCGATCCCCGCCCATACGGATGAAAACAACGCGGCCGATATGAAAGCTTGCCCCCAGCCGGTCTTTGCGGGGATCAGATCGACGGTAAGGTACAGGAAGGCCGCCGCGCCCCAAAAAACGGCGGTAAACCACGGAAGCGCTTCGCGTCCGACGACGGCAAGCACGATCGCCACCACCGCGTAGAGCGGAAAGTTCATCGGAACGAACATGTCCAGCTTGTGTTTGAAGTCGAATCGGAAACGACGCATCGCATCGCTCTTTTCCCGGTCCGCATTCATATATGCGGGTATGTCTTGCGCGTGTACCGGACCGAAGACGGAGTGAAACCCCGTTTCCCGCGATATGGCTTCACGATCGACACCCGACGCCGCGAGAGCGGGAAGGATGATCTCCCGGTGACGGACACGGTCGGCAAGGCGCGAAACCTTGATCGCGTCTATGACACGGTTGGCGGTAAAGACCCCACCCGCCGCCGCGCACCAGACATTGATGCCTTTCGTATCGGCCACGAGCAGCCACCCGTCCCGACCGCGAAGAGCTTTCCTCACGCGGCGCACCGTGAGCGAGAAGTTCGCCGTAACGAACACGGGCGAAAGATCGTCGGGGTTGCCGACCGCGAACAATCCGGTCGCCGAGGCGTGCGGCAGCCAGCGAAAAAGATAGCCTATGAGAAAGCTCGTCGCCGACACTACGCGCACTCTTTTACGGCAACGACGTACAGGAAAGCTTCCATCACGCTTCTTTGCGCCGACAGGACGCGGAACCCCGCACCGGCAACCGCCTCTTCAAGCCCCTCCACGCTTCGAGTCGAGGTCTGGGTCAACGCGAAGGTAAGAACGGCGAGCGGGAATCGCAACGACGCGTGCACGATTCTCTTGATTCCGTTTTTCGGCCTCACTTCGTCCGCCAATGCCAACCGACCTTCGCACGTGAGGACGCGATAGGCGTGGCTCAATGCATAGGCTCGCTCGTCGGACGAAAGCTCGGAAAACACCAGAGTCGACATGACAACATCGAAGCTGCCGTCGGGAAATTGTTCCATGCCCGAGACTCCCAGCTCGAACAACTCTATCCTGTCTGCGTGCGCGCCGGCCGCGATCTTTTCGCGAGCGACCCGAAGCATCGACGGCGACACGTCGAAACCGACAACTCGCGCTCCCCGCTCGGCGGCGAGAAGCGCCATCGTTCCCGTTCCGACTCCGATTTCAAGGACCCGATCTCCTTCCCGGACGTTCTCGTTCACGATTCGGCGTTTGATTCTCTCCGATTTACCGAACGACAATAAGGCGATGCCCACATCGTATCGTTTCGGCTGCGACTCGAGAATCTTCATATAGACGTAACTTGACATCCCCGACCTCCCGTCGGTCATACATGATACCACCCTAACGCCGCGCCGAAACGTCGGCAACAACGGGAATCCGAATCGTCACTCGTGTGCCGTGTCTCCCGTCGCTGTCGATGGACACTCCGTACCTCGGCCCGAAAACAAGCCGCACGCGTTGATCCACGTTCCGAAGCCCGACGTGGTCCTTGTCAAGCTCGTAGTCGGCGCCGAGAGTGCTGCGTATCCGCCCGATCTCCTGGCGGGAGATCCCACGACCGGTGTTCCATACCGACAGGAGTAGCTCGGTGTCGCTTCGCCGCGCCTCGATCGAAATATGCCCCGGTGTTCTCGTGGGCTTGATCCCGTGGTAGAACGCGTTCTCGATAAGCGGCTGCAACGACAGCTTGAGCATCCCGAACGACAGAAGATTCTCGGGTACACGCCAGGCGACGTCGAACCTGTCCGCGTACCGCAACCTAAGAATGTCGACATAGACTCGGGCGTGTTCGATCTCGTCGACCAGCGGCACGATGTTCTCGCCGGTGTCGAGGCTTGTGCGAAGCAATCGCGAAAGCAGCGCGATCATCCGCGTCAGCTCGTTTTCGCCCGACGTCACCCGACGCGCCGACATGCTCACCACTTCGAGAGTATTGTTTAGAAAATGAGGGTTGATTTGGATCTGAAGCGCCGTCATCCTCGCGCGATCGAGACGTCCAAGCTGCTCGTCGAGCTCTTTCCGAAGCTCGCTGTTGGTGTGAGCGAAACGCGCGATGACCGCGGCGATGTAGCGGGTCTCGTCGCTCGGCCCGCCGGCGCCGTCGTGATCGAGCCGGTGCACGCTTTCGGCGTCCTGCACTGCTGAGAGGATCCGTCTAATAGGTCTGTAGGAATTGTTCGATATCAGGAACGCCGCGACGACGGTGGCCGCAAGCGACATCGCGATGACCGCCACGAGCAGATTACCGAGCCACGCGGACTGCAGATTATACGTTTCGAGAGCGTGGATCGAAACGAACCTCCACGGATAGTAGCGGGACTCGGCCGTGCTCACGATGGCCTTTCGGTTTTCGGGACGTCCGAATATGTCGACCTCCGTGGTCGTCCTGCCGATCTCATCTCGATCGGTGGCAAACAGAATCGTCCCCCCGTCGTCAAGTACGTAGAGTTGCTCGGGGGAGTTCGGGTCGGGGTCGAGCACGATACGCTTGAGCTCGTCGATGTCGATGTTGACGACTATCGCCCCGTAGTTGCGTTCGCCGCCGAAGACGTTGAACGGCTTGATCAGCGAAATGACGAGCGGGTATACCCCGCCGATGCGCCTGAATACCCGCTTTATACGATTCCCGGAAATGGTCGTGTAGATGTCGTACCAGTCGCCGTCGGCGAAGTTCGACCGCTCGTTTTCTCCGATGTGAGTCACGATCCGATCGCTGCTCTCCGAGTACACATACACCGAATGCACAAAGGAGTTCGCATAGACGGCGGTCTTGAGACGCGCCGATATCGCTCGAACCGGATCCTGGCCGAGTATGTCTTCCGCATTCTCGGAGAGAAAGTAAAGCTCCGTTTCCGCCTCGAGCGCGATACTCGCGGCGAGATAGTCGGCGGCGCGGAAAACGGAATCGAAAACGTCCCGCGTGTTCCCGAGCGAATCCTGCGAAAGGAGCGCGGCTTCGTGAGTAACCATCTGCCGCGAAATTCGATAGAGAAAGACGTTGAATCCCGCAAGCGGAAGAAGAATAAAAACCGCGCTCACGACGAAATTGCGAATGTAGATGCTGTGCGATTTGAAGCTCCGGATGGCGTCGATAATTCGGCCCGGGGCGGAGTACACCGCTATCTCTCCATGGCGAGAACGCGTCTGCAGTACTCTCGCGGGCTATAGCCGGTCATTCGTTTGAAAACGCGGGAAAAGTAGCGCGGGCTGCGGTATCCGACGAGTCGGCCGACTTCGTGCACCTTGTGCCGGTTTTCTCGAAACAGCGCGATCGCTTTCTCCACACGGAGCTGCGCCAGATAGCGAGTGAACGATATCCCCGTATGTTCCTTGAAGTATTTGCTGAAATACACGGGACTCAGAAACGCCCGATCGGCGGCGTCGGCGAGCGATATGTCGCTCGAACAGTTCTCCCGCAGGTACTCCTGTACCCGTCGCAGCGTCGGATCCGAACTCTCATCGCCCGGCGCCGGACGGTAGGGTGTCCGCTCCTGAAGCGCCTGCTCGATGAGGCGCGCCGGATGCGAGGAGAGAAGGCCCGACAGACTCCCGAAAGAGGCGACGGTTCGCACGTCGATCGCGACCTGAAAAGCTTCGCACAGCATCGCCGCGACTCGCTTCATTTCGATCGCCACGCGGCGCCGAAAGGTCTCTTCGTCGCTCGCCTCGATGGACACGCCGATCGCCACTACCCGGCCTGCGAACGCCATAATCTCATCGAGCGTGAACGACCGCGTTTGCGAGACCATCGAGTTCAACACCCCCGCACGGACGACTCCGGAAATCGAGTCGATACCGCGTCCGTCGGCCGTCGGCCCTATCCGTACGACGATGAGCGCGCACGTGCATCGATCGAAATCGACGCGCAACCCAAGTTCGGCGGAGCGGTAGCGTAGTTGTGCGGTCGAGACGAACCGTTCGCTCACGAGGTCGGAATAGAACTGCCGTCGAACCACCGGAACGAGAGCGCCCTCGCGTCCTCCCGACGCGCCTCCTCCGATCTCACGATTCAATTCACGGAAAACCGTTTCCAACTCGCCGAAATCGACGGGTTTCAGGAGGTAGCGCCACGCATGATAACGAAGCGCGCCGCGCGCGTACTCGAAGTCGCGATACCCGCTCAGAATCACCACCCGCACGTCGGGCATCTTTTCGCTTATGTGTCGCGCAATGTCGATGCCCGACACATCGGCCATCCTGATGTCGGTGAGAATCGCCTGCACGCGGTTGCTTTCGATGAACTCGAGCGCCTCACGCCCGTCTTCGAAACAGGCCGCAACACGGAACCCCAGGGCCCGCCAATCGACCATATCCCGCAATCCTTCACGGATAATCCTCTCGTCGTCGACGATAACAAGATCGTTCAGTTCGTCCATGCGCGGAGAAGCCTATCATCCGAATCGGCCGCGCGTCTATTGAAAAAGTGCACGATTCTTGAATAAAGGCACTATTCCCGAAGAATACCTTTGTCCTGCGGCGGCAGTGATAAGAAAATCCCATTTACCGCGCAGGCGCCGCAGAATATGATGCATCCAACGGAGTCGTACCTTTCCCATGTCCCAAGTCCAGATACCATTGGTTACCATGCTGCGCCGCCACCGGATTCGACACAGGATCGTGGCGAATTTCGAGTTTTTTCTTCTCGCTCTGCCGGCGATCGTGTTTTTCATCGCCTTCCGATATCTGCCGATGGCCGGCGCCGTCCTGGCTTTCAAGGACTTCCGATACAATCTGGGTATATTCCGAAGCCCGTGGGCCGGGTTTCGCAACTTCGAGTACTTTTTCACGTCGCAGGACTTCGTCAAGCTCATGCGGAACACAATCGGGTACGGTTTTGCGTTCATGGTGACCGGGTTGCTCAGTTCGGTAACGCTGGCGCTGATGATGTTCGAAGTCAAGCTCCGCGCGGCGGTCAAGTACTACCAAACCGTGATGATCCTTCCGCGCTTCCTGTCGTGGGTCATCGTCGGTTTCATTACGTTCCTGGTATTCAGTCACACCAACGGTATCGCGAACAAGCTGTTAACCTCCCTTGGTCGGGAGCCGATCGATTGGTATACGCATCCGAAGTACTGGCCGTATATCCTCACGACCGTCAACGTGTGGAAACACGTCGGAACCAGCGCCATCCTCTACTACGCCGCGTTGATGGGCGTCAACAAAGAGCTCTACGAAGCGGCGGAGATAGACGGCGCCGGACGGTGGAAACAGACCTGGCACATATCGCTGCCGTCGCTTGTTCCGCTCATGGTGGTGCTTACGATACTCGCGATGCAGCAGATTATCCGTGGTGATTTCGGACTCTTCTATCAGATACCACGCAACGTCGGTGCGCTCTACCCGGCGACCGACGTGATCGACACCTACGTGTTTCGTGGCCTGATAACCGGCGACATGGCGATAACCGCGGCGGTCGGATTGTTTCAGTCCGTCGTCGGTTTCATCCTTATCGTCGGCACGAATCTCTTCGTGCGGCGCGTATCGCCCGAGCACGCGCTCTTTTAGCGAGGGGAGTAGAAGTGCTTAACCGAAGGCAGCCGTACCGGATCGTCATTAACGTCCTGCTTACGCTGGGGTCGCTTGCGTTTATCCTTCCGTTGCTCATGATCATCTCGGTGTCGGTATCGAGCGAAGCGGCCATCGCGAGTTTCGGATACCGACTCATCCCGAAAGAGATCGACTTGACGGCCTACCGCTACGTGCTGGGCGATCTGTCGAAGATCGGCCGGGCCTACGCCGTTACCGCTTTTCAGGCGGTCCTCGGCACCGCGGCCGGGGTAACAATCATGGGACTGGTGGGATACGTCGTGTCGCGCCAGAGTTGCGCGTTCCGTCGCCCTCTCATGTTTTTTATCCTCTTCACGATGCTTTTCAACGGGGGCCTCGTCCCCACCTACATCATCAACACCCAGTGGTCTCATCTGGGAAACACGGTGTGGGTCTACATTTTCCCCGTCCTCGCGAACGGCTTCTTTATCATCATCTTCCGGACGTTTTTCTCGCGCTTGCCGCAGGAAATCTTCGAATCGGCTCATCTCGACGGTGCAAACGAGCTGACTATTTTTCTCCGCCTAGTGGTGCCGATGTCCACCCCGGCGTTTGCCGCCATCAGCTTTTTGTTCCTTCAGGGCAGATGGGACGAATGGTTCAACACTCTTATCTACATTCGTGATGAGAATCTCTACACTCTTCAATTCCTTCTGCAGCGGATCATTCTCGAAGTCGAGTTTATTCGAAACCTCGCGATGCAGGCCGCCGGAGTATTCTGGAACGAAGTCGACATAGCGAGCATGCCGACCGAAAGCATGCGCTACGCGATGGTGATCATCGCGGCGGGACCGATGCTCATCATCTTCCCGTTCTTTCAGAGGTATTTCACCGAGGGACTTACGGTCGGGTCGGTAAAAGGTTAAACAGGCCATCATCCCGGACGTTGTCCGGGCAAACAGATTCAAGGAGGGAGTATGAACAGATACTCGAAAGTGGCGGTCGTTGCGCTTATCGCCGTTACCGTCGTCGCCGGCATCGCTTTTGCAGGCGGGGGCCAGGAAGAAGGCGCGTCGGCGCGCGACGAGGCGACGGTGATTTTTCGGATGACCGGACCGGGCAAGCAATCCGACGCCGAACTGGTGTGGGAAACATTCAATCAAGAGCTGGAATCGTACCTGCCGGGAACGACGGTCGAGTTTCAGGTGATTCCGCCGGCCGAATACGCCGACCGTTGGAAGCTTTCGCTTTCGGCGGGGGAGCAGCTCGACATCGCCGGGCGGTACTGGATGCAGAACCTCGACGTTGAGGTAGCCAAAGGCGCGTTTCTGAAGCTGGACGATCTTCTGAACGAGTGGGGTCCCGACATCAAGAAGAACATGCCCGACTGGGTGCTTGCGAAGGGGATGACCGCCGACGGGATCTATGAGATCCCCTGTTACCAGATCATGGTCGGCATGCGGTACGCCATCCGGTTTCCCGCCGATCTCGCCGAGCGATACGGGATGAAGGCGGTTACGGCCGAAATGGAAAAACACGAGTTCATGACCCAGGAGGACTGGGATCTTCTCGATCCGTACTTCGCAAAGGCAAAGGCCGACGGCGACCTGCGGAAGGGCGTCGGAACGCCGATGGCGTGGCTCTGGGGAAAAGGGCTCGAAAGTATCGGGCGCGGCGCGGCGATCGAGTTCAAAGGAACACCGGTGCGGGTTTTCAACAAGTACGACACCGAGTACTTTCGCGCGATGATCCGCACGATGGCGCGATGGTACGAAGAGGGCTATATCCGCAAGGATGTTCTCGCGATGGACAACCCGCGCGTCGACGACGGCAAGCCCGATGGAACGATCGCGTGGGTGCACGGTACGATGGGCGAAGAGCTTCAATCGCAGCTCGATTCGACCAGGTACGGCTACCCGATCGTGGTCTACTCGGTCCAGGGTTACGAAGTCGCGGGTTACGCGCACAGCGCCACCAACCTCGGAATCCCGAGCACGGCGAAGTACCCGGAGCGCGCGATGCAGGTGATGAACCTTCTCCAGAGCGAGGCCGGATCGGACCTTTTCAACATGCTCACCTGGGGTCTCGAGGGCAAACATTACAACGTGCTGCGCGAAGAACCCAAAAAGATCGAGACGATCGGATACGCCGGCCAGGGCAACAGCGACAGCCCGTACGGACTGTGGAAATGGGCTTTCGGCAACACCAGATTCTCCTGGATTACACAGGCCGAGCGTGACGACTACATCGAGAACTGGATCAAGATCAACGAGTCCGCGGTACCGTCGCAACTGATGGGCTGGGTTCCCGACCCGAACCCGACCAAAACCGAGGAGGCGCAGATCAAAGCCGTGGAAGACGAGTTCGTCAATACGCTCAGCTACGGCGCGCTCGGCGACGGTTGGGAAGCGACGTACGAAGAGTTCCTACGAAAGCTCAAAGCCGCCGGAATCGACAAGGTCGTTAAGGAGTACCAGAGCCAGATCGACGAGTTTCTCGCGGGCAAATAGACCGCGCTGAGACGACAGGTAAGGACGGCGGGTCGCCCGAAAGGCGATTCGCCGTTTTTTTCGGCGCGCCGACGACGCAGGACTAATCCCGACCGGACGACATGCGATTCTGTTTTCGTTCTCTATGCCGTCAAGCGCCACAATGATGTGGTCACCCACAGTGATTTCCGCTTCCGCCGATCTTCACAAAGATCCCGAAAAGCGGCTCCCGTGGAACTATGAACAAGACCTGCCCACGCAGTTCGTGTTTGAGGCCGCCGGAAGGACACGCGGAATCGGGGCAATATGTTCCCCTCTACCCCCGACCGACGCCGGCAAGAACGAGCTCTTCGGCGTAATGGCAAGCCGCCAGGTGCCCGTCTCCGATGTCGCGCAAAGAGGGAACTTCGACTGTGCAGCGCTCCTGTGCATAACGGCAACGCGGATGAAAGTGGCACCCATTCGGAGGAGCGGCCGGACTTGCTACTTCA
Organism: Spirochaetota bacterium; assembly: GCA_024275515.1. GTDB lineage: Bacteria > Spirochaetota > Spirochaetia > ARS1246 > ARS1246 > JAJRYZ01. Next base: position 14,888 of record JAJRYZ010000100.1, read on the forward strand.
CCCGACAGGATGATCTTCTTCCGCCCGTCGGTTTCGTCGATCTTTGGAATCGCGGACAAAAGGGCCTCCGTGTACGGGTGTTTCGGCGAATGATACAGCGGCTCGGTGTCGGCGCTTTCGACAAGCCGGCCAACGTACATCACCATGACCCTGTCGGAGATATGCTCAACAACCCCCAGATCGTGCGAGATAAACAGATAGGTCAGTTTGAACTCATTCTGCAACTCTTCCATAAGGTTGAGCACTTGCGCTTGAATGGAGACATCGAGGGCGCTGACCGGCTCGTCGCACACAATGAACTCGGGATTGGTCGCCAGGGCCCGTGCGACGCCAATTCGCCGGCGCTGGCCACCGGAAAACGCATGGGGGTACCGCTTGATGTGTTTCACGTCGAGGCCAACAGTCTCGACGAGGTACTTTACACGGTCCTCCAGCTCCTTGCCTTTCATAATGTGGTTTCGGACCAACGGCTCTCCGACGATGTCAAGCACGGTCATCCTCGGATCGAGCGACGAGTATGGGTCCTGAAAGATCATCTGCAGATAACGCCGGTGTTGTCTGACACTCTTCTGTTTGAGCGTTGCGAGGTCAAACGCCGCGGTACTTTCCAAAGAGTACCGAATCGCGCCGTCCGTCGGCTCAATGGCACGGATGATGCATCGCCCGAGTGTGGTTTTCCCGCAGCCGGACTCGCCGACAAGCCCAAGTGTCTCGCCTTGATAGATGCGGAATGAAACATCGTCTACGGCCTTCACATGACCGCTCACGCGCTTCAAGAATCCTGAGCGGACGGGGAAGTGTTTTTTCATCGAATTGACTTCGACGAGCAATCGACCGTTGGTATTACGCATCGTCAACGCCTGTCCGTGCAGATCCGACGCCGCAGGCCGCACTTTTCTCTTTTTCCACCTCTACTTCCGGTCTAGACTCCGGAAAAAGAAAGCAGCGGACCAGATGGCCGGCCTCGACCTCACCGGATCCCGGCACCGCGACATCGCAAGTACCGGGGATAGCCCTCGGGCAACGGCCGACAAAAGGGCATGCGTCGGGAAGACCGATCGGGAGAGGAACATTCCCCTCAATAGCATCGAGTTTCTGCCCCTTGGCGCGACCGACGCGCGGTATTGATCTGAACAACAGCCGGGTGTAGGGATGCAGCGGGTTCCGGAATACCCGGCGCTTCGTTCCGAACTCAACGACCTTGCCCAGGTACATGACCGCCACTTTGTCCGACAGCTCAGCGATAACGCCCAAATTGTGGGTAATATACATGACAGCCATGTCAAACTCGCGTTGCAGCTTTCGTATCAACTCAAGAATCTGAGCCTGAACGGTCACATCGAGAGCCGTGGTGGGTTCATCGGCGATGAGCAGTGAAGGCTTACAGGACAGCGCCATTGCGATCATTGCACGCTGTCGCAAGCCGCCGGACAACTCGTGAGGATAAGCGTCGATCCGTTTAGCAGGATCAGGCATCCGTACTTCGTGGAGCATTGCCACGGCAATGTTTCGCGCCTCCCTCTTATCCGGAGTCCGATGCAGCAGAATCCGTTCGATGATTTGGTTTCCGATGGTGTGCACCGGCGACAGGCTGGTCATCGGCTCCTGGAAGATCATCGCGATCTCGCGACCTCGGATTCTTCGAATCTCCTCTCCGTACTGGTCGAGATCGGTCACCTCTATTTCCCCGCCATGCTTTTGACGAAATACAATCGTGCCGGACTCGATTCGACCCGGAGACGGAATGATCTTGAGTATTGATTGGGCGGTTACACTTTTGCCGCATCCACTCTCACCGATGATGCCGAGTGCTTCGTTGCGGCCGATAGCAAAGCTCACGTCGTTGACCGCCTTGAGCAGGCCTTCGTCAAGGTGGAAATTTACCCGAAGATTGCATACTTCGAGGATCGGCTGCTTGCCGGCCTCGTCATTGTTGATCATCACTTGTCGTGAGTTTTCCTGCATT
>JAJRYZ010000101.1 GCA_024275515.1 Spirochaetota bacterium
CGGTGTCGACCGGCTCAACATTGTCCTCCTTTGGCCCCCGTCATGGCACGGCTCGTGCATGTCGATTCATGGCACACCTGTCGGCCGATCGATATACTGTCCTATAGGGGGTTATCACGTGGATGTTCTTTTGAGTTTCGTCGGTAATCGCGATCCCTATGTGGACGAGAGCGGCGAATACGGTCCCGTTCTTTCGCTTTTGCAGGAACGTCGATTCGCCAAAGTGTTCCTCTTCTGCACCGGCCCCGACTATATCGAAAGGGCAAAAACGGTGGAACGAATAGCTTCCGACGACCTGGGGCTGGGAGAGTTCAACTTCATCAATCTCGAGCTCGACTCGGTGATCGACTACGAAGAGATCTATCAACGTATCGAATCGGTGCTCAGTCGGACGCTCGAAAGGGCCGGACACATCGGCGGCGGAGTGTCGGTCCTGCTCGACCCGGGAACGCCGCAGATGCAAACGTGCTGGTTCCTCCTCGTGCAATCAGGAAGGTTGGAAGCAAGGCTCCTCCAGGGAATCCCGGCCAGGTTCGCCGGTGGCGCCTACAAAGTAAAGGAAGTCCGTCTCGAATCCGATGTATTACCGCGTATTGAGCCGGCGAACGCCGCGATGGTTGCCCCGCCGGCCGACGTGATCGAGCCCGAGACCGCGCCGCAAACGGATGATTGGATTACCCCCGCGTTGATCGAAGGGATAGTCGGTGAATCCAAGGCGTTCAAAGAGACCTTCGTAAAGGCCCATCGGTGTTCGGCTTACGACGTGTCCGTCCTTATCACCGGCGAAACCGGCGCGGGAAAAGGCGTGATCGCGAAGTTCATCCACGATTCGAGTCCGAGAAAACACAAGCCGCTTCTTCCGGTAAACTGCGGTTCGATTACCGCGACGATGGCCGAAAGCGAGCTGTTCGGTCACAAAAAGGGTGCATTCACCGACGCCCACACCGAGCGCCTCGGAAAATTCCGTGCCGCCGACGGCGGAACTGTCTTCCTCGATGAAATCGGGGACATGCCGCTGGAAATCCAGCCGAAACTGCTCCAAGTTCTCGAGGACAAAACGTTTTCGCCCCTCGGCGGCGACGAGCTGGAGACCGTCGATGTCAGGATCATAGCCGCCACGAACAGGAATCTCGAAGAACTCATCGACGAGGGCCTGTTTCGTCGCGATCTCTACGAACGACTCGCCCAGGCCTCTATAGATGTTCCACCGCTTCGCCAACGCCGGGAGGACATTCCACTTCTCATCAACGAGTTTCTCACCAGATGGAACGTCAAATATCACGAGCAAAAGGGCTTTTCGGAGGAGACGATGCAGTTCCTCCTCGAATATCCATGGCCGGGAAACGTTCGCGAGTTGGCGAACGCCGTCAGCGCACTATGCGCTACCGGACGGTCCGGAGCCATCGGCCCGAGGCTTCTTCCTTCGCCGATACTCAATCATTTCGACAGAAAGCGGACGCTTCGGGCGGTGGATATGTCGATTCCTTCCGACGGTCTCGACCTGAAGGCGTACCTGTATAACATCGAAAAGCAGTTCTATCTTGAGGCTCTCGAGCGCGCGGGAGGCAACCGCACCGAAGCCGCGAAGCTGATAGGATTGAATCCGCCCGCGTTCCGCAAAGCTCTCAGAGAGCGATTCAATGTCGAGGATGATGCGAGTGACGGCTGAAGGGGGGAGTTCAAGCTGAATGAAGACAGATAATCGGCCTAATCAATCATGCAGGCGGACGGCTGTGCCGCCGCCGAGTCTATGCGTCATGACGGGAGACACTGAGGAACGCGCGGGAGGAATCCATGTGTAAGGATTCTTCGCGCGGTAACTCTACCGGTACCTGAACTCGTCGAATACGACGTCGAGAATCAATACCCCGGACTCCAGAGCAAGCTTCGTCAGTTCCCGCCGGACCGGCAGGCGATACTGAATAAGCGCGTGCCCGGGTTCGCTTCGTTCCGGGACGGGCATGACGACATCGTTCCAGAAGCCGCTTACCGGGAACTCCTGATACACCGAATAGTCGTCGGGAAGATAGAGATCCAGATCGCCTTGGGTCAGAGTGTCCGATCGGATGCTGAAGAGGAGTTCCTTCGCCTCGGCGGGTACGGGCGCCTGGATGCTTCCGCTCAGGATGAGCTGCCTCCCGGACTCGACAAACTCCGCGAAAGAGTCATCCACCTCCATTACCAGAGAGATCCGCTGGGCATTCCCCACGAGTCCCGGAGTCTTCCGGTCACTCTGAATCGAGAAGGACACAACCCCGGGCGTCATCACGAGCACCTCTTCCTCGTTCCGGTCGTAATCGACGACGGCGAACGATCCGTAGAGATCCGCGGTTATGGCGGCGCGAATCTCGAAACCGTCCATTCCGGCGATCGATCCGGCAGGGAGCGGCGTATCTCTCCGGTAGTGCCCGATGTTGTCCACCAACAATCGACCCTCGAGATTCGCCCCGGTTCCGAAGGCCCGGAGATGAACGTTCTCGGTATAGGGCGCCGCAATCTCAAAGGACAAGGGGGTCCGCACGTCGAGCGCCGGAGCGCCGACATCGGGAGCGAAGAGATCAAAGGGGAGCGCAAGACGCGTCCACGTGCCGGGGGAAACAGTAAGAAAAAGGCCGTGGGCATCGTAGCCCTCCTCATCCTGCCCCAAGAGCCTGAAATAGAGCAATGATGCATCGCCGGGGTGGACGTCGAGGGTGATTCCCGACGCGTCGGCAGGCGCGGGCGGAAGGTCGAAGCTGACCGAAAAGAGAACACCGGTTTCGGAAAAGGCGCTTATGTCATATGGCCGATCGAACTCCGCTCGATACTCGTAAGCGAGCGCGGTTGAGCCGTCGGGTCCCTCGGACGGCGCCGGAGAGATCTTTCCGCTCACCTTCACGATGCGTTCTCCCCAGAAATCCTCGCGCGGCGCAGGGGCGATCGAAATGGCGCCCGTGTCGAACTGTTCGATCAGCGTCAGCGTAAGATTGGGAGTTTGCACCGTCGGGAGGATATCCGGTTCGACGACGACGGTCGTGATCCCGGCGCCCGCTTGGATTCTTTCCGTCTCGAAACCGACGCGAGTCCCTCCGATCACCACCGCGCTTTCGACCTCGATAAGCTGTGCGTTAAGGGTAAACCTCTCGGGGCCGCCGGTTACCGAGCCCGTCAGGATAACATCGGCCCCGAGCTGTCGGCCCAGATCGGCCTGGGTTTCTTCGTCGACAAGCTCGCTCAGTTGAAACGTCACTTCATCAAGGATCTGTTCGACCGCGCGCCGACTGACGACCGTGACCGTCCCACCGACCGCGTTCGCAAGCTCCGTCGTCAGTCCGTCGCTCAATTCGTTGGAGAACGGGCTCTTCGCCCCGTCTTCATCGACAAAAAAAGACACCGCAACGACCGTCTCGTCCCGCTCCTTCAAAAGCGGCGCCAATTCCGAAACGGTGCGCTCAATGAGACGATAGATGTCGTTGGGTTCGGCCTGCGTAGCGGTCGGAATCCCTACGCATCCTGCGGCTGCGACGGCGATGATCACCGCGACAAGGCCGAACGCGAATCGAGAAATGATGACTTGGGAACGCATGCTTACCCCCGGAACTCAAGATACACGAGGGCGGGCGAGACGGCAACGAGCGGTCGCTGAACGACAGCGATTCTCGACGAACAATTCTCGATCCGGCAGACGCGATCGAAGATTGCTCGGCATCGACGCCCGGTTGCGAATGGTGTCCAGTACGCGATACACTTCGGCCGACGCGCCCGACTCATCGAGTTGTTCGCGTCGGCCGAATGATCAAGAGGAATCGAAATGGGCATATCGATCGAGCGCAACACGAAAGAGACTCACATCACCGCCGAAGTAGACTTCACCGGTTCGCCGTCGGTAAATGTCGAAACCGGAGTTCCGTTTTTCGACCACATGCTTACCGCGATGGCGTTTCACGGCCGGATGGAATGTTCGATCCGTGCCGACGGCGACGTCGACGTCGACCCGCACCATCTGGTCGAAGACGTCGGTCTTGTTCTCGGGGCGTGCATCTCGCAGTTTTGCGACAAGCGGGGGCCGGTGCAGAGGTTCGGGCAGGCGACGATCCCGATGGACGACGCTCTTTCCGAGGTCGTCATCGACGTGTGTGGGCGAGCGTATCTGGTCTACGAAGCGGTGTTTCCGCAGCCGACGGCGGGAAACTTCGACCTTTCGCTGGTGCGGGAGTTCCTTACCGGTCTCTCCACCCACGGCCGACTCACGCTCCATGCGCACTGCCGCTACGGTCGCAACAGCCACCACATGGTCGAAGCGCTCTACAAGGCTTTGGGAAGGGCGATCGAGACGGCATGTAGCCCGGTCGAAGGGGCGGTTCGATCGACCAAGGGAACGCTGTAGGCGAACCGGGAACCATTCTCTCGGTGATTCTCTATCCCAACCGCCCAACCGCCGCTTCGATCGTCGCACGCCTCTTCCGGCGATATCACGGACGGCAGGCAACCCAAGCCGACGGTGCAAAGCAATTGCTCCGATTCTCGCTTCGCCGTTGATTCTCCTTTCCTTTCAGGTTATATTTGGCGGGTAGACGGCTCTATCAAGCACGTATCGGCGTCGACGCGGCCCTGCGTATATACATATCATGACCAGCAACGATGCGATGAAACACATACCCCGCGAGGGGTTTGTCAAGCTGAGCGGCGACGCGGTTCCGACGATGAGCGGCGAGCAGCGCGCCGCGCTCATCCGGAAGGGGAACGAGCTGTTCAACGGCGGTCGAATCGAGCAAGCCAAGCGTGTTTTTCTGACCGTTCGTTACGGGGACGGTCTTTCCCGCCTCGGAGACTACTACTTCGAGCACGATGAGCACCTCGAAGCGCTGAGGATGTACTGGATTGCGCCCGCACCGGACAAAGTAGAAAAACTGATAGAAAAAATGGCCTCCGTGGTTCAGAAGTGGCTTACGGAGGAAGAAGGATCGAATGAGAAAAGAGGAACCGATCAACATATCGCGCGACACTGACACACGCGTCGAAGAGAGTCTCGTCCCGGATCTTTCGAAGCGCGGCTATCAACTTTTGAAAGAGAACTACATCGAGCGGGCGATGGAGTGCTTTAGCGAAATTCTCGAGATCGACGAAACCAACAACTACGCGCTCGTCGGGCTCGGTGACGCGTCGAGAAAAAAGCACCGTTATCGCGAAGCGATCGCGTTCTATCAGAAGTGTCTCGCCCACCATCCCGGCAACAACTATGCGCTCTTCGGACTCGCCGACTGCTACAAAGCGCTTAATCAGTATCCGCAGGCCATTGAAATCTGGGAGCAGTATCTGGAGCACGACGATCGGAACGTCACGGTGCTCACGCGCGTCGCCGACGCGTATAGGAAGGAGAAGAACTTCCGCCGGTCGAAGGAGATCTACGATCGAGCGCTCGAACTCGAGCCGGACAACGCATACGCGCTTATCGGGCTCGGTCATCTCCACTACGATTTTCGCGAGTATCAGCACGCGCTCGCGTACTGGAGCCGAATGTTTGAAGCTCATGAAGGTAACGTCGATATCCGAGTGCTCACCTCGATCGGGAATTGTCATCGCAAGCTCAAGACCTATCGGGAAGGCGTGTCGTACTTCGAGCTGGCGTTGGAGCTTGAGCCCGGCAACTTCTACGCGCTGTTTGGTCTGGCGGACTGCTATCGGGGCATGGACGAACACGAGAGTTCGCTGGTGTACTGGAAGCGCATTCTCGACAAGGACCCGAACAACAAGGTCATTCTCACCCGGACGGGCGACGCCTACAGGCATCTCGGCGATTTGGACCGAGCCGAATCGTTCTATAGACGGGCGCTCAATATCGAGTTCGACGAGTACGCGATTCTGGGATTGGCGCTGATCAATAAGAGTCGAGGGAATTATACCGAGGCGATCGAATCACTGCGCAGTCTGCTGAAAAACGACGTAAAGAACCATCGACTCTACACCGAAATCGCCGAATGCTATGTGAAGATCGGCGACAAGCACGCGGCCGTTGAGATTCTCGCCGAGTTTCAGCGTCTCGGCATCCGGAACGGCTACGTATCGGACATGCTGCACAGGTTGAAGTAGCCCGACCGGCGATCCTGATTCGGACCGACGCTTCGCCCTTCGTATGCCGCGCCGCGGTCTACGCGGAACCGTCGAGGACCGCGCGGATCCGACGGACGCCCGCCGAGGAAGATTGCTCCTTGACGATCGTAAAACGCCCCAGAACACCCGTTCGTTCGACGTGCGGGCCTCCACACACCTCTTTCGAGAAGTCGCCGATCGAGTAGACTTTTACCTGCTCGTCATATCGCTCGTTGAAAAACGCGAACGCGCCTTCTTCGACCGCCCTATCGACGCTCTCGACTTTCATCGAAACCGGAAGGTCTTCGGCGATCTTCTCATTGACCAGCGCCTCGACCCGCGCGATCTGCTGCGGGGTCATTTTTTCAGGATGGGCGAAGTCGAATCTCAGCCGCTCGGGGGTGATATTGCTTCCCATCTGCTTCACGTGATCGCCGAGAACGACGTGCAGCGCTTTGTGAAGAAGATGCGTCGCGGTATGCAGCCGCGTCGTTGCCTCCGATTGGTCGGCGAGCCCGCCCTTGAAGCTCTTCTCGGCGCTTTGCTTGGAGAGCGTCTGATGTTTCTCAAAGGCCTTGTCGAACCCGCCTCTGTCGACCTCCATCTCGTGTTCGCGCGCGAGTTCTTCGGTCAATTCGATCGGGAATCCGTAGGTGTCGTAGAGCCGGAACGCCACTCTGCCCGGCACGACGCGCCGCGGGTTTTTCAACAGATTCGGAAGAAGCTTTTCAAACTCCCGCTCGCCTTTCTTCAGCGTCGAGAGAAACCGCTCCTCCTCCGCCTCCACCTCCCTCGCGATCACCGACGCGTTCTTTCCAAGCTCCGGGTAGGCCTCGCGGTACATCTCCACAACGATTTCCGCCGGTGTTGAAAGAAAAGTGGCGTCGATCCCGATTTTCCTGCCTTCGCGTACGGCGCGCCGGATAAGACGTCTCAACACGTAACCGCGCCCGACATTCGACGGCGTCACACCGCGATCGTCTCCGAGAATGAACGCCGATGTTCTTATGTGATCGGCGACGATACGAATCGACATGTCGGTCTTTTCGTCGTCGCCGTATTTCACTCCCGCGATCTTCTCGATCGCGGCAACGATCGGGACGAAAACCTCGGTCTCGTAGACCGACCGCTTCCCTTGCAGAACGGCCACCGTGCGCTCGATTCCCATCCCGGTGTCCACACACCTGCGCTCGAGCTCCTCATAGCTCCCGTCCGCGTTGCGGTTGTACTGCATGAACACGTCGTTCCAAATCTCGAAATACTTTCCGCAGGAACAACCCGGTCGGCACGATTCTCCGCACCGGTTGCTTCCGGTATCGATAAACATCTCGGTGTCGGGGCCGCACGGCCCGGTTTCGCCGGCGGACCACCAATTGTCCGATTTCGGGAGAAAATGGATCCGGTCCTCCGGAATACCGAGCGATCGCCAGACGGACGCGCTCTCCTCGTCGGGCGGCACCAGATCGTCTCCCTCGAATACGGTGACCGACAGGATCTCGGGCGAAAGACCCAGCCAGCCGGCGCCGGTAAGGAACTCGTAACTCAGAGCGATCGCCTCTCTTTTGAAGTAATCGCCGAGTGACCAGTTGCCGAGCATCTCGAAAAAAGTCAGATGCGAAGGATCGCCGACATCCCCGATGTCGCCGGTGCGAATGCATTTTTGGTAATCGACCAGACGCGTTCCGGCCGGATGTGGTTCGCCGAGGATGTACGGAACCAGCGGATGCATCCCCGCCATCGTAAACAGAACCGTCGGATCGTTCTCCGGAATAAGCGAAGCGCCGGAGATCTCCGCGTGGCCTTTGCTCGTGAAGTACTCGATGTATGCGGCGCGTAATTCGTCGGCTGTCATGTCGGTGTACTAAAAATCCTCCAGTCCGGCTTCGGTCTCGTCCGTCATGAAATCCGGGAACACGTAAACCAGTTTCCCCGAGCGACTCACGCGAACTTCGGCGAATCCTTTCGATACCAATTGCTCCAGTTGTTTTTTCGCCTCGTCGAGCGACGTGTTGGCCTCCAGCGCGATCTCCGACGGTGTCGCGATGCCGCGATTCGCCTTCGCGGTTTTGAGAATCACTCGTTCGAGCGTCTCTCGACCGCCGGGGCGGTTCGATGGCCGCCGCGTCACGCCGCCGCGAGTAACATCATTCAAAGAGCCACGCGTCAACGCGTGGCGGTAGCGAGTCTCGATGTTCGCGCTTCGCACCTGCATCGGCAAGGTGAAAAAGTCATACATACCCCCGATGCCGGCAAGCCCGCCGGTAAGCAGATAGAGGAGCCCGGTTCCCATTTTCCCAAGATAGAATCGGTGCAAACCGAGGGCGCCGAAACCGCCTATGAACCAGAGAAAATACGCGACGAGAACAGAATACATTCCGCGCCCTCCGTGTTCCGACCCATCGTTGAGTCAGTCGACAAGGTACTCATCATCCAAATCGATGACAAGACGCCCCTCTTCTTCAAGATCGCGGATGTACAACAGAAACTCTTTGGTCGCATCGGCGACTTCCCTTCTCTTCATCGGGCCCAGTCGTTCCATCTCCTCGCGGGCGAGCGTTGCGCGACGCTCCGAAAGATTCGAGAGAATCCTCTCTCGAACACGATCATCCTTGCCCTTGAGAACGACGGCGAGCTCGGTATCGGAAAAATCGCGCAGAATCGCCTGCAGATCGGAGTCCCGAAGCGAGAAAACCACCTCGATAGTGAGCATTCGCTCCTGAATATCATTCGACAGCTCCGCGTCATACTGCTCGAGATTGCGGAGAATGTCCGACTCCGTTTCGGCGGAAATGTAACGGAGTATCTCCGCAAGCGCGGCGCGCCCGTCGACCTCCTCGGTAACGATTTTCCCCTGCCTGCGTATCCGTTCGCGCAGTGCTTCGGCGATCCGGGAAAGGACCGCCGGATCGACCGCCTCGAGCCTTCCGACGCGGTGAATCGTCTCGCGCTGCAGATCGGGATGAAGAGCTTCGAGCACTTTCGCGGCTTTGTCCGGTTGCATGTACGGAAACACCACGCTCAGGACCGACGCCGGCTCATGTCGGAGGACCATCAGTATCTGATCGAACTCGAGCTCGTCGAGAAAGTCGAACGGGTTGAGCCGTCCGGTGGGAACGGCTCGATAGAAAAGCGCATCACCTTTCTCGCGCCCGAAAGCGCGCTCGAGCATCTCTTTCGCCACATCGGGACCGCCCCGCCTTGTCCCTCCCCGGACATGCAGCTTCCCGAAATCCTCGAGAATCGCGCGCGCCTCGCCGACGTCGATCTTCCTGATCCGCGCGATTTCGACGGCCACTTTTTCGATTTCCGCGGGGGCGAGTTGCTTGAGCACGCCGGCGGCGTCGTCTTTCGACAGCAGCAAAAGAAACTTCGCGGCGCGTCGGGCGCCGGACCCCTCACCCTTGAGTAGTCCCGCCACCTTGCCGCCGTTTTCGACACCGGCGGCGGTGCGCGTCCGTCCCGCGTCGGCCGCGGCGGCGCGCGCCTCCGAAGGCGCTCCCCCGCTCGCGGCCCGCCGGTAAGCCGCGACCGCTTTCTCGCCGCGTTTCATTGCTGCATGATAGCAACCGACCGGGCGGGGGTCAACGAACGCGGCAGGCATCGCGTCGGGTTTTTCTCGATGTCATCAATATCGAGAATTGATCACGAAAGGCGCGCGCTTATTGACACTTTTTTCGTGAACCGATATAAGAAATACCGTGCCGCTGTAGCTCAGACGGTAGAGCAGAGGACTGAAAATCCTTGTGTCAACAGTTCGATTCTGTTCGGCGGCACAGAGCTGCTTCGTTCGCGAAGCAGCTTTTTTTTGGCAACGTTCTCGCCGCGCCGTTCGGATGCGGCTCGCCGTCGGAGAATCAGACGACCGTTATTTCCCAGCGCGACTACCGCGCGTGGCGCTAGTACGACGAGTCGGAATGCCCGCCGGAAAGAATAGCTTCGGTTGCGCCGGCGCCCAACCGTGCACACCCCTGCTCAAGATAACTCACGGCCGCCTCCCACGTGCGGATACCGCCGGACGCTTTTACCCCGAGCCGACCACCGACGGTGTCGAGCATTATCTGAACCGCGGCGGGCGTCGCGGAGCTCTCGCCGAACCCGGTCGACGTTTTGACCATGTCCGCGCCGGCGCGCTCCGCCATGCGGCACGCGGCGGCGATTTGCTCGTCGGACAGGTAGCATATTTCCAGGATGACTTTGACGATCGCCGCGGCGGAGGTCGCCGCGGCGACGACGGCGGCGACTTCTTCTTCTACGTACCGTTCGTCCTGCGAGAGAAACCGACCGATGTTCATCACCATGTCCAGCTCGACCGCGCCGAGCTCAAGCGCCCGCTTCGCTTCGTCGACCTTGACCGCGGTCAAGGTCGACCCATGCGGGAAGCCGATAACCGTCGAAACCGGGACTCCGCTCCCGGCAAGCTCGCCGACGGCGAGTGGTATGTCGGACGGCCGAACGCATACCGAAGCCACACGATACTTCCTTCCGACGGCGCAGGCCAGTCGAATGTCTTCGTCGGTCATCGACGGTTTCAGCGCCGCGTGATCGATGGTCGCGGCTACCGCCTCTTTCGTCAACATTGCGCGATTCCTCCTGCCTTCGGCGTTACCCGGGAAAGAAATGAGCTTCGACCGTCGCGCACAGCGTATGATAAACCGGGAGATGAAGCTCCTGGATTTCGGC